>JACONI010000073.1:0-20763 GCA_014323825.1 Ekhidna sp. | reverse complement strand
AATAATTAACTTAAAATGCCAGGGAGTTCCTTTCACTCCTTCGTCAATCCGTACACTTCCTTTTGCATAGAAGTAAATACTGAAGAGCACACCAATGATCAAATAAATCACTAATGTACCTAAGAATATATCTACGATCATTATCATGAGTTTATTCCTGCATATTTAATACCTGTCAATTTATACATTTCATAATCAAATGTGGATAAATCTTCCATACTCATATCAACCAATGCTTTATGACCCAGTGCCCTGGAAATCACTTTCATCAAATCGCTGGATGCACGGAAAAAATTCGATAGTCTTTCTGCGGATTTTTCAATGATCAATCGTGCCCTCAGATTTTCCTTTTGCGTTGCAATTCCAACCGGACAGTTATCCGTATGGCATGCTCTCATTCCCAGACAACCTATAGCCTGGAGAGCAGCATTTGAAACCGCCACTGCATCTGCTCCCATCGCCATCGCTTTGGCAAAATCCGAAGGCACTCTCAAACCGCCTGTGATGATCAGGCTCACTCCTTCAGCACCGACTTTATCCAAGTGCTTTCTTGCTCTTGCAAGGGCGGGGATGGTTGGTACGTTGATATGGTTTCTAAGCACGATGGGTGCTGCACCCGTTCCGCCGCCTCTACCGTCCAGAATGATGTAATCAGCACTTGCCTCCAACGCAAAGTCAATGTCTTCTTCTATTCTTGAAGCGGCGATCTTAAAACCGACCGGTACGCCTCCGGTCTCATCTCTCACCTTGTCAGCAAATGCTGCGAACTCCCGGGCAGTGTGCAAATCGGTAAAAGTAGCCGGACTGACGGCTGACGTTCCCTCTTCCAGACCTCTTACCCGGGCAATCTCACCAACCACTTTGTGTCCCGGAAGGTGTCCTCCCGTTCCTGCTTTTGCTCCCTGACCTCCTTTGAAGTGAAAGGCCTGAACTTTCCTTAGTTTGCTCCATTCAAAGCCGAATTTGCCTGATGCTAATTCGTAAAAATACCTTGAGTTTGCCTGTTGCTCATCTTCCAGCATTCCACCCTCTCCGGAGCAAATACCCGTTCCGGCCATTTCTGCTCCCTTCGAAAGTGCCAGCTTCGCCTCTCCGGAAAGTGCTCCGAAAGACATGTCCGAAACGAATAATGGAATATTCAACTTCAGCGGCTTCTTTGCATTGGGTCCGATGATCACACACGGATCTACATAATCATCATCCAATAAAGGCTTATTACTTAGCTGAGCAGGTAGAAATTGAATGGCATTCCAACCGGGCAGCAAATCCCTCTCCACACCCATCGCTGTCGTCTGACCATGATGTCCAAATTGGGTCAATCCATTTTTTGCCAGTGATTGGATGTAACGATTGTAAGGTTCCGGTGCCTCCGGACGGGTATCCTGATATTTCCCTAAGTATTCATCCTCGTTAAAACGAGGTGGAATTTCTTTATCCTCAAACTCTTCGATCTCTCCCTGAGAGACAAATAACTCCCCATCTTTGATAGAATGCTTAAACTTTCTCAACTTTTCATTCGGTGCATATTCGCTCACTCCGGTATCAAACCGGTAGTCCCAGTGATGAACGCCGCACATCAGATTTTTCCCGTCAATAAATCCATCTGAAAGTAAAGCCCCTCTGTGCAGACACCTTCCATATAAAACAGATACCTCTTCACCGTATTTAATGATCACCAGATCCGTACCCAATACCTGTGCGTGTGTGGGCTCTTTCTCGGGCACGTCTGCCAGCACGGCTATTTTGATCGGCTTAATTAAATTTTCGTAATTGATCATAGGCAGTAGTTATTCTTCTTTCTCTTTTCCTACACTAAATATATAAAATATGCCGACAGTAAAAATACCCCGGCTTTCAAAACCCGCACCATAGATATATTTGACTAGGGTGCGAATCGGCCAATGTTCTTATGTATTCCCTCTCCAACAGTTTCCCACTCACCTTCTTCTTCTACTTTTTCATAGCCTACGCCTAGCGCCCCAGTATGAATACGTGGCGATTGGTGTATTCTATAGTTTCAGGCGCAAAATAGCCAATTCTGTGAAACGGGCTTTACTTTTTTATTTTACCAAAGGCTAATTTACAGAATTGGCGGGGTTTCCAGAATGCACTAGAGCTTCGTGTCCCACAAAATCGCCATGACTTATACTGCTTGTTAGCGTTATTTTAGGATGACACTTTTACTTTAATCCTAAAAGTCTTGGATCGAAAGGGAACGGTTCAGTCAGGGTGGGTTTAATTTCTTTAAAATCATAATGCTTAGGATTGATAAGATAATTGTAATCTCCTGCCACAACAATACTAGGTACTTTCAAAATAGCGAATTTACATTTTGCAACAAATTGGTCTCCAAAATCTTGACTTTCAGGGCGAACTGGTCTGCTATTCCAAGCTGTTGGCAATAAGTTTAAGGGAGGTTCAAAAATTTTTATGTTGTCAGGAATATCAATGCTCATCATATGATAATCCCCACTTTTAGGTAGTAGCCCTAAAGGAATATGAACCGCTACTTCCAAACAAGCCAATGCTCTCGAGGAAGAAGTGTAGAGTAAGTTTGTTCCTTTGGTGTTCCATCTGTGATTAACACCGTATGAAGCTCCATCGCCAGACAAATCTTCTTTACATTTTTCTTTGGACAATCTATATACTAGCATTATGCAAATACTCCATATTCAATTGCATGCAATTCACTTTTTACAATTTCAATACCGTATGAAGTGTCAAGTAATTCAATAGGTTTTACGTTACCTAATGCATGAGAAGGAGTGCTCAACCATGATTGGAAATTAGCAATATCATTAAAAACTTCCTTCCCTAAGCTCATTACTTCTGCTACTTCAAATATTTTTTCTCCTTGAAGAGTTTGAAATTTGAAGCCCTTTTGATTTTTATATCTCTTGAAGGGTCAGAGGTAAAATTGGCCTCTTATCGTTGTTTAGAAAACAACAATTACCTTGTATTAGATATAATCATTGGGCAAAATGTGCAATCGCAAACTTTCAAGATTAAACTGATTAAGAATGGTAAGCTAAAGGAAGAAATAAACTATGAAATCAAAGAAAGGAACCCCGATTACATCACAAGAAATAGCTTTGGACCTTCAGATGTCCTCTATTTGATAACGCCTGATAGATATGTAAATGGAAATCCTGAAAATGATGCAATTGATGGGATGAAGGAAAAGCCAAACCGAACATTCCAAGGTGGAAGACATGGTGGAGATATTGAAGGTTTGAGTAAGAGCCTGGATTATATCAGGGAAATGGGTTTTACGGCAATATGGATAAATCCTGTTCTTGAAAATGACATGCCTCAATATTCTTATCATGGATATGCTACCACTGATTTTTATAAGGTAGATCAGCGATTCGGAACGAATGAACAATATGTTGAACTGGTTAAAAAAGCACATAAGAAGGGCATCAAAGTAATCATGGATATGATTGTCAATCATTGTGGGTCTGAACATTGGTGGATGAAGAATGTGCCTGCTTCCGACTGGTTTAATTATCAAGAGAAAAACATGGGTCAAGAAAATATACACAATGAGGATTACCAAATAACTACACATAGAAAAACGTCCGTCCAAGACCCATACATTGCTGAAATAGATCTGAAAGAGTTTAGTGATGGATGGTTTGTTCCAACAATGCCAGACTTAAATCAAAAGAATGAAGTTATGGCCAAATACTTAATTCAAAATTCTATATGGTGGATAGAATACTCCGGAATAGATGGAATTAGAATGGATACTTACCCTTATCCTGACAAGGACTTCATGGCAAATTGGACATGTCAATTGCAAGATGAATACCCTACTTTCAATACCGTAGGAGAAGAGTGGCATAAAGATCCGGCTATTGTCGCTTTTTGGCAGCAAGGTAAAAAAAATCCAAATGGTTATGTGTCCTGCTTGCCCAGTTTGATGGATTTTCCACTACAAAAGAGTGTTTCTGTTGCTTTAAATGAAGAAGAAAGTAAATGGTCAGGGTGGGTGCAAGCCTACGCAACACTTGCTTTAGATTTCCAATATGCCAACCCTGAAGAATTGGTTGTTTTCCCCGATAATCATGACATGAATCGTTTCTTCACTCAGGTGAATGAAGATTTTGACCTCTTTAAACTAGGCATTACCTATTTACTTACAGTGAGAGGAACACCTCAGATTTATTATGGTACTGAAGTGTTAATGAAAAACCCGAATAGTGAAGAGCATGGGATCATAAGAAGCGACTTTCCGGGAGGCTGGCACGGAGATAAAGTTAATGCAATGACGGGAGAAGGATTGACAGATCAGCAAAAAGAAGCCCAAGTTTTTTTTAAAAAGATCCTTCATTGGAGAAAAAATCAATCTGCGGTTCATTATGGAAAACTCTTGCATTACAATCCTAAGAATGGGATCTATGTTCTTTTTCGGTATAATGAAAGTGATAAAGTCATGATTGTTTTGAGCAAAAGCAAGGAAGATACTACTTTGGAGTTGAATAGATTCAGTCAGTTAATCAATGGGAATGAGTCAGGGGTGGAAATTTTAAGTGGAGAAGAAATTCAATTTAATGGCACTTTAGAAATTCCTGCTATGACACCTATGGTGATAGACTTAGATTAAGTAGAATTGAAAAAAAGGTACCGTTACAAACAGTATGATTTTTAATTTCTTCAAAAAGAACAAATTTGCGTAAAAATTAATGCTCAAAGCTAATGAAACTACAAATCACACTAACCTGCCCTCAATGTAAGGGTAAAAAGATAGTCAAAAACGGGAAAAACTAAAAAGCAAAATTAGTTAGGCAATGTCTGCTCCCGTCCGTTTATAGGCGACCATGCTTTGAGCTATAGAAGGAACTCATTCTACTACTATTGCCCTGATTATAAAGATGTTTGTGAGAGGTTGTGGCATCAAAGATATAAGTGTTATTTTGGGCATCTCGCTTGGAAAAGTATTGAAAACCTTAGAAAGCCAACAGTTATCCATGCAGCCCAAGCGTAGCTTTTACGATAAATTGGAAGTCGATGAATTTTGGACTTATGTAAGGAATAAAAGCCATAAACAATGGTTCATTTTTTCACCAAAACACGTCTGCGTCAATCAGCGAAATCTGCGGGAGAGTAGAGAGCCTGTCGCATGGGTCTGGGCAAACGCAATGAAAAGATCGTCAGTGCGTTAGGGTGTAAAATAAAGGCACTAGGCATAAAATGGGGTGGTCTACTGACGGATAAATTGGAAGCGTTTTATAGCGGGTATTTAGTGGCACCAATCACCTAATAGGCAAGGGCATTGAAGGAACAACTGTCGGTTAAAACACCGGATAAGGCGAGCCTTTAGGCGAAACGTGTTGTTTTTCAAAAAAGATGGAAAATCAAATCAATTATAGATTGAGCCTTCATACTTTGTAATACACCTCCGAATATTTAAGTGCTATGGAAGGGGTCTATTTTTTAAAAATTGTTAATATGTAAAAAGAAAAATTCATCAAGTCATCTCATCTGTTAGATTTGCGAGGTTGGAATGAGCGTATGGTATCATTCAGTTTGCAGTTTGTGCAAATTCTTATGTATACCATTAAAAAGCAATATCACACACATGAAATGGGTGTATCCATTTGGCACATTTGAGCTAACCATTATTGGGCTTTTTAGTCTATGCTATCTTTTGTTTTTGGTAAGGGTTATTCGTACTACCAGTAAGTTGGGACTCCCTTCTAGAAGGGTGATTATTAAATTCATTCTTCGCGCACTTTATTTTGGCTTGATCGTTACCGCTCTTTTAGGTCCAAGCTTTGGGGAAACGTCCAGGGAAATAAAGACCGTGGGGAAAGATATATTTATATGCATAGATCTGAGTCAATCAATGAATGCAACGGATGTACAACCATCAAGGCTTGCCAAGGTTAAATTCGAGCTAAAAAATATTGTTGAGGCATTCAACTCGGATCGAATAGGATTGATCATGTTCAGCAGCGAAGCTTATCTGCAATGTCCGCTGACTTATGATAATAATGCCCTCAACCTTTTTATACAGACTTTAAATACGGAGATGGTACCAAACTACGGAACTGACTTTGGACCTCCATTAGAAATAGCAATGGAAAAGCTTGCCAGTGAGGATACTATTTTGACAAGGTCTAAAACAAAGATTGTCATACTTTTGAGTGACGGAGAGGACTTTGGTGATGATACCGATAATGTAGCGGAAGATCTTGAAAATGAAGGTATATCATTATTCACACTAGGTGTTGGAACTCAAAAAGGAAGTAAAATCCCGATTAGATCGGGCTTCAAAAAAGATAGAAAGGGCAAAGAGGTTATATCCAGGCTTAACTCATCCTCCCTCAAGGACTTGGCGGACAATACCAACGGTGAATACTTCGAAATTAATGAATCCAGGAACGATACACAACGTTTAATAAATGCTATCAACAGGCTGGAAGGTGAACTTCGTGAAGCGAAAAAAGTTGATGCTACTCAAAACAGGTATTTCTATTTCTTAGGAGCCGGACTTATATTGATGATTATAGATTTATTATTTAGTGTAAGATTGATCAGATTATGAAATTATTCTTTATCACATTATTGATTCTCTTTTCTAATGACCCAAAGAAAATAGCGAAAATCAATTCAATTAAAAAAGAAGCAGAAAAAGCATACCTCTCCGGAGACTATAAGCTGGCGGCAGCAAAGTATAGCCTTCTTTCGGATTCACTAAATGTTGATGAAGACCTGATTAAACTTAACTTAGGGCATTCCTATTTCAATCTTGGAGATACCTCCGGTGCCAAGTTAAACTATGGGAAACTTGGGATGTCTTCTGACAAGAAACTGAAGTCGATCGCTTATCAGCAACTAGGAGTAATGAGTAAAGATGCCGGTAAACTGGAACAATCTCTTCAACAGTTGAAGTTTGCGATCAAAGCGAACCCTGCTAATGAAGATGCAATCTACAATTATGAGGTGGTAAAAAAGTTGCTGGAAGAACGAAAGGAACAGCAGCAGCAAAATCAAAATAAAGAAAACCAGGATCAGAACGAGAATAAAAACGAGGAGCAGAATAAAAACCAACAAAATCAGGATCAGCAAAACAAGAACAAAGAACAGGAGAACAAAGATCAGCAAAACAAGGACGAAAAGCAGGAGAACAAAGATCAACAAAGTCAGAATCAGGATCAGTCTGAAGAAGACAAAAGGCAGAAACAGCAGCAGGAGCAAGAAAAAGAAGAGCAACAACAGGAAAAATCACAGGAGCAGATGACCCGGGAGAAGTTGAAAGAAATGGGCATTAGCGAAGAGAAGGCACTTCAACTTCTTGAAGCCATGCGCCAGAGCGAGATCAAATATTTACAAAATCAAAAAAGAAAAGCAACCAAACGCCCTCCGAGTGGAAAACCTGACTGGTAATTTATTATATTTTAATGCATAATTTTAAAAAATTTTCAGCTCCGAAGAGCAATTAGTATGCTATTTGAGCAGAACAGTATAAAAAACCCATTAAATCCATAAAATGAAAGAAGTTTACATCGCATCGGCAGTCAGAACACCTATCGGTAGTTTCGGAGGGAAACTAGCCGGCTTTTCAGCTACTCAGCTAGGAGCCTTCGCCATTAAAGGAGCTTTGGAAAAAGCAGGAATAGCCGCAAAAGAAATCCGGGAAGTTTTCATGGGCAATGTTCTCTCAGCAAATCTTGGACAAGCCCCGGCACGTCAGGCTGCACTTGGAGCAGGGATTGGCGAGAATGTTCCATGTACTACCGTAAATAAAGTGTGCTCCTCGGGAATGAAAGCCGTGATGCTGGGGGCTCAATCCATCATGCTAGGCATCAATGATGTTGTCTTGGCAGGTGGGATGGAAAGTATGAGCAATGTACCCTTCTATGTACCGAAAGCAAGATTTGGTTACAAATATGGTCACGGCCAAATGGTAGACGGACTGATGCATGACGGGCTATGGGAAGTATATAATGGATTTCCGATGGGCAACTGTGCTGAGAACACGGCTAAAGAAATGAATATCTCCAGAGAAGCCCAAGACAAATATGCTATCCGATCTTATAAAAGAGTAGCAGAAACAACTAAGTCAGGAGCTTTCAAAGATGAGATTATACCGGTAGAAATCCCTCAAAGAAAAGGCGTTTCGGTAATGATGGATGAGGATGAGGAGTTCGGAAATGTGAACTTTGACAAGATTCCTGCTTTGAGGCCTGTTTTCGATAAAGAGGGAACAGTAACTGCTGCCAACGCATCTACGATCAATGACGGAGCCTCAGCCCTTGTATTGGTGAGTAAAGAAAAAGCAAAAGAGTTGGGAATTACTCTTTTAGCTAAGATCAGAGGTTTTGGAGATGCAGCACAGGAAGCACTTTGGTTTACAACAGCCCCTTCCCTGGCAATTCCAAAAGCCCTTGCACATGCCGGAGTTGGTCAATCAGAAGTTGATTACTGGGAAGTGAATGAGGCATTTTCAGTGGTAGCACTTGCCAATCAGGAGAAACTCGGACTGGAAAATGAAAAATTAAATGTCAACGGAGGGGCTGTGGCCATTGGTCATCCTCTAGGTGCATCCGGAGCAAGAATTATTGCCACTTTGATTTCAGTACTCAGCCAAAAAGATGGAAAAATAGGGTGTGCCGGAATATGCAATGGCGGCGGAGGAGCCTCAGCTATCGTTATTGAAAAAGTATAGGTTTTTTTTGAAATTCATAAACTGATAGTAAGTCAATTATAAATAGCTCAGGTTAAAGACTTCTGATGCTCTTTGGAATACTGCCAAAGTGCTTTATCCAGTGTTCTCATGTTTACGTTGGCTTGATCGGCTAAACTTCCGGTAAAATCAATAATTAACGTGAGTTACCCTTTAATACCGGAGAGAATGGTCTCCCAATTAGCCCCACTCTCACTATTAATACTTTTTTATGACCCTCCACCGTTTATAATTGTGTTGTCTTCAGCCGAACGAATATGAACCTGCGAATCTGCTTGCTAATCATTTCTTTATCTCCGCTACTCTGTTTGAAATCGCAGGAACTTCAAAAAGTAATTACCTACTATGAAAAAGGGCAGTTGAAAGAAGAGTATCAAATATTAAATAACGATTCTTCTAAAATAGATGGCGAATACAAAATGTATGACCTGTCGGGCAACGTAATAATTACCGGTTTTTTTGAAGAAGGAAGGAAAAATGGAACCTTCAAAAACTATTATGCAGACGGAACTCTACAGAGAGTAACAAATTATGAAAATAACCGAAGACAGGGAACCACGCGGATTTATGCGATTGGCGGAGCAATCATACAAGAGGCTGCTTTTGAAAACGACACCTTGGCAGGACAGATAAAACTATTTGATGAAGAAGGAAAAATAAAGAGCACAACTATCTTTAAAAACGGCCTGCCTACAGGACCGGTGTTTGATTATTATGAAAATGGCAAGGTGAAAGAAGAGATAATCTATAAAAATGGAAAACCGAATGGAAGAACGAGACACTACTATGAAAACGGGCATCTCAAATTAGAAGCTGAATACATAAACGGGTTATTGGATGGCCAATACAAAACTTATTATCCGACAGGTCAATTGGAGATGGAAATTTTGAACGAAAGGGGAAATAAATCAGGCACACTTAAAACTTACCATGCAAATGGCCAACTTAAATCTACGGGCACCTATGAAAAAGGAGGACTTCAGGGTGACTTTCTATCCTATTACCCCGATGGAACCATCAAAAATAAACTTAATTACAAGGACGGACATCAAAACGGAAAAAATCTGGAATACTATGACGATGGACAAATTAAGACCGAGTCGAATTACTCAAATTACGGTCGGGATGCTATTATCAAAGACTATTCAACAAGCGGGAGGTTACGCGCTCAAAAATCTCTAAAAAATGAACTCCCTGCCGGAACCTGGACCATTTGGGAAGATAACGGTGACCTGAAACAGATTGAAAACTATCAGCATGGAAAACTTGAGGGAATCAAGACAGCATATCATAAGGGAAAGAAAATCATAGAAACCAATTACCTGAAAGGTAGAAAATCGGGGCAGGCTTTGGAGTATTTTTCAAACGAAACCATTCACGTCTCTAAAATCTATGAGTTTGACAGACTTCACGGAACCTTCATAAAGTATTATAAAAATGGAAAAATCGAATGTGAAGGTGATTATGTTCGTAATAAAAAAAATGGCACCTGGAAATTCTTTGACAAAAAAGGAAACCTAAAGGAAAAGGTCATCTACGAAATGGGAGAAAAGTTACCAACCGAAAGTCACTAGGAACCACCAAGTCTCTGCCGGTAATAAGGAGAAAAATCTTTCAAACATCAACTGATTTATGAGATTCAAATAATTTCCAATCAAAAGATGATCGTAATTCCCTTAAAACCTCAACCGGTATTGCTAAATATTCATCATAAAACAGCCCCGACATTTTTGCCGGGGCTGTTTATGTTTTATTGGTGTTTTCTTATTTCCTTATCACGATCCTGCCCACAGACTTATGTCCTCCGTCTCCTTCAGTGAAAACGAAAAAGATGCCCTCATTCAACCCTGAAAGATCATACAATCCGGACTTTGAGAACGGATAACTCCTGACTGCTTTGCCTGCCGTGCCGATGAGTGTCACTCCGCTTAACTGCCCCGAAATACCCGTCAGTCTGAAATGCCCGGAGGCCGGGTTCGGGTAGAGGACTACACCCTCGGCAGAGGGAACGCCAAGTACGTCATCATCCGGATCGTTGGTAACCGTAACGGTGATCGTCTGTGCAACACTGGTGTTTACTCCGTCACTGGCTGTTACTTTTACAACGTAGGTATTGGTATTATTTGCACTGCCGGAAGCTTCAAAATCCGGTGCCTTCTTGAAAGTCAAAGCACCGCTAGTTACACCGATGTTGAACTTGTTACCGTCTGCTCCTCTGGTGATACGGTACATGATTGTTTCGCCTGTTTCGTCTGCGTCAGCGGCTGTTACGGTCAGCACTGTACCGCTGTTGTTCTCCGCCACACTTGCCGTGGCACCCGAAGTAATCACCGGAGCGTTATCATTCACATCCGTAACCGTAATGGTGACAACGCTCTCAGTTGATGTATTTGAACCTTCGGGATCCATAGCGGCACAGTAAGCATATACATAGCCGTGCTCTCACGGTCAAGGCTGGCAGTGCTTTTAACAGTGATTTGTCCCGTACTGCTATCTATATCAAAATTACTGTCAGACACTTTGATGGCATAAACGATGGGATTCTTCTCGTTGTCGGTAGCCGTAACCGGATTCCCTACATTCGTCCCTTCTGTGGCATCTTCAGCTACCTCGCGCCCTACAGCATTACCCTCGTTAAACGTTGGTGCCATATTCGCATTGACCATCACATTAAACACGTTATTAACAGTCCCTCCTGTTCTTCCGTCATTGGCCGTCACGGTAATGATGCTGGTGCCTGTTGCCCCTCCATACGTAATGGTCAGGTTACTGTCGTCTACATCTACAGTCACCACACCCGTAGTGCCACTGACCGCAGTGTAGGTCAGGTCATCGTTATCTGCGTCAGCGAATACAACGTTTGCAACCGCCTCCAGATTAATGGTGATCGGATCGAATTCCTCCGTTTCTGTCCGGTTAGTAATCGCGTTCGCTACCGTCGGTGCCTGATTCGCTACCGGTGGCGAAGTGACCACAATGGTGATCGCTTCCGTGACTGACCTTGTTACCTCAACATCATCCGTAACGGTTACGTTGAGGCTATAAGATCCCTTGGAACTAGCGTCAAGGTCGGCCGTGTTTGAAACGCTAATCTGCCCGTTGTCATCTATCATAAAATCAGTAGCATTAGTTCCGGCGAGGGAGTAAGTCAGCGTCTGTTCGGTATCTGCGTCCATAGCCGAAATCGGTGAACCGACACGAGCACCGGCAACAGCATCATCAGTTATGGTAAGGTTGTTCGGAATGGTTCCAATCACCGGATCGTGTTCATTCACATCGTTGATGGTAATGGAGAAAGTGCGTGTGTCCGTAAGTCGCAGGCTTCCATTATCCGTAGCTACTACGGTAAGGGTGTAACTCCGAGTGGTCTCAAAGTCAAGGCCGCCATCTCCAACAGTAATTTGTCCATTATTCATATTTATTGAAAAATCATCAGCATTAGTTCCGGTGAGGGAGTAAGTCACAGTCTGCCCATCATCGTTGGGAATAGCTGTGAACTGCCTGACATCACCCGTAGCATCTTCATTCAGCGTTACTGCCGTAGTGGCGGCCATAGTAAAACTTGGTGCCGTATTCGGTTCTAATACACTAATAAAGAATACTACGTTTACGGAGGACAGCGGCGGAGTCCCATTATCCATAGCTTTTATAATAAATTGGTATCTCTCTCCCGGAGATTTAGTTAGTAATTGTTTAACTTTAATTTGCCCCGTTGTATTATCTACTTCAAAGTCTCCATCACCACCATTTAGGAAGGTGATGGGGTAAGACAGCATCTGCCCGGCATCTTCGTCCGTAGCCACAATCGGAGTCCCGACAGACGTACCAATAGTGGCATTTGCTAGTACACTGAAGTCCTTAAGACTAGCATCGGTGATCACCGGTACCTCATTCACATCGGTAACGGTAACGGTGATAGCCTGCGGGTCGCTGTTGTTCTTCCCGTCGTTGGCTGTTACCTCTACCTCATACTTATTGTCCTTATTGGCATCTTTGGCATCTTCAAAACTCGGAAGAAAGGAGAAGGCTAATCTAGGCCTACCTTTTAAGTCAGAGAGGTCAATCCTGAAAAGATTTCTGTCTGCTCCTCCGGTGATAGTGTACGTGATTGAGCTTGTTCCGTCTGCATCAGTGACTGTGAAGAACAGCGAAGTTTTTCTGAAACCTTCTTCCAAACTTATCGCGTCCGCCGAAGTAATCACCGGAGGGTTATCATTCTGGGCGGATGCTATATTGTATGCCAGGCATAATGCCAACACGGCTAAGGCCCGCACGAGGCTGCCGGTGTTTTATTGTAAGTTTAATGAATTTGTCATGATACTTTTTTTATAAATATTATAATTTCAAAATTAAATAATTCGGTAAAACTAATACGTTTTTATTAATGTCAATGGGGGGATTGAAAAAAAATTAGAAATTTTGTAATCAAGCATAAGTATCAAAGCAGGAACTCTTGCATTTTTGCCATAAAATCGTTAATTTTACTTTATGATTCTTTTTTATATCATAAAGCTCTGTTATAAGGATAAAGAATATAGAGATTTGCTTCTCACCGCAGCCTTTATCCTAGTACTTGGGATGGTAGTCTATCACTACATTGAGGGGTGGACGTGGCTTGATGCGTTCTACTTCTCATTTATCACTCTTACCACCATCGGGTTTGGTGATTTTGCTCCGCAGACGGATATAGGTAAGATTTTCACGATCATTTACACCATGGTTGGAATCAGCATCATCCTTGCCTTTATCAATACGTTCTATCAGCACTATAACAAGCAAAAAAGGAGAAGAAAGTAATTATTGAACGCTCACAAAATCAATCGGATTTTATTTCAAATAATCAAACTCAATGAAATCACTTACCTACACAAACGGAGATAATATGCCGGCCTTCGGGCTTGGGACTTGGAAGTCAGCACCCGGAGAGGTAAAAAATGCCGTTATTGAAGCGGTTAAATTAGGATATCGTCACATTGACTGTGCCGCCATTTATGAAAATGAAAATGAGGTTGGTGAAGGACTTCAACAATGTATTGAAGATGGGATTGTAACTCGGGAAGACCTTTGGGTTACCTCAAAACTCTGGAATAATGCACATAAAAAAGAAGATGCCAGGCCGGCAATTGAAAAGACCCTTTCTGATTTAAGACTTGATTATATTGACTTATACCTGATTCATTGGCCGGTGGCTTTCAGGAGTGATGTTATATTCCCGGAAAATACGGCAGGATATCTGTCACCGGACGAAGTGACACCGGAAGAAACCTGGTCAGCTATGCAGGCACTTCAAAAAGAAGGATTGACAAAGCATATTGGTGTATCAAACTTTAGCATTAAGAAACTACAGCGACTAATTAATCTTGGGGGTCAAAACCCTGAAATGAACCAGGTTGAGCTTCATCCCTATCTTCAACAGCAAGGATTAGTTGATTTCTGCCATGCCCATGAAATCCACGTGACCGCCTATTCTCCGCTTGGCTCAATGGACAGACCTGATAATATGAAAAAGGATGGAGAGCCTATCCCGCTTGAGAACGAAGTCATAAAGCGCATGGCAGCCGTTCATGGAGCTTCTCCAGCTCAGATATTAATTATATGGGCTTTAGAGAGAGGCACATCAGTAATCCCAAAATCCACGAATCCAAAAAGGTTGAAGGAAAATTTTGAAGCACAGAAGATTGTGCTGTCAGAACATGAAATGGCTCAGATTGCAGCATTAGACGAACACAAAAGAATTATTGATGGCAGCTTTTTTACAGCACCGAAAAAAGGCTACACAAAAGAGACCTTATGGGACGAGTAGATCATCCTATTTGTTTACTTATATTTCGCTATACCAAATTCTAAAGACTGTTCCGGCCAGGTCATCAGATAACAACATAGAGCCATCCGGGGTGAAAACAAGATCAACAGGACGTGCCCAAGCCTTGTTAGTAGCCGGGTCTAAAAATCCCGTAGCAAAATCTTCGTAGGCTGTTCCAATGCCGTTCTCTTCGCTTACCGTCACTATCTTATGACCTGTATGTCCTACTTCCTGATCTCTGTTCCATGACCCATGCTCCGCTATGAAAGCCCTTAGCCTGTATTGTTCGGGGAACGCATCACTCGTACAAAACTTAATCCCAAGTGGTGCAACATGAGGCCCTAAATTTTGAGCAGGTTTCACAAAATCCGTGCAAGGATATTTATCTCCGAATTCCGGATCTTTGAAATAGCCCCCGTGACAATACGGATAACCAAAGTGCTGTCCGGCTTCTGTGACTCTATTTAATTCGCAAGGCGGTTCATCATTTCCTAACCAATCTCTTCCATTATCCGTAAACCACATCTCCCCCGTCTCCGGATGCCATGTAAATCCAACCGTATTTCTTACTCCATGTGCATACACTTCTCTGTCGGAGCCGTCCGGATTCATTCGGGTGATGCTGGCATACCATTCGTTTTTACTTTCACAAATATTGCAAGGTGCGCCTACAGGAACATATAATTTCCCATCCGGTCCAAAAGAAATATACTTCCATCCGTGATGGCCGTCCTTGGGATAGTCATCATAAATTAAAACAGGCTTTTGCGAACCGGTAAGATGCTCTTCAACGTCATCAAAACGCCAAAGTCTTGACACTTCAGCCACGTACAACGAACCCTCTTTGTATGCAATACCATTTGGCATTCTTAAACCTTCGGCAACCACATATCGCTTATCTGCTTTCCAATCTCCATCGGTATCTTTCAAAGCATAAACCTTGTCTCCGCCTCTATTCCCCACAAACAATGTCCCGTTAGGGGTCAGTGCGAGCGATCTGGCATTGTTTACGCGTGCATAAACATCAATCTTGAAACCGTCAGGAAGTTTGATATCTTCCAGCCTTAATCCCTTATTAGAATTAAGTGGCAATTCATCCGATAGCTTTTTCGGCAGGGCTTCCGAATCATCAGAAGGTGAAGCAGCAGAGCAAGCGATCAGTAATAAGGTGAAAAGAAACTGACAAATCCTAAACATGTTATTCAAAATTTAGAAACTGTAAATTAAGTATTTATCCATTGAAAAATGCAACCGGTGAAAATACTTATAAATTTTTATTTCCTTTCTCAGCTAACCAATTAGCATTAAGCTACTCCGATAAAGAGTAACCAAATTATGCCGAGGAAGTGCCAAAACATGAATACATTAAAGGCATAGTTCTTTGATCGGGAGTGAACTTTATATTTTCTTATTTTAGCAAAGACCGTCAGTAATAGAATAATACCAACCAGTATATGGATGAAATGTACCAATGAGAAAGGAAACAAAATATTTCTGTAAGTCGTATTTGAATCTAAAAGTTCGCTCCACCCAATAAATTGAAGTACCATAAAGAGCAACCCAAAAACAAGTCCAAAAGCGGTAAACCAAAAAGCCTTTTCTATATCATCTTTCCGGATCGTTATTTGACTCATTACGATCAAAGCACTGCTTACCAATATAAACCATGCGGCAGCCTCGTAAATAATAGGAATAGAAACCTCCGGTAAATCCTGAAACAGCCATACAATGATAAATGTCAAAAATATAAGTGAACTCGTTGCAATGAATAACCTGGTCATCATCCTCCCTGCTTCCGTCATTCGCTTTTTCTCCCGAATTCTTTCTTGTATGACCTCTTTTTCGCTCACGATTAAAACTTTAACTGAACGTCCAATCGCTATGTTTTGAAATGTATGCTTTAAAATGGATTTTCAGAAAAATTATTACATACCGTCATATTTAATTCAAAACAAAGACAACTCATCGGAATCACCTTTATGCTTTGTGCAGCCCGCTTACCGGCATGTTTTGCAGTGACGCTTGATAATTTTATTTACGACCACGTTGAACAGGAAAAGAGCCGCCGGCAACAGCAGGTTTTTATGGAACTTTAAATCCTATACACCTTGTTTTAAATTTTAATGAATATCCAAACATTTGAGACCACCCTTCACTGCCGGGGCTGTGTGAATAAAGTAAAGCCTTATTTGGATAAGGACTCCCGTATCCATTCCTGGAAAGCAAATATCGGCTCAGGTGTAACGCTGGATATTGAAGGGGGCATTTCAGGTCATGATCTGAATAAGATTTTAGCAAAAGAGGGTTACGGATTAAAAAATGCCGGCTTCTGGACTGATAATCTTAAATGGAATCGAGCTTCCTTCAATACATTAAACTGTCTAATTGGCTGCTCAATAGGAGATTTTGGGATGATATTCTTTCTTCAGGCATTCTACCCGGCCACCCCTCTAATGTGGCAAATGGTATTGGCAGTGATAACCGGGCTCTGTACTTCCATTTTACTTGAGGCCATACTCATGAAGAAGAGAGAGGGCTTCTCATGGAATGAATCCTTCAAAACGGCTTTTGGCATGTCTTTCATTTCCATGGTGGCGATGGAACTGGCAATGACTTCCACTGATCTTATGATTACGGGAGGCAAAGCGGGGTTTGATGAACCTGCGTATTGGCTGGCACTAGCCCCTGCCTTAATCTTTGGGTTTTTAGTTCCTCTCCCTTACAATTACTACAAGCTGAAGAAATTCAATGAATCCTGTCATTAAACCTTTGCATCCGATTTTCGTAATTTTATATTGTTGAAAGCAATCAAGAACATAGCGAATACTATCCTTGCAGCTGCCCTTTTAATTGCAACTACAGGAGTTACTCTCAATAAGCACTATTGCATGGGTCGTTTAAAGTCCGTTGCTGTCAATGCTCATGCTGCCAATTGCTCTAATGCAGATCGGGGCGAGCAAATGCCGTGCTGTAAAGATGTGAGTCAGGAATTAAAAATCAATGACATTACCCAAGTCTCTTTTGACTTTGATAGCCGGCCGGCCTTATTTCAGATAGCAATTATTCAGTATGTTCTGTTAAATAAAACGCTTCTCACAGAGGAGAAGCCCTCTTTTAAATACGATCCTTCCCCGCCTGCAAAACTTGACTTTCAAGCTGTTTTCCAGGTTTTCTTGATATAAGATTAATTGTATTCTCATTCTGATTACAGAGATCAGACCACGCCTTATTAATCAAAAATACAATTATGAAAAAATATTTAATGCTTTTATTAAACACATTTCTGTCGCTCTATGCTGCCGCACAGACTGTCAGAGGAATGGTTGCTGACAGGCAGCATCGACCTCTTATCGGTGCTACCGTACTTGAACTGGGAACACAAAATGGGATTATTACAGACCCATCAGGTCATTTCATACTCAAGTTACAAAGCCGAGAATCAAAACTCGTCATTTCTTATTCCGGTTTCATTTCGGATACTTTGACGGCAGACTTATCCGGGATGATGCACATCATGCTGGAAGAAAACACCTCACAACTTGACGAGGTAGTTGTTCGGGCAAGCAGTACCTTTTTTGACAAACTTGAATCCAAACACGTGGAAGTCATTACTGAAGCTGAATTAACAAAGGCAGCTTGTTGTAACCTGTCCGAAAGTTTTGAAACCAATGCTTCCGTTGATGTTTCATTTACCGATGCAATTAGCGGTGCAAAAACCATCCGAATGCTGGGGCTGGACGGAAGTTATGTTCAAATCAACCGGGAAAACATACCGAATGTGCGCGGACTTTCCGGCAGGTATGGCTTATCCTACATTCCCGGTACATGGATTCAATCTATTGATGTGGGTAAAGGTGCAGGGACAGTTGTAAATGGCTTTGAGTCGATGACCGGACAAATCAATGTAGAACTGAAAAAACCGGAAGCTAGTGAGAAACTTTATCTAAATACTTATATAAACTCATTTGGGAGACTGGAAGTTAATGCAAATCATGCAAGAAGGCTCGGTGACAAGTGGTATGGAGGGTTTTTATTACATACTAATCATTTCAATAACGCATTAGATCAAAATAATGACGGATTTCTTGACTTGCCTAAAAGCCGACAGATCAATATCATGAACAGGTATAAATACACGGGTGATAAAGTAATATCTCAAATTGGCTTCACGATAATGAGGGATGAAAAAGCGGGTGGTCAGTTAGGTTTTGGTTTTGGCGATGATTTCAGAGTCACATCACAATATGGTTTTGTGAATAATACAACTAGAACGGAGATTTTTGGAAAAACAGGTTTATTATTTCCCCACAAGCCGTATAAGGGCTGGGGCTTCATTTACTCCGCTGCATATCTTGATATTGATGGAGGTTTTGGAAGAAGTAATTATCAGGGAGAAGAAACTACGCTGTACGGAAACATCATTTTTCAAAACATCATTGGAAATTCTTTTCACCAATACAAAACCGGAGCCAGTATTTTGTATGATCATTTTGATGAGGTATATGCAGACTCAGCTTTTACACGACAGGAAGTAGTTCCGGGTCCGTACTTTGAATATACTTATACCCCCGGCGACAGATTTACCCTGCTGGCCGGTGCAAGGACAGACTTTCATAATCTCTATGGGACCTACTTCACCCCTCGTCTTCACACCAGATTTCAGCTTTCTGAAAACACTACAATTCGAGGTGCCGTTGGTAGGGGGTATCGTACACCCAATGTCATCGTAGAAAACAACAATGTTTTGGTTTCTTCCCGAAAGTTGATCATTGAGGAGACTCCGGAACCCGAAGTATCCCGGAATATAGGCGGAAGCTTGGTGACAGCCGTTAATCTCAAGGATAAGTCAATTAACCTCACTGCCGATTACTTCTACACTACATTTGAAAATCAGTTGATCTATGACATGGATCAAAGCTCCGGTCAACTCAGAGTATACAACCTAAATGGAGCATCTTATGCACACAGCCTTCAAGTGGAGGCTAATTATCAACTATCAGATCGCTTAAACTTAAAAAGTGCTTACAAATTTTATGATGTGCGTGCAACGATCAATGATGAGTTGAGACAAGTTCCTTTTAACGCCAGGAATCGCTTCTTTTTGAATACGTCATACAGCACTAAGTATGACAAGTGGGAAATAGATTACACACTTCACTGGTATGGAAGAAAAAGATTGCCGGATACATCTGACAACCCAATTGAATTTCAAAGGGATACCTTTACTCCACATTATTTTCACATGAATGCTCAAGTAAGCAGAGGCTTCAGATGGGGAAATATCTATTTAGGATCGGAAAATTTATTAGGTTTTACCCAGGGCAGCCCAATCATTGATGCTGAAAATCCGTTTGGAAATGAGTTTGATGCCTCCATGGTTTGGGCACCCATCTTGGGAAGAATGATTTACGCAGGATTTAGATATAAGATTAAAAATTAGGTACTGTTCCAAAAAGTATGATAGCTTAAATATGCCCATAATTGATGTAATAAAAGGCTCATTCAAAGGCTTTGATTTGAAAAACAACATGTTCGCCTAAAGGCTCGCCTTATCCTGTGCCTTAACCGACAGTTGTTGCCTTACAATCTCCTTTTGCCTATTAGGTAATTGGTGCTAATAAATACCCGCTTAAACGCTTCCAATTATCGGTCAATAAAACTGCCCCATTTTATGCCTGGTGCCTTTATTTTAAACCGGAACGCCCTGACGGTCTTTTCATTGCGTTTGCTCCGGACCCGTGCAACAATCTCTCCACTCTCCCGCAGCTTTCGCTGACGGACGCAGACGTGTTTTGATGAAAAAGGGGTCTCTTGTGGATGAATGATATTAGAGAAACCTTCAAGGTTTTGAAAACCTTGAAGGTTTAAAATAACGACGATAGCATTGTAGCAGTCCTCTCCGCTTTAGCGAAGCATTCACTTTTGTTTTTTAAGGACGGGACTCCTTGCGACAGGTTCTCCACTCTCCCGCAGCTTTCGCTGACGGACGCAGACGTGTTTTAATGAAGAAAAGAATCCCTTGTTAATGAATGATATTAGAGAAACCTTCAAGGTTTAAATAAACAACTCACTTTTGGAAAGTTTCCACCTTTCCAAAAGTTCCCTGTCCATCCCAAAATCAAGTAAATCCTGTTCAAGACAACCACCACAAAAACCTCCAAGGTTTTGGGAAACCTTGGAGGTTTAAAATAACAACGATAGCATCGTAGCAATCCTCCCTGCTTCTCATCTCTTCTTTGTGATCTTTATGACAACTTCTGTGCCG
>JACONI010000072.1:2387-88323 GCA_014323825.1 Ekhidna sp. | reverse complement strand
TTTTTTTACCACAAAGGACACAGAGGCTGTCACAAAGAAGCGATGAGAAGCGGAGAGGACTGCTACAATGCTATCATCGTTATTTTGAACCTTCAAGGTTTTCAAAACCTTGAAGGTTTCTCTAATATCATTATCAACAATGGCTCCCTTTTTCATCAAAACACGTCTGCGGCCAATCAGCAAAAGCTACAGGAAAGTAGAGAGCTTGTCGCAAGGAGTCCCGTCCTCAAAAAACAAAAGTGAATGCTTCGCCAAAGCGGAGAGGACTGCTACAATGCTATCATCGTTATTTTGAACCTTCAAGGTTTTCAAAACCTTGAAGGTTTCTCTAATATCATTATCAACAAGGGATCCTTTTTTTCATCAAAACACGTCTGCGGCCAATCAGCGAAAGCTACAGGAAAGTAGAGAGCTTGTCGCAAGGTGTTCCGTCCTCAAAAAACAAAAGTGAATGCTTCGCCAAAGCAGAGAGGACTGCTACGATGCTATCGTCGTTATTTTGAACCTTCAAGGTTTTCAAAACCTTGAAGGTTTCTCTAATATCATTATCAACAATGGCTCCCTTTTTCATCAAAACACGTCTGCGGCCAATCAGCGAAAGCTACAGGAAAGTAGAGAGCTTGTCGCAAGGAGTCCCGTCCTTAAAAAACAAAAGTGAATGTTTCGCCAAAGCGGAGAGGATTGCTACGATGCTATCGTCGTTATTTTAAACCTTCAAGGTTTTGAAAACCTTGAAGGTTTCTCTAATATCATTCATCCACAATGGCTCTTTTTTTCATCAAAACACGTCTGCGTCCGTCAGCGAAAGCTGTGGGAGAGTGGAGAGCCTGTCGCAAGGTGTCCCGTCCTCAAAAAATAAAAGGGTAACCCGAAGGAATAAATTTTTGTGTCTACCTATTTCAGGACAGGACCGACAGCAAAAGATTTTATTTTTGAATTTTACTACATATAGGTTTATAGTTACCTTAATTATTAAAGAAAAGCAGCTAAACTCTTTCATATTATGAATGCACCTGGTTTTATAAAAATATTGAACACAGCAAAAATGCTATTGAAGGCTATACTTCCGTCATAGAGATGGCACTTAAAAAAATTGATCATCCGTTAAATTTACGATTATGGCTGAGCATCAGGAATCGGAAGAGGGATTATATGAGCATCATCGGATAAAAGTAGATACGGGTCAGGATTTACTGAGAATTGACAAATTCCTCACGGACCGTTTGCCAAATGTCACGAGGACAAAGGTTCAAAATGGTATCAAAGATGGTTTTGTGAAAGTTAATGGAGATGATGTAAAGCCAAACTACAAAGTACATCCGGGAGATGAGGTAACCATTGCTTTTCCTGAGCCACGCAGAGATACTGAAGTACAGCCTGAAAACATCCCTCTTAACATTGTGATGGAAGATGACCACCTGCTTATTGTTAATAAGCAGGCCGGTATGGTTGTGCATCCGGCCTATCAAAACTGGTCAGGTACATTAGTAAATGCCCTTGCTTATCATTTTCGGCATTTACCTGAAATGAAGGGCAATGATGGCAGACCGGGTTTAGTACACAGGATAGATAAGGATACTTCAGGGCTTTTGGTCATCGCTAAAACTCAACCGGCCATGAATGGACTCGCCAAACAGTTTTTTGATCACACCATTGAACGAACTTATCTGGCACTGATATGGGGTGTGCCCGAAGAGGATAGAGGCGTGATAAATGTAAACCTTGGCAGAAGCCTGAAAGACCGAAGAGTAACCGCTGCATTTCCCGGAGGGAATTTTGGACGAGATGCGATCACCTACTACGAGGTTGTACAAGATTTGAGGTACGTCTCATTAGTGAAGTGCAATTTAAAAACCGGAAGAACACATCAGATTAGAACACACATGAAACACCTGGGTCATCCATTATTTAGCGATGAGATGTATGGAGGGCGAGAGATTTTAAAAGGCACAATTTTCACTAAATACAGACAATTTGTCCAAAACTGTTTTAAAATAATGCCGAGACAGGCATTACATGCAAAAACTCTGGGGTTTGAACATCCAATAACCCGGAAAAGAGTATTTGCCGACTCGGAACTTCCCGATGATTTTCAGAATGTACTGCAAAAATGGGAGCGATACATTGATAATAAAGCATAAAAGCTAAGCACTCAACCAATTTTTTTTGCCATCTTTTTCAATTCTCTGACTTGGTTGGAAGTTTTAACATCCTCAAAGCCTATAATCTCCAGAGTTATATTTCTGTATTTTGCATTCTCCTTAAAGTCTTCAATGATTTCTAAAATATCCGGATGGATAAAATGAGATCTCGAAGCATCAATAATGACATTCGTATCATTCGGAATATGAGAAATAGTCTCAATCATACTTGCTTTATTTAGAAAAGTAAGATTTTCCGAGAGTTCTAAATGAAGCTTATGGTCTCCGTCGTCTTCAAAAACTCTCACCTGATATGGTTGTTTGAAGTTATTATAAAGCACCTGAAAAATACCCACCGCAAGTCCCAGCACAATACCGATGAGCAAGTCGGTAAAAATGATACCGACAATCGTAATCAGGAATGGAATGTAAACATCTCTTCCGGAGTTGATCATTTGTTTGAAAAAGGACGGCTTAGCTAACTTGTATCCAACGACTATCAAAATGGCTGCCAGGCATGAAAGTGGAATGAGATTGAGAATATCAGGGATTAAAATTGCGCATACCAAAAGAAGCACTCCATGTGTTATTGCTGATAGTTTTGTCTTTCCTCCGGACTGAATATTTGCCGAACTTCTTACAATTACCTGTGTCACCGGGAGCCCTCCGATAATTCCGGAGATTGTATTCCCTACACCTTGTGCAACCAACTCCCTGTTTTTAGGAGTTATTCTTTTTAGCGTGTCCAGTTTATCCGCAGCTTCAACACAAAGCAGTGTCTCCAAAGAACCAACTACCGCAATTGTAGCTCCTATTATTAAGACATCTTTTCTGAAAATTGCTGAAATATCAAATAATGTAAATTGACTCCAAAAACTGCTCAGGGTCTCCGCCACAGGGAGACTTACCATGTGTTCCTCGCTAACGTGGAGCGATGATCCTGTAAAAGCAAGATTGATCAATATTCCGGCGATAACGGCAACGAGGGGACCTTGAATAATCCGGAAGGCTTTAATTTTTTTGATGAACTTTTGCTCCCATAAAACCAAGATTGACATTGAAATGAAAAAAATAATCAATGCACCTTCACTTACAAAGTTGAGCATTGTAATTAGCTCAGTGAATGTATTCTCTCCGTCGGGTTGGAAAAACTCCAGGTCGCCCTCCGGATCCGCATCGTAGCCAAAAGCATGAGGAATCTGTTTAAGAATAATAATAATCCCAATTGCAGAAAGCATCCCTTTGATAACAGAATTTGGAAAATAGTACCCAATAATTCCGGCTTTTGCCAAACCCAGAAATACCTGGAAGATACCGCTGACTACCACGGCTGCGAGGAAAACAGGATAGGTTTGAAGATCCTGGATGGCTCCTAAGACAATGACAGTAAGACCTGCTGCCGGTCCACTAACGCCGACCTGCGATCCACTGACCATCCCTACCACGACTCCTCCTACAATCCCCGATATAATCCCTGCAAACAGAGGGGCACCCGATGCCAACGCTATTCCCAAACATAGCGGAACGGCAACAAGAAAGACCACCAAGGCTGCTGATAAATCAGTTTTTATATTTCCGAACAGACCTATGTTATTACTCTTGTTTTCCATGTTATTTTACTTACAAATATAGAAATCGGTTTTATATTACGGATTTAAAGCTAAGCAACTCATCCAGGTATTCCCTGGTATTGGATAATCGAGGTACTTTATGTTGTCCGCCAAGTTTATCTTTTGACTTCATCCAATGATAGAATGTATTTTCTGAAACCACATGAATTATCGGTTCAATAAGAGCGATGTCTCTGTATCTTTTTGCATCGTAATCAGAGTTTAACTCCCGCAGCTTTTCATCAAGCAGTTTGGTAAAACGTCCTAAATCGTTTGGGACCTTTAAAAACTCAACCACCCATTCATGGCTTCCTTTGTTTCCGTTTCCAAGATACTTTGGTCCTACAGTGAAATTATCGATCACTGCCTCGGTTTTTTTGCAGGCTTCTGCAATTGCAAGTTCAGCATTTTCTATAATAAGTTCTTCACCGAAGGCATTAATGAAGTGTTTCGTTCTTCCCGATATTTTTATTCTGTATGGCATTTTACTGGTGAAAGTGACGGTATCTCCAATCATGTAACGCCAGAGTCCGGCATTGGTGGTAATAAGCATCGCATAGTTTTTTCCCACTTCAACTTCATTGAGTGTCAGGGTTTTTGGATGATCTTTTCCCATCTCATCAAATGGAGCAAATTCATAAAAAATTCCATAATCAAGCATCAAAAGCATCTCTGAGCTACCGGTTTGGTCTTGTATACCAAAAAAACCTTCGGAAGCATTATAGGTTTCCATGTATCTCATTTTTGAGGAAGGAATCAATTTTTTAAATAACTCTCTATAGGGAATGAAAGAAACTGCTCCATGAAAAAAAACTTCCAGATTGGGCCATACTTCTAAAATATTTTTTGCACTTTTTCGTGTAAGAATTTTCTCCAGAAGTACGATCATCCAAGTTGGAGCTCCCGAGATGTTGGTTACATTTTCATCGGAAGTGATCTCTACCATCCTGTCAATTTTTTCTTCCCACTCATCCATGAGTGCGACATCAAGGCTTGGTGTCCTTACCACCTGTGCCCACCAGGGGAGGTTTTTCAATAATACGGCAGAAACGTCACCATAATAAGATTTAGAGTTCTCATCAAACTGATTGAGTTGATGGCTCCCTCCAATTACCAATCCTTTACCGGAAAACATTTTTGCATTGGGGTAATTATTAAAATAGATTGAAAGAAGGTCTTTTCCTCCTTTGTAGTGGCAATCCTCCAAAGCTTCATTTGAGACAGGTATGAACTTGCTTCTGGAATTAGTCGTGCCGGATGATTTGGCAAACCATCTTACCTCACTTGGCCAAAGAAGATTCTGTTCACCTTTCATCAATCTTTCAATGTAAGGGTACAGTTCTTCATAATAAACGATCGGAACTTTGGATCTGAAATGTTCATAATTTTCTATTGAATCAAACCCAAACTTTTTTCCATATTTAGTTTTTTTTGCCTTTTTTATCAATCCCTCAAGAAGTTCATTTTGGACTTCAAACGGATATTTCATGAAAAGCTCAATCTGATGTATCCGCTTTTTCATGACCCAAGACAATATGGAATTGAAAATTTCCAAGTGGCTGCTAAATCTTACGTTTTAGTTCAAAGTGTTTCCCGAGATATACTTTTCTGACCTGTTCATCAGCGGCAAGTTCTTCAGCAGTTCCGGCCTTAAGCAGTTTTCCTTCAAACATCAGATAGGCTCGATCTGTAATGGATAGGGTTTCGTTCACATTGTGGTCTGTGATTAAAATTCCAATGTTTTTATTTTTTAGCTGGGCTACAATTGTTTGAATTTCTTCCACCGCAATTGGGTCTACTCCGGCGAATGGCTCATCAAGAAGAACGAATTTTGGGTCAACAGTCAGCACCCTCGCAATTTCCGTTCTTCTTCTTTCTCCACCGGAAAGCACTTGGCCGAGATTCTTGCGAACATGTGTAAGACTGAATTCTTCCAATAAACTTTCGCATTTTGCTTTTTGCTCTTTTTTGGAAAGTTTGGTCATCTCCAGAATGGCAAGGATATTATCTTCTACACTTAGTTTTCTGAATACTGATGCCTCCTGTGCTAGATATCCAACTCCTCTTTGTCCACGCTTGTACATAGGAAGTTCTGTCACATCTTCATCGTTTATGAAGATACTTCCCTCATTGGGTTTGATAAGCCCAACGATCATATAGAAGGAAGTCGTCTTTCCGGCTCCATTTGGACCCAGAAGTCCTACAATTTCTCCTTGGTTGACCCTTACTGAAATGTCATTTACAACTTTCCTTTTCTTATACTTCTTTACAAGATGTTCTGCACGCAGTTCCATAAGTGATTGCAAGTTATGTATGAAAACGTATATCCTTCAAATTAAGGATTAGCGTTCGGTGTCCTAAGTAGTTATCTACTTCTAAATGATAGGCAATATTAAGAGGTTGATCGGGTTTAACATCAGCTATTTTTTCTGCAAGGCCAAAGCCGATAAATTCATGTGTTCTTGTGCTATTTTGAGTATATAAAAAGCCTTTGACATGTTTTTCTTTCATTATGGTGGGATTTGATTTTATCAGCACATTTTTTGTGCTAAACAAGGGAGCCAGATGCTGCGGCCCAAATGGTGCCATCTGACTGATAATGTTTTGTGTTTTGAAATGGATGTAATCCAGTGAGATTTCAGTATCTATTTCAATTTTTGGGATTAATTGATCCGGAAGAATAGAACTACTAACTACTTTCTCAAATTTTTTAATGAACTTTTCCACATTTTCTAAGGGGAGCGTGAGGCCGGCGGCGTGCATGTGCCCACCAAACCGGTCTAATAATTCTGCACACTCAGCAATAGCTTTATACACATCAAATCCAGCTACAGACCTTGCTGAACCTGTTGCCTTCCCTTCTGACTCGGTAAGTATTACTGTCGGGCGATGATAAGACTCAATACAGCGAGAGGCTACAATTCCAATCACTCCCTTGTGCCATGATTCTTTAAAGAGCACGGTAGATTTCTTACGCAATCCTTCCTCTGAAATCATCTTCAATGCTTCTGCTGTAATGCTTTGATCGAATTCCTTGCGCTCTTGGTTTCTACTGTTTAGATAGTCTGCATATTTCTCCGTCTCTTCAGATGATCCGATTAGTAATTTCACGGCTTCTTTGGCATGAGACAGGCGGCCTGTAGCGTTGATTCTCGGGCCTAAAGAAAAAACGAGATCGGATACGTTGAGTAAATCTTTTCTTCCGCTAATTTTAATAAGGGATCTTAATCCCTCTGACGGGTCTTGATTCAGTTTTTTGATACCATAAAAACAAAGTATCCTGTTCTCCCCAACGATGGGCACAATATCGCAAGCAATGCTTACAGCTAATAAATCCAGGTATTTATACAGTTGGCTTTTGTCAATCGTATTCTGTTGGCAGAACCCTTCCAGCAATTTAAACCCGACCCCGCAACCTGATAATTCTTTGAAAGGATAGTTACAACCATCTTGCTTTGGATCTAAAATCGCAAATGCGTCCGGAGTAATTGAACCCGGAAGGTGATGATCGCAAATGATCAAATCTATTCCCAGTGATTTGGCTTGATCTGCACGGGCCATTGCTCTTATCCCGACATCAAGTGCTATTATCAAATCAAACCCTTGCTCATTGGCATAGTTGATGCCTTTTTCCGAAATCCCATAGCCTTCCGCGCCCCTATCCGGAATGTAAAATTCTAATGGATCAGAAAACTCAGATAAAAACAAAAAGGTGAGACTTACTGATGTTATTCCGTCCACATCATAGTCTCCGTAAATCAGGATTTTTTCTTTATTAAAGATTGCTTCAGTCAAGCGATTTACTGCTTTGTCCATGTTGAGCATCTCAAATGGATCATGAAGCATATCTAAGGAAGGGCGAAAAAAGGCTTTTGCCTGATCAAATGTGCTGATACCGCGCTGGGCCAGAATTTTGGAAAGATAACGATTTATATTAAGTGATTTGCTCAGTGATTTAACCACGTTATTATCAGGAGCCTCCTTATGAACCCATTTCTTTTCCACGGGTTGAAGATAGGGAAAAGAATAAAGAATATTGCAAATGGTTGTTATTGTATTACTTTAACGCTTGAAGAGAGACGATGAGAATAGCTTTTAACGAAATATGGAATTTCCTAAATCTTCTTGACACCAAAGAGAAGGGGTGGACTTATGCACTTCAGGCAGGAAAAACTGTGATTGAACAAATCACAACTGAAACGATGCTCTCTTTAAAAAAAGATGAGCACTATGATACTGAGCTCCTGCCTTCTATTTTTACTTTTCGTGAAATCCTCTGGCAGCCTGATGTCTTTAATGAGGCTGGCATGAGCCTGCCTTCACTTCGTATTCTTGAGGCTTATTGTAAAGAAGTAACCGTTGAGTTGGAAGAAAAAGGAGGGGAGTTAAATAAAGTTTATGCACATCTATTGAGAGGCTTGGGAAAATGCTCAGGAAAGGCAGTTGCCAATTTAGATAAAGAAAGAGTAGAAGTAAAAAAGGTCTTGGGGGATTTTAGAACATGTGCTTTTCCAATCGTCAAGTTTTTTGTCTACCACCCTATGAACCGCCGGGATTATTTCATAGATGCTGTGAACCGGCTCAACTATGCGGTAAAAATTATGCTTACTCAATTTTATGGTAGATACACAGAATTGGATGAGCCTTACTGGGTGGTCTCTTTCAATAAACCCGACCCGGCTTCAAAAAAATTGGTACAAGAAGTTAAGGAGCAATAATTTCGCAATTTCAGTTTAGCACTCCAGATGTCTGCAAAAAATCAAAATCCTTTACCCGACAGGAATAAATTTCTTATAAGTAACCTTTTAAAGGGGTTGCTATGGCTTACTGTAATCGTAGTTGGTTATTTATATTTAAGGAAGAATTATGACTTCACATTAGAAAGCGTCCTTGGACCGGTGTATAATCAACCGGTAGTTGTTTATCTGATATTCCTTGCCTCTGAAGTGATTTTTGGAATCATCCCCCCT
Source organism: Ekhidna sp. (assembly GCA_014323825.1). Classification (GTDB taxonomy): domain Bacteria; phylum Bacteroidota; class Bacteroidia; order Cytophagales; family Cyclobacteriaceae; genus Ekhidna. The sequence goes on along the minus strand of JACONI010000072.1, from coordinate 79,602 downwards.
GAGTTTTTCATGATATGGTCTTTGAGGAGTGAGATTCTTTCAAACTACACCAATAATATCCTTGCACTCTCTGTGATCTCTTACGTTGCCGGAATCATTGGATTTGGAATAGGGGTATACCTCAAGAACACGCAATTCTATGAGCAGATGAAAAAACGTGTTTTTGGGAAGTTTGAAAAACATTTGAACAATTATGGTGGTTTTCTGGTCATTGTAGCTACATTAACACCTCTTCCTTTTTCAGGGATTGCGATGTTGGTGGGATCCGTTCATTATTCGTTTAGAAAATACCTCTGGTTCTCTTTGTTTCGATTCGCACGGTTTATAGCTTACGGCATCGTCATTTGGGAGGTACATATTTTATGAAAAAAAAAGGCATCTTACTGGTGAATCTTGGAACCCCGAATTCGACCAAAACTTCGGACGTAAGAAAATATCTGCGAGAGTTCCTCATGGACAAGCGTGTTGTGGATGTTCCATTTCCGATCAGATGGATTTTGGTAAATGGGGTCATTGCGCCATTCAGAGCCCCGAAATCTGCGAAAGAATATCGTAAACTTTTTGATGACAGGGGATCGCCCCTCAAATATTACACGGAAGACATTACATACTTGCTCCGGGAAAAGCTGTCTGAAGAATACGTTGTAAAATTTGCCATGCGATATCAGCATCCTTCGCTGGAGTCGGTCCTAAAAGAATTTAAGGAGCAGAGAGTCGCTGCGCTGCACGTAATCCCGCTTTTCCCTCAGTACGCTTCCGCAACCACAGGTTCTGTTATTGATAAGGTGATGGAATTTGCCAAAGAATGGCAGGTGATCCCGAATATTAAATTCACTGCTCAGTTTTTGGAAGAGGAATTGTTTATTGAGACAATCGTAGATCAAGGCAAAGCCCTGACGGATAAGGACCAATATGACCATTACGTCTTTAGTTATCATGGCCTGCCGGAAAGACAAATTCGGAAAGCATCATACGGTAAGTACTGTCAGTTGGGAAAATGTTGTGGAACACTAAATGAACATAATCGCTACTGCTACAGGGCACAATGCTTTGAAACAACCAGGCTTGTAGCCGCCGGATTGAATATCCCGGAAGAACAATATACTGTATGCTTCCAGTCAAGGCTTGGGAAGGATCCGTGGGTCAAACCTTATACGGAGGATGTTTTGAAAGAGCTTGCTGAAAAGGGGATAAAAAAAGTATTAGCTTTTTCTCCGGCTTTTGTTTCCGATTGTTTGGAAACTACTATTGAAGTAGGAGAAATGTATCAGGAGGAATTTATACACGCCGGAGGTGAAAAGTGGGACTTAGTTCCGAGCCTGAACAAGGAGGATAAGTGGGTGGAATGCTTGAAGCAAATGGTGGTTAATTAGGGATTCAATCTCTTTTATCGGAGATTTCCGTAAAATCGAAATGCTTGGTGTATTTCTTGGTACGCATTTTGTTCCAATGGATTACTACCATCAATGAGCATATAACTACAGCGACACTGAGCCCGAAGAGTAAGCCGCCGTCCCCATTGATATTAAATCCCAGTCGGGTAAAATGCATAAAATTGGCCGCACTAATGATACTCAAAGTAATAATTGCGCCCACAATGTACCACCGGCTGATAAGTAGAATAATTGCAACCGTTTCTATAATTGCAATCATGTATCTGCCCCACGGTTCCCAGCCCATTTGAGTGAATATCCAGATACTTTCGTCAGCTCCGAGGTATTTGAAAGGTAATGTCTGACCAATGATGATGATGATAATCAACCTTGGGATGATATGAACTAAATCTTTTGAAGTTAGCGTTTGTCCTAGTGCTTTCATTAGCAGGTAGTTTGTGGCTGGTATAAACCCGAAAGCTTCCCAACCGTATAATCAACTTCCTCTAAGGTATTATATTTACTGAAAGAAAACCGAATCGATCCTTTATTTTTATTTAGCGCGGCCAGTACATGCGATCCGATATCCGAACCACTGCTGCACGCACTCCCGCCGGATGCCGAGATTCCTTCAATATCAAGATTGAACAGCAACATATCGTTATCATCTGAAACCGGAAAGCATACATTGAGAACGGTATACAAACTTTTATCAAAATTATCTGACACCCCATTGAAACTAATTCCACCTACCTGACCCTTTAGTTTTTCGATCATTCGGGCTTTTAAGGATTCAATATGCCTTCTGTGGTTATCCATTCCCGAATAAGATATTTCCATCGCTTTAGCCAGGCCAACGATTCCGTACACATTCTCGGTACCGCCTCTCATATTCCTTTCTTGGGCACCGCCATGAATGAAAGGATGTATTTTGTTATTGTGATTGATATATAAGAGGCCGACTCCTTTGGGACCATGAAACTTATGTGCAGACCCTACGGCGAAGTCAAGGTGAAGTTTTTCCATATCATGGGCATAATGCGCCATAGTTTGAACGGTATCCGAGTGAAAATATGCTCCGTATTCTTTGCAAAGGCTTCCTGCTTTTTCCAAATCCAGAAGGTTCCCGATCTCATTATTTCCATGCATCAGAGAGACAAGTGTATTCGGATTATTTTTGATTGATTCCTCTAAATGGTCATAATCTATGAGCCCGTCATCATCAAGTTTTACATAAGTGACTTTTATGCCCCTTTTCTCTAATGTTTGCACGGTGTGAAGTACTGCATGGTGTTCAATCCTGGAGGTGACGATATGTTGAATATTCTCTTTACTGACAGTACATTGAATAGCTGTATTGTCCGCCTCCGTTCCTCCTGAGGTGAAGAAAATCTCCGCCGGAGCAGCATTTAAAAGCTCTGCAACTTTCTTCCGGGCTCTTTCAATAGCAGTCCTTACTTTTCTTCCGTGCGAGTGGGTGGAGGAGGGGTTACCATAATGCTCAAGCATAAAGGGTTTCATTTCTTCAAATACCTGCTCATCAATCGGGGTGGTGGCGGCATTATCAAAGTAGACGTTCATAGCATTTTGGTTTAACTTGAAATAATCTCTTTTATATCCATGATCAGCTTCTGCGCTAGATGCTCAGCAGTGTTCTGGCTTTGAGATTCTGCAAAGATACGAATTATTGGTTCTGTTTTGGATTTTCTAAGCTGCACCCATTCATGATCAAATTCGATCTTCACTCCGTCAGTGGTATTGATTGGGCTGGCTTTGTATCTTTCTTTAATTGACTCCAATATTTCATCTACCTTGATGTCCGGAGTAAGTTCAATTTTGTTCTTCGAGATGAAGTAACTGGGATAGGTAGCACGAAGCATTGAGGCACTCTTCCCAAATTTTGCCAGGTGAGACAGGAATAAAGCTACCCCGGCAAGTGCATCTCTTCCGTAATGGAGATCAGGGACAATTATGCCGCCATTTCCTTCACCTCCGATGACGGCGTTTGTTTCCTTCATCTTTGCTACTACGTGAATCTCTCCGACTGCTGAAGAGTTATACTCGCATCCATGCTTCTCGGTGAGATCTCTAAGTGCCCTGCTCGAAGACAGGTTGGATACAGTATTTCCTTTTTTGTGTGACAAAACGTAATCTGCAACAGCCACCAAAGTATACTCCTCACCAAATACTTCACCGTCTTCCCTAACCAGGGCCAGCCTGTCCACATCGGGGTCTACCACAATACCTAAATCATATTGTCCGTTTTTCAGTTCACCGCTTATTTGCTGGAGATTCTCGGGAAGTGGCTCCGGATTATGAGGAAAGTTTCCGTTGGGTTCACAAAAAAGCTCCTTTACCTCAACGCCAAGCTGCTTTAAAAGGGGGATAATTGAAATCCCGCCTGTACTGTTTACGGCATCTACTACTACCTTGAAGTTCGCATTTTTAATGGCTTTTACATCAACTAAATCATGTTTCATTACCTGATCAATATGATATTGGATATATGAATCATTTGTTTGATAGGACCCGAACTTCTGAACAGGTACAAAGTTTACATCTCCATCCGCCAATGCTAAGACCTTTTTCCCTTCCTTTTCTGAAATAAATTCTCCTTTCTCATTTAAAAACTTGAGTGCATTCCATCCTGCCGGATTGTGACTGGCAGTGAGGATGATGCCTCCCTGCGCTTTTTCAGCAATTACGGCTATTTCTACGGTAGGGGTAGTGCTTAGTCCCAAGTCCAAAACATCAATGCCCATGTTGATTAATGTGTTTGCAGTCAGTTGTACAAAAGATACCCCCGACGGGCGTGCATCTCGCCCGATTACTACTTTGGCTGATTGGTGGTTTTCAAGAATCCAGGCTCCATATCCTGCTGAAAATTTTACTACGTCAATTGGAGTCAGATTCTCCCCTGCATTGCCTCCGATGGTTCCCCGAAGACCTGAAATGGATTTAATTAATGTCAAAGCAAATAATTTTTAAGAGCAGTCCGCAAATATAGAAACTTGATCAAAAGTAAAAAGTGTTGAGAAACCGGTTTAAAATTTGGCTAATACTTTGTTTACTTCAGATTCAGTACAATGCTCTCCCGGTTTCACCGTCTTTCCGCAAAAACCACATGCAGCACCGTCTTTGTTGAGATATGGATTCTGTGAAGCACAGGTCCCTTTGAAGGTTCCGTTTTTCAAAAATAAAATTCTTACGGATAAACCTACAAAAAACAGAGCGAAGATTCCGATACCTAGTAATACTACCTGCATTTCTTAAAAGTTTAATTCAAAATTAGTCAATTTGCAAATGTATCTGAAATAACAACTGTTTGTATTTCGTAATTTATTAATGAAAAAACCACTGGCTGTACCTGACCTTAAGAGAAAGGATAAATTAAAAGCTTTTGATCGTCTCCTTACCGTCATGGACGAATTGAGAGAAAACTGCCCGTGGGATAAAAAGCAGACGTTAGAAAGTCTAAGGCATTTAACCATAGAGGAGGCTTATGAACTTTCCGATGCCATCATTGAAAATGATCCGGAGGAAGTTAAGAAAGAACTGGGAGATCTGATGCTTCATATCGTTTTTTATGCCCGGATCGGAAGTGAAAAAAAAGCATTTGATATGACTGATGTATTGAATCAGGTTTGTGAGAAGTTGATAAGGAGACACCCGCATATATACGGAGATGTAAATGCCGAAGATGAGAAAGCAGTGAAAGCCAATTGGGAAAAGATCAAACTTAAAGAAAAAGGCAGGCAGTCTGTGCTGGGAGGTGTGCCAAAGTCATTGCCGGCATTGATAAAAGCGATGCGTATTCAGGAAAAGGCAAGGGGAGTAGGCTTTGACTGGCATCATCAGGATCAGGTTTGGGAAAAGGTGCAGGAAGAGTTGAATGAATTTAAAGAAGAGAAAGATAAAGAAAAGCAGGCCGGGGAATTTGGAGACCTGCTGTTTTCGTTGATTAACTATGCGCGCTTTGCAAATATCAACCCCGAAGAGGCACTCGAACGCACCAACAAAAAATTCATCAAACGATTTCAATATCTGGAGTCAGCATCCGGAAAGGATGGAAAAGACTTAGATGGAATGACACAGGAAGAGATGGATGTTTACTGGGAAAGGTCAAAGGAAATGTAAAAGCCAAGCATAAAAAATTCAGACTTTATCAAATGCTTGATTTTAACCCGGGGTTTTATTTTTCTAAGGTCAGCCTTAAAATTCACACCTCTCTAAAACAATATAGCGCAGACATTTCCGGTACAGGACTCTCACCCGCCGAAAAAAATCAAAAAAATAAATACAACAAGTTAAAAAGTTTGTATAGGTTTACTTTTTTAAACTAAAAAATAAGAAGTTATGTATTCATTAGACAAAAAAATACTTATGAAAACAACAGTAAAAAGAACAAACCCTGAAATAATACAATTTAATCCCCCCCCCCCCTCATAAAATAGCGGGTAGGGGAAAGAGATCAATAAAAAAAGCCGGTCTTATCATCGCGGCACTGCTCCTCGCAGGCTTCGGGCAGGCACAAACCGTAACTTCGGGTACCCGCCTGTCTGTGCAGGACTTCAACCTTGCAGCGGCCAATGGATTCCCTCGCGGTCTCTGGTCGGACGGCACCACGATGTGGGTGATTGATGAGGGTGATTTTAATTTAACCAGAGGTCGGTGGCTTATCGACCCCAAAATCTATGCGTATAGTCTGGCTACGGGGGCACGGGATGCCGAAAAGGATATCAATAACCTTAGAACTGTGGGCAATACAAACCCTAAAGGCCTCTGGTCGGACGGCACCACGATGTGGGTAGCAGATTCGGGTAATGACCAACTCTACGCCTACACGCTGGCCACGGGGGCACGGGATGATACCAAGGAGTTTAACCTCCATGCGGACAATAGATCTCCTCGCGGTCTCTGGTCGGACGGCACCACGATGTGGGTAGCAGGTTGGGTTCATGAAAAACTCTACGCCTACACGCTGGCCACGGAGTTACGCAATACATCTAAGGAGTTTAACCTCCATGCGGACAATGGATCTCCTCGCGGTCTCTGGTCGGACGGCACCACAATGTGGGTAGTAGATGATAGTGATGACCAACTCTACGCCTACACGCTGGCCACGGGGGCACGGGATGATACCAAGGAGTTTAACCTCCATGCGGACAATAGATATCCTCGCGGCCTCTGGTCGGACGGCACCACAATGTGGGTAGTAGATTCGGGTAATGACCAACTCTACGCCTACGTGATAGAAACGACCCCATGGTTCCATGTAAGTGAAAATGTACCGAATGCGGAATTAGAGACGCGCGAAGGTCAAACAACGGACACATTGCTTGGGGCTTCCGACCCTGACGAAGACGATTTGACGTATGAACTCACCGGAACCGGCAGCGAAGATTTTGCCATTGATGACATGGGGAAAATCACCGTGGCAAGAGCCGGCGGCCTTGACCGCGAAGGCCGCATGGCAGCTTATTACCTTGAAGTAAACGTTTCGGACGGAACGACCACCACCCGTAACTTGACGATCTTTGTCACCGACGTGAATGAGTCCCCCGCTTTTGTCTCCGGTCCTTTCACCCGCACGATCGCCGAAGATGCATCCGTAGGGTATAATGTCGGGTCTGTGATTCCAGCTACCGACCCCGAGAACGATAAACTCACTTATATCCTTACCGCAGGCAATGAAGATGGTAATTTTGCCATTGACGAAGATAGCGGGCAAATCACCGTAGCAAGTGGTGCGAGCCTTGACTATGAGGGCAGCACAAGCAGTTACACCCTTACCGTCACCGCTACGGATGCGACGGGTTCGAATACAGCAGCCACGACCACCGTCACCGTTACGGTCACCGATGTGAATGACACTGCACCGGCACTTATTGTGAGTGGTACGGCCCGTGCGGAGGAAAACAGCACCGGCACAGGGCTGACGGTAACGGCTACCGATGTGGACGGTACAGATGAATCTATCACGTACACTTTCACCGGCGATGCGGTGTTCAGCATCGATCCAAGTACCGGGATTTTGACGTTCACCACGGCACCTGATTATGAAAACCCCGGCGATGCGGGTACGGACAATACGTATGAGGTACAGGTAACCGCGACCGACGGGACGAACACCAGCGACCCACAGACCCTCACTGTTACGGTTACCGACGTGAATGAGCACCCGCCGGTGATAACCTCGGCACCCACGGCATCGGTGCAGGAAAACAGCACTACAGTACTGACCGTAGCGGCAACCGATGAGGATGGCACGGCATCGATCATGTATGCCGTCAGCGGGGGCGCGGACATGGGCAGTTTCAGCATTGATGCCAGTAGCGGGTCTTTGACTTTTCAGTCAGCCCCGGATTATGAAAATCCCGGCGATGCGGGTACGGACAATACGTATGAGGTACAGGTAACCGCGAGTGACGGGACGAACACCAGCGACCCGCAAGCGATCACCGTTACGGTCACCGATGTGAATGACAATGCGCCGGTGATAACTTCGGCATCCACGGCATCGGTGCAGGAAAACAGCACTATAGTACTGACCGTAGCGGCAACCGATGATGATGGCACGGCATCGATCATGTATGCCGTCAGCGGGGGCGCGGACATGGGCAGTTTCAGCATTGGTGCCAGTAGCGGGTCTTTGACTTTTCAGTCAGCCCCGGATTATGAAAATCCCGGCGATGCGAATACGGACAACGTGTATGAGGTACAGGTAACCGCGAGCGACGGGACGAACACCAGCAATCCGCAGACCATTACCGTTACGGTCACCGATGTGAATGATGTGCTAGGCGTTCCTTCTGCCGAAGGGGTGGAACTCTACCCGAACCCGGCTACCGATCATTTCAGCCTGTCGGGTACTTCCAATGATTGGGTCGGGGTAAGCCTCATGAACACAAGCGGGCAAGCAGTCAGGAGTTATCCGGTTGCAAAAGACGGCTTGTACGATCTTTCGGGACTGCGTGAGGGTATCTTTTTTGTTTTCATGGAAGGAGAAGACGGAAAGCTTAAGTCCGCAGGCCGGATTGTGATAAGGAAGTAAAAAACTCCAACCGTAAAAACCTCAACCCACCCCGGCAGAAATGTCGGGGTTTTTTGTGCCTCGTAATACAAGTTTGCCATAAAAAACCGCATGATTGAGAAAATAAATACATGTTTGGCTCAGAAAATGCACGTATGAACTTGCAAGTGCGTATTTAGCCTGACCCCACGGCCGGACGGGCATTGGCTGAAGTATGTGAAGCAATAGAAATTTAAGGATTCCGTATAAATAAAAATGGCCGATCAGTGGCTATTTTGATGAAGTAATCTTCTTTGTTAGATTGAGTCTTTTTGGAATCTTTCTATTTCTCTTAATTCCAGTCCGGAAGATATCATAAAAAAACCTCTTCATTTGAAGAGGTTTTTTAGAGATTAAATGAATATTTCTTACATCATTCCGCCCATACCACCTCCCGGAGGCATTGCCGGCACTCCGGAGCCTCCTTCCGGTTCCGGTTCATCCGCTACTACACATTCCGTAGTGAGTAGGAGTGATGCAATAGAAGCCGCATTCTCAAGAGCTAATCTTGTTACTTTCGTCGGATCAATGATACCTGCTTCAAACATATTTACGTACTCACCGGAAGCGGCATTGAAACCGTAATCATCTTTACCCGATCCGGTATGACTCGCTACAATGTCATTTACAACTACAGAAGCCTCACCACCCGCATTTTCCACGATGGTTCTCAACGGAGCCTGAACAGCAGATTTTATAATTGCGACACCTGTATTTTGATCTTCATTGTTAAGTTTCAAACTATCAAGAGATGCGATTGCCCTAATCAAAGCGACACCACCACCGGCTATGATACCTTCCTGTACAGCCGCTCTGGTTGCATGTAATGCATCATCCACTCTATCTTTCTTCTCCTTCATCTCTACTTCAGTAGCAGCCCCAATGTAAAGGATAGCGACCCCACCGGAGAGTTTAGCCAATCTTTCTTGCAGTTTTTCTTTATCATAATCCGAAGTAGTATTTTCGATTTGCTGCTTGATTTGATTTACTCGACCTTCAATGTCAGCTTTCTTGCCGGCACCATTTACAATAGTGGTATTGTCTTTATCAATATTTACTTTCTCGGCAGTACCCAGATAGTCGATCGTTGCATTCTCTAGTTTGTATCCTCTTTCTTCAGAGATTACAGTACCACCGGTAAGAATTGCAATATCTTCAAGCATTGCTTTTCTTCTATCGCCAAAGCCGGGCGCTTTCACAGCAGCAATCTTCAGGGATCCTCTGATTTTATTCACTACCAGAGTAGCAAGTGCTTCACCTTCAACATCTTCAGCAATAATCAAAAGCGGCTTGCCAGTCTGAGCAGTTGTCTCAAGGATAGGAAGTAATTCTTTCATGTTAGAGATCTTCTTATCATAGATCAAGATGTAAGGATTCTCTAACTCGGCTTCCATTTTATCCGTGTTTGTTACAAAGTAGGGTGAAAGGTATCCTCTGTCAAATTGCATACCTTCTACTGTTTTTACTTCAGTTTCAGTACCTTTTGCTTCTTCCACAGTGATTACACCATCTTTACCCACTTTATCCATTGCATCAGCAATCATTTTACCCACTTCAGCATCATTATTGGCAGATACGGAAGCTACCTGAGAAATCTCATCATTTGTTTTGATTTCCTTTGATTGCGATCTAAGGTTTTCAACAATAGCAGTAACTGCCTTGTCAATACCTCTTTTAAGATCCATCGGATTTGCACCGGCAGCTACATTTTTAATTCCGTGTCCAAAAATTGACTGGGTTAAAACAGTTGCTGTAGTTGTACCGTCTCCGGCATCATCAGCAGTTTTAGAAGCAACTTCTTTCACAAGCTGAGCACCCATATTTTCGATTGGTTCCTTAAGCTCAATTTCTTTCGCTACGGAAACTCCGTCTTTTGTTACGGTTGGGGCTCCGAATTTTTTGTCAAGAATTACGTTTCTACCCTTGGGGCCTAACGTCACTTTTACTGCATCTGCAAGTACATCAACACCTTTCTTAATGCTGTCTCTTGCATTAGTATCAAAAAATATATCTTTTGCCATTTCTTTTAAAATTTAGATTAATGTGATTAAATAATTCCGTAAATGTCTGATTCCTTCATAATGAGGTAATCACTATTTTCTATGGTAACTTCAGTACCGGAATACTTTCCGTAAAGAACCTGATCACCAACTTTGACATTAATTGGTTCGTCTTTCTTGCCGGTTCCGATTGCAACAATTGTTCCTTGTTGCGGCTTTTCTTTAGCGGTATCGGGAATAATAATTCCACTGGCTGTTTTTTCTTCAGCTGCCGCAGGCTCCACTAAAACTCTGTCGGCAAGCGGTTTGAAATTTACTTTTGACATGTTATTAATCGTTTAAAGTTTAATTTTTATAAATATCATCACCTTATCATTTTATATGCCAAAAGGTTTTTGTCAGGTAATCTGACAGGTTAAACTGACAATATTTCAGATTAATTCTTTTTGTTTAAATTTCAGTTGAAACTAGCTTGTCAATTTGTCGTTTGAAAATTAAGTTTCAGGTTTAAATAAGTATAATATGAATACACTTAAGCATGATTGGTTAACGGAAGGATTAATTGACTATGAGTATAAAAAGTATATTTTATTAGCTTATCTGAAAGATGTCAAGAGCCGCTTCAATCAGTCTGAGCTTTATCCATTTATGGCAGACTTGGTATTTCACTATCGAAACCTTATCAAAGTGAAAGAGAGTAAAGAATTACTTCATGATAATTTTCCCAAATCACTATCCAGGGCTGATTTTGCCAAGCTTCAACTGACATACGATAAGATTGTAAATGATGACGAGGTAATGTGTCAGATTGAAGAAATACTTCTTTTTGCGTTGCCCAGAATAAGAGATATTCTGGAGGAGGGTAAGGAACTTTATGAGTTTGTGGAAGAAAATATTGAAATGGTTCCCGTAGGCTTAACGCCGATCTATGCAGATGAAGGATACCTTTTAATCAATCAGGATAATCAGGCTGATGTGGCGATTTATCGCTATCAAATGACTTTATTTGAACATGCGGAGGAGAAATACAGAAGTTTGAATACTCATTATATTAGGAATGAGGTCAGGAAAATTAACAAGACTTATGAAAATATTAAAATAGAACTTACTCGTAGCTACTCTGACCTCCCAAATCCTGCTACTTATGCGGCGATCTCCAAATTAAAATTTCCTCTAGAGTCTACAGTTTTGCCGATAGCAAAGAGGATGTTGGTAAGAAGAATTTCGGAAGCGGCTTAGTTTCCGGCACTATCTGCTGCGTCTTCAGTCAGACCTTCAAGTACATCACTGTCGACATCAGCAGGCTGAATGACAGGAGGGAGGGTTGTGTTTTGAGCATTGTCGATGTTTGGACTTGATAGCACATCTTCTTCATCCTGAGCAGGTTGTATGAAGCTGGTACTTACAGATAATATTAAAAGAGCGATTGCAAATCCCCAGGTGAGCTTTTCTAAAAGGTCACCTGTCTTTTTAACACCCATTAACTGAGTGGTTCCGGAACCGCCAAATTGGCTGGAGAGCCCTCCACCTTTTGGATTTTGAGCTAACACAACAAGGATTAATAAAACAGCAACAATTACAATCAGCGTTACAACTACTCCGTACATTTATTCGATCTTTGAAATTAAATCTGCAAAGTAAGGTTTTTTTTCCGGATATTTCAACATCAACGCTTTATAGATTTCTTTTGTCCTCTTTTTATTCCCCTGTTTAAGATAAATTTCTGCGAGATACTCAGAGGCAAGGTTTCTATCCCATGAAGCACTGGTCTCTGCCAGGTCGGTGGTTGAAATCTCATCTTTTTTGGTATACTTTATGGAAGGTGACTCTTTAATGAATTTATCAATGACGTTTGTTTGTTTCTCACGATCAGATTTGTCATTTTCTTTTGAGTCGTCCTTTTTAGGCTCATCTTTTTTTGTGCCCCCCTTTTTTTTAGCTGATTTTGAAGATGGTGCTTTATCTGCTTCTCTGCTTTTTGAAGTTAATTTCTTAAATGCTTCCTTCTCTTCTATTTTTTTGACTTTGTTTTCAGAAGATGCTGCTTTAGTATTTGCATCTTCTTTTTTTTCGTCCTTACCAAAGAAATCAAAGTCACTTTCAAAATCTGTTTTTAAATTTTTAAGGTAGCTTCTTGTAGAAAATCTGGAGAAACGTGGCTCGCTAATTGATTTTTCAACTCCTTTATCATTTTTTTGATCAACTAGTTTTTCTTCTCTCTCTTCTTGTTCTTTTGGTTTTTTGACTTCTTTCTTCTTTTCTCCGGAGAGTTCTTCTAATTTTTTGCTAAAAATCTGTTCTTCTTTCGGATTAAGTTCAATCTTAAATTCTGTTTCGGCTTCATCTTCCTTCTTAGATTTAATTGGCTTCTCCTCGAAATAAACTGTTTTTGGTTCCTCTGACTGTTTTTCAGAAGGATAGGAAGGACTTTTTTCTATTTCTAATTTATTTTCATTAATCGCTTTAGCTACAGCATCTTCCTCTTCAATATTCTGTTGAATTTCTGCAAAATGATGTCTGGAGGCTTTGAGATTTTTCATGTCGTGTTCCAGCTCATCAAGTAAAGCATCGAGACCTCCTACCGGTACCTGAGGTGTAGAGAGACCTTTTTTCTCCACTTTCAGATTACTGGGACGTTTATCTGCTCTGGGTCTGAATTCTTCTTGCCTATTAACTCCCTCTACTGAATCAGGTTGTGAAGCTACTTTTTTGGTTTTGGATGGAGTAGCTGATTCTTCTGCAACTGCCTGTCCCAAGAAAAACAGATTACTACTTAGGTATTTTTTTAGAAGTATCCGATCTGTTGAATAAATAGCTGCCGAAGCTATCCTTTTTTGGGTTTTCTTATCACCAAGTTCTTTGCTTCCTTTAGCTAACAGCAACCGGGCACTTAAAAAATAAGGAGCTTCCCGAATAACACCTTCAAGTTCGTCTAAGTTTGATGAGGTGAGTTTACTTGGGTATCTCAAGAATTCGATTAACTCGGTTTTGTTCACGGGCTTAGATAAAAGATATTAAATCTAAAATTACAGTAAAATCACCAATTTGCAACAGATGCATTGAAGATATCTAAAATTATTTGATCAAAAATCTCTTCAACAAATTGTTCTTCATTAGAAGCTAAGTCAATGTCTGTGTCATAATCTCTAAAAAACGAGAAATTTTTATCAAAATCAAAAGTAGGATCTTTTAGGTTAATGTAAGTTGCAGAAATTGTGATGGTAATTCTGGAGAGTGCGGAAAAATCTTGACCCTGATTACCTCCGGTATTTGCCGCTACGGGGGTAATGGTGTAGTTTGTAATGAATCCATCTATTTGAAGGTCTCCATTATTGTCTATAAGTTGAAGACTTGTATTTTGCTGGTAGTAATCTTTAATTTTTTCAGTAAATGTGACACTCATCGTTGAGGGGCCAAGGGGGGCATTATTATAAAATGTTTGGATTGAGATCGTTTTTACATCAGGAGAGATTGATGCTCCTGTAAAAGAATAAACTCCGCAGCCTGTAGAGATACAAAGTATGAGTAGAAAAGTAGCCGGACTAAAGTTTTTCAAGTTCATATTGCTTTATCTTTCTATACAAAGTTCGTTCCGAAATGCCCAGGTCTTCTGCTGCATATTTTCGTTTGTTGTTATTTTTTTTCAAAGCTCTTATAATAAGTTCTTTTTCCTTCCTCTCTAACGAAAGGGACTCATCTGATGCTGTTTCATGAGTAATGTCTTCTACATCAGCATCATAGTGCTCTTCTTCATTGGCAATTATTACACGAGGTTCACTTTCTTCATGTGCTTCTAGATGATACTCGCTTAGCTGATTATAAGGGGTTTCAATATTTTGAAAAAGCTGCTTATGGTCTTCTAATATTTCATTCTCACTATCATTTCCTTCAAGCATTTTAAATACTAACTTTTTCAACTCAGCCATATCAGCTTTCATGTCAAATAGCACTTTGTACAAAATATCTCTTTCTGAGAAGTCTTCCCGGGACTCACCATTAGATACCAGTGCCGGAAGGTTACTCCCTGTTCTGGGAAGGTACCGCTGCAATTGGTCTACAGCTATCTCCCTCTCCGGGCTTAAAAGACTAATTTGCTCTACAATATTTTTCAACTGTCTGATATTTCCCGGGAATCGGTGAGATTTTAAGTACTCTTCTGCTTCCGGAGTCAGTTTGATAGGGTCGGTCTTATAATGTTCTGCGAAATCGTAGGCGAACTTTTTGAAGAGAAGGATGACATCACTGTTACGTTCTCTTAATGGGGGAACGTAAATGGGCACAGTGCTTAATCGATAGTACAAATCTTCCCTGAACTTACCTTTACCCACAGCCTCCAGAAGGTTTACATTGGTAGCAGCTATGACCCTAACGTTGGTTTTTTGAACTTTAGAAGATCCAACTTTAATGAATTCTCCATTCTCCAGAACTCGTAGAAGACGAGCCTGCGTGCCGGGAGGCATTTCTCCGATTTCGTCAAGGAAGATGGTTCCACCGTCAGTTACTTCAAAATAACCTTTTCTGTCGCCTGTTGCACCTGTAAAGGCCCCTTTTTCGTGACCAAATAATTCGGAATCGATGGTTCCCTCCGGAATGGCTCCACAATTTATGGCAATAAACTGACCATGCTTTCTGTGAGAAAGGCTGTGTATGATCTTTGAAAAAGACTCTTTACCTGCGCCACTTTCACCGGTGATAAGTACACTCATATCAGTAGGAGCAACTTGGATTGCAACACGAATGGCGTTATTTAGCTTTTGAGCATTCCCTATGATCTCGAATCGCTGTTTTACAGCTTGTATTTCAGAATCTATTTTATAACTCATACTATTTTTCCAAAAAGTGTAGCTGCCGTGCAATCGGTTACTTTCACGTTTACGTAGGAGCCCTTTGGATAACTTCCTTCAAAAACAATAACTTTGTTAGCGGAATTTCGTCCCTGCATTTTCTCTTCCGAACGTTTACTCTTTCCTTCAATAAGTACTTCAAAGGTCTTACCCAAATCAAGTTGATTTCTTTCCAGAGAAATCTCTCTCTGTTTATCAATGATTTCTTGTAGCCGCTTTTTCTTTACTTCAAGAGGAATATCATCTTCGTATTTTTTAGCAGCTAAAGTGCCGGGTCTTTCCGAATAGAAGAATGTATACGAGAAGTCATACTTCACATAATCCATTAACGTAAGTGTTTCTTGATGATCTTCTTCAGTTTCGGTGCAAAATCCGGCGATGATGTCTGAACTGATTCCGCATGATGTTCCAAGAATGCTTCTTATTGCATTTATACGATTGATGTACCACTTTCTATCGTAGGTTCTATTCATTAATTTAAGTACTTTAGAATTACCGCTCTGAGCAGGAAGGTGAATGTACTTACAAATATTATCATAAGTTTTCATCGTAAATAATACTTCATCAGTGATATCTTTTGGATGAGAAGTAGAAAATCGAATGCGTAATTTAGGGTCTATTTTTGCGACCATTTCCAAGAGGTTTGCAAAGTTGACAGTAGCAACATTCTCTTTTTTATTAAGTCTTGCTTTGTTGTTCTCTTCAGCAGACCATTTGTACGAGTCTACATTTTGTCCAAGCAATGTCACCTCCCGATAACCTCTGTCAAAAAGATCTTTTGCCTCTTTGACGATGGAATGGGGAGATCTGCTTCTTTCACGGCCTCTTGTGAAGGGAACAACACAGAAGGAACACATATTGTCACATCCTCTCATGATAGCAATGAATGCGGTAACTCCATTTGAGTTTAGCCGGACGGGAGATATATCTGCATAGGTTTCTTCTCTTGATAAAAAAGTATTGATTCCTTTTTCTCCTTCCTCAGCCTTCTTCACAAGCTCGGGAAGGTCTCTGTAAGCATCCGGACCAAGCACAAGATCGACTATCTTTTCCTCTTCCAGGAGTTTTGCTTTCAACCTCTCAGCCATACATCCTAATACTCCCACGGTAACATCCGGATTTTTTTTCTTAACTCCATTGAAGTAACTCAGCCTGTTACGTACTGTTTGTTCGGCTTTCTTTCTGATGGAGCAGGTATTTATGAGTATTACATCTGCATCTTTTGCTGAGGATGTAGTTCCAAAGCCTTCTTTTTGTAAAATGGAAGTGACAATCTCACTATCGGAAAAGTTCATCTGACAACCATAACTCTCAATGTACAGTTTGCGGTTTGTTTTTATGCCGTTATCTTCTGTTGTTTTGAAATCACAAACTTTTGCCCGGTTTTTTTCCTCTTCTAATAAGTCAATATCTGCTATTAATCCTTGCATTCTGCAAAGATAGAAATAATAATGACACTTTGTCAGCATATTTTATTGGAATTAATGATACTTTTATCAATTATGACATTAATTCGGTCGGTAAAGGGAAAAATACCTCAATATGGAGATGAGTGTTGGTTTGCTGAAAATGCAGTTATTATTGGTGATGTAACAATGGGCGATAACTGCACTGTTTGGTTTAGTGCTGTTGTAAGAGGTGATGTTAATTTCATTCGAATAGGAAATAATACAAACATTCAGGATAATGTTACGATACACGGGACCTATGAAAAGGCAGGAACCACCATAGGTAACAACGTTTCGATTGGACATAATGCGGTTGTGCACGGATGCACCATAGAAGATAACGTGCTCATTGGCATGGGTGCGATTGTCCTTGATAATGCAGTTGTAAAATCAGGCACTATTGTAGGAGCAGGGGCTGTGGTTAAGTCAGGATTTACTGTCGAAGAAAACAGCGTCTATGGAGGTATACCTGCACGAAAACTAAAGGAAATGGATGAAGAAAACAAAGAAATGCTAAGAAGAATTGCCGGAAACTACAATCTTTATGCGAGTTGGTTTAAAAACAAGAATTAGGATATGAACTTCTTTACAAGATTATTTCTATCAACAATAGCAGTGATTATTGCAACCTATCTTTTGCCGGGTATTGCAATCATTGGGGACAGCCTTGAAGTTTTTATTACATCATTCATTGTGGCTGTAATTATTTCATTGCTAAATGCAACGGTGAAACCATTATTAATCATTCTTACCATTCCAATTACAGTTGTCACATTTGGTCTTTTTCTTATGGTAATCAATGCCATCATTATTTTGGCTACAGATGTAATAGTGCCCGGATTTATTGTAGATAGTTTTTGGTGGGCACTTATTTTTAGCTTGCTGATGTGGATAATCAACTCACTGTTGATGGGTCTAAGCGGAAAGCATCAAAAATAAACGGGGCACTGAGGATCTCTTGTCAGGTTGATTTTAATTCTATAGTTCAAAAGAATTTCATGAGTTCCTCTTGATGCATCATTAAGTGGATTTACTGTAGTGTCATAGGCATATCCGATCCTGAAGTTTTCATTTAATATTAATTGGGTTAAGAAGATCAACGCATCTCCGCTTCTATATGAAATGCCTGCATACGCAATACCGTCAAAGATCAGGGTTCCATTCAAATCCCATCCAATCCGACTGTTATCTTGGTATCTGATCAAGGTTGATGGACTAAATTTTACATTTTGGTTGATGCTGAAGATAAATCCACCTGTAGCATAATAATATCTACTTTCTTTCGCTTCGGAAACTGTACCTTCAGCACTAACATCATACAATGTGTTCTCAAGAATATACGGTACTGAAATACCGGCATACATTACAGGATTGGCGAAGTAAAGTCCCGTTCCAAAATTCGGAGTGAATTGCGTTGGTGTACCTGTCAGTAATTGGTCATCTTCATTCAATATATTCAACTGGTTGAAGTCTGACTTTCTGTTATCAAAGCCTCCTGAAAGCCCCATCGCCAGGATTCCGCCGCCGGTTCTGATCTTGTAAGCTCCGCTGAGATAAAATGCTGATTCCTGATGGACACCGATATCGTCTCTTGATAATAATATTCCAAGCCCTAACTGATTGCCATACAAGGAGGTATTTGCAGAAAAAATGTTAGAGGCAGGAGCACCTTCTACATTGATCCACTGTTTTCTATGAATAAAACTTGCACTGAAAATATTCAAGCTGCCGGCGTATGCAGGGTTAAGTGCTAACCCGTTAAACATATATGTGGATATCACAGGTCTTTGTTGTGCAAAGCCAATAACACTAAAGGTGAAGAAGATGGCAGCAATGAATATTTTTCTCATTCTCCCCTCAAAATTACCTTACTAATTCTAAATACCCCTGAATTAGGTCTCCTCCGGTACCTAAATCTATCAGATAGAAGTAAGTTCCTACCGGCAGCACAAGTCCTCCGGCACCAACGTTACTAACACCCTCAAACCTGGTTGAAGTATTATTATAAGTATCTACGTCATAAATTTTTTGGCCTGCTCTGTTAAATATCTTCACATTATTGTTAGGGAATAAGTCCACGCAATCGATCAGGAAGAAGTCATTCTTTCCGTCTCCATTAGCGGAAACGCCGTTATAAATGCTTAAGTCAATTCCCAGTTCAAATTCATCATAGTATTCGCAGCCATTATCTGCTGTAAAACGAACGCCATAATTCCCCGGAATTGCATCTATCAGTCTCGTTCCCATACCAACCACTTCGTTTGTTTCGAGGAAAATCCATTCATAAGATGATAGGGAAGCATCGTTAAATTCAGCAAAGTTTACGATTGCAGTGCCGGTAAATTGATTAAGAACTCCGTCTTCTGTTCTAAGACACAGGGAGCTTTCTACTTCTATGGAGAATACCGGATCGGTAATCTGATAAAGAATTTCGACCTGAGTAAGTGGAGAAATACATCCTGTGTTCAAATTAGTTGCTCGAACCAGATAAGTTATCGAGTCTAAAACTGAAACACTACTGCCGGTAAACACCGGTGTGTTCATATTAGTTGGATCAAACCATTCAAAGAACATATTTAGCGTTGATCCGGCTACGTTTGCGACAGCACTTCCATTTGCCTCCGCACAGTTCGTTCTGTTATTAATAACCTGAACAGTTGGGGCACTTGGAGGCATGGACTCATCTGTGATATCAAATATCTCATTCGTTGTGCATAGCGTATTATTATCAGTCAAGACCATTTTGTAAGTACCTACTTCAAGGCTGTCGATCACGAATTCACTGTTGGTCAACGAACTGCCGATCTTATTACCACTCTCATCCTGCCATTCTATTGAAGTTGTTGTTGCATTGATGGGATTGATGAATGCCAGATTAGCACCTCCGTTCTTCTGATCAAAACAAACCGTTACATTATTAATATTAAGTGTGTATGGGATGGACTCTCTGTTGGTTCCATCTTCAACGGTAACCTGAGTTGCGTCGGACTGACAGAAAAGGTCAGTTTTATCAACAGCTAAAACGACATACTCACCTTCCCGGAGATTTTGAACCAGTGTTCCTTTGAAATCCGCAGCCGTAGTATCCGGGCTTGTACCCACTGCTGCCAAATCTCCCGTGAACCAGTAAAAACTGTAATCATTCACTCTTCTTCCACGAGCAAAAGTAATTACGGATGCAGCTGCTGATCCGTTAAAACTGACGCAGTTGGTGTTAGCTGACGAACTTGTTGAAATTGCTATTGGATTAGGGTTATCATCCTGTAATCTCTCCGTCCGGGTAATTGTACATCCCGTATTTAAGTCAGTAACCTCTACCGTATAGGTACCGGCTGCAACTCCGGTAACCTCATTTGTGTTTGCTCCTGCCAATTCCGCGCCTCCGGTATAGTCATCAGAGGTCAGAGGGTTGGTAGTATCATCTCCAAAATACCATTCAAAGTCATAATTCGTACCTTCTTCTTCTCCATTTGCTAAAACGCGTAGTCTCCCGTCAGGCATATCGGGGTCACAATTTGACGGGTTGTCAAATTCTTCAAGTGTGATTGTTGGATACTCAAAGTTTTCACCGATTACAACTTGGAGTGGCAGTGTTGTACATCCAACAATTGTATTAGTTCCGATGATCCAATAGGTACCGGGAACTGCGGTGTTGTACGCACCTCCTAAGGTAGATGCAAAGACCGGAGCAGGAGACCCTGAAGTCGGGTCGGTATCATAATAATCAAAATCGTAATCAGTGACATTATCTCTACTTACGGAAGCAACTGTAATGCTTCCATTTCCATTACAGTTTGTAGAGCTAACGGTATCTGCCCTTAATATTTCAACGGTGACGGGTACATTCGGTAGTTCGAACTCTTGAGTAGTAACACAACCTGTAGACACTCGCTCAACTTCTACCGTGTAGGTTCCTGCATCCAAGTTACTAATCGTAGAGCTTGTTTCTCCGGTGAGTACTGTACCGGTTCCTGCCCCGTCATACCACTGGAACGTATAGTCCGTATTCGTATCATCAAAAGGACCGCTTCCGTCATTTAATGTAGCCGTAGCACGTAGTGTTCCTTCCGAAGTAAAACCGGCAGTACAGGTTGGGTCCGCAGTCATAAGATCAATAGCGATCAGTGGTTTTAGCACATTATTCTCTATTTCAAATTGCAGGAGTTCAGAAGCACAGGATGTACTTACCCTTTCAATAGATGCGAAGTAAGTGCCCGCATCTAAGTTTGACACCGGGTTAGCGGCATCGTCGGGTGCAGCAACCTGTGTTGTTCCGTTACTTTCAAATACAGTCAGCGTATATTCCCCTGCGGTCGGTGCAGCACTTGCTCCTTCATAATTCACTCTAAGGACTTGGAATGAACCGGTCTTGGCTGGTGTATCATCTCCGTCATCATCACAAATGTTGTTAGGTGTTATGTCAATATCCTCAATGCTTGGGAGAGGCATTTCGGTGAGTATCGTGTAAGATGCGGTTGCAGAGCAACCGGTACTCGGAGGCGTATCAGTTGGTAAGTTAGCGGTAACGGTCACTGAATAATCACCACCAGGGACTCCGGTTAGAGTCGCTTCTGTGTCTGTAACACCAATGAAGTCAGCAGATACGTTATTTCCGGTAGCATCATTTACCCATTGGAATGACAATCTTGGATTTGTATGGTCTTCACCGCCATTTACCAAAACTTCTAATTCCCCGACCATGGCACTGGTTCCACAATTTTCATCCGGCTCCATGCTAACTAACGAAATAATGGGGGCTTCCTGAAGATCTTCAATGATCACAGAACCGGTAGGTATTCTACAGCCCGTTCCGGTATGGGTTCCTAAGATAAAATATTCATTGGCTGTTAAACCTGTAATTCTAATTTCCGGAGAGCCATTGTTTGTAAAAGGAGAAGCTCCGATATGCGCTCCGGTAACGGAACCTTCTCGAACTTCAATCGTAAAATCATTGAGATTTCCGGTGATACTTGCATCATTAATAGTTATTGTCCCACTGGGAGTCCCGGTGCAGATTGTATCCGCTTCTACTTCACTCTGAATGAAATCAATGGCAAGGAAGTAGTAATCATCATTTGGATCAATGGTAAAGGTCGCAATGGTATTACAACCTGTATAGGGTTCGGTTCCTGTTTTATTGACATATACACTGTAAGTACCATCTGCAAGTCCTGAAAGGACGGAGATATCAGCCCCTTGAGCAGCATCCCCGATATTAGGTACCGTACCTACATTTCCTTGATTGTCAAATAGGAAAGAAGCATCTCCGGTACCGGCAGCAGGTCTTGAACGAAATGTTCCGCGGTACCATTCTACCACGTACTCTGCTGCATTTGTAGTCGGGTTATCAATTTGAGCTCCATCGTAGAAAATGTTTACGGCCAGTGTTCCGTCACCCCGATTATTTCCGGCACAGAAGGTGTCCGGATTTTTTGATTCAAGATTGATGACGGGGTCTTCCGCCTCCTCGTCAATAAAGAATTCGATGAGGTCGCTTTCACATCCGGTTGTATTGTTCTCAAGCTGTAGATAATAAGTGCCTGTAGGCAATCCGTCCACAACGCTGGCATCAGGACCGCCATTGGCAGCCGCTCCACCTCCGCTTAGCTCGAAAGTAACGGATGGGAATGCAGCTACGGCCACGAGAGTAGCTGCATCTTCCTCTAACCAAGTAAAGTTATAGTCAGTTAATGCGACTGTACCTCCTGAAACGCTAAGGGTAACACCCCCCGGTCTGTCTTCGGAGATGTCATTGACCTGAATTCGCCCGTTGTCCGGGTCGCAGTTAGTGTTGTGGGTTACATTGGAATTAGTAACGGAGATGGTCGTATTGAACTGATCAATGGTCACAGACTGCCGTACACTTCTACATCCGTCTCCGGGGGTGACATTATCTTCGATTCGGACGTAATAGGTACCTGCGGGGAGCCCATCGATTCTTGTGTTATTGGCAGTTAGCGTTTCGGAGACGACCGTACCTGCGGGAGTTCCGTCAAGTGGTTGAGTTTCGGCCGCATCCTCAAACCATGAGATGGTGTAATCAGCAGGATTGGCTGGCAGTCCATTGGTAATGGTCAGAGTAGCTTGTCCGGTAGGAGTGTAGGCAGCATCGTCACAGACAATGTCCCGGGCTGTTTGTGCCACATTGAAAGTAGGAATGGCTGTGTTATCTTCAATAGAGAATTCGATGAGTTCGCTTTCACATCCGGTTGTATTGTTTTCGATTTGCAGGTAATAAGTGCCTGTAGGCAATCCGGCCGCAACACTTGCATCCGCACCGCCATTGGCAGCTGCTCCACCGCCGCTTTGCAAGAAAGTAACGGATGGTACAGCCACAGGAGTAGCAGCATCACCTTCTAACCAGGTAAAGTCATAGTTGGTTAATGCGATTCCCCCTCCTGAAACGGTAAGGGGAGCAATACCCGGTCTGTCTTCGGAGATGTCATTGACCTGAATTCGCCCGTTGTCCGGGTCGCAGTTAATGTTGTGGGTTACATCGGAATTAGTAACGGAGATGGTCGTATTGAACTGATCGATGGTCACAGACTGCAATGCACTTATACATCCGTCGCCGGGGGTGACATTATCTTCGATTCGGACGTAATAGGTACCTTCGGGGAGTTGGTCTGCAACGCTGTTATTAAGAGAAAATAGCGGTGCGTCAACGGCACCCGAACCATCAAGTAGTTGAGTTTCGGCCGCATCCTCAAACCATGAGATGGTGTAATCAGCAGGATTGGCTGGCAGTCCATTGGTAATGGTCAGAGTAGCTTGTCCGGTAGGGGTATAGGCAGCATCGTCACAGACGATGTCCCGGGCTGTTTGTGCCACATTGAAAGCAGGGTCTAAACGATTATCGTCCACTTCAACCTCAAAGACATTGGTTATACATGTTTTAGTAACATGCACCGCCTGTACAGAGTAAGTGCCGCTTTCCAAGTCGGACACGCTGCTTGCATTTATATCTCCATTCAGACCGCCATCAACGTTAGCATCCGGGAGCAGAACATTACCGGGATCTCCATCAGCGATGTATGTAGTGTACCAGGTAAATCTATAATCATTAGTATTATCTGTGACATCAGTATCATTGATTACGATTGAACCGTCTAACGGATTACAGTCATCATTTGCACCTATCGTTGCACCTGTAATGAGATGTTGTTCAGGATTATTCCCGACAGTGATTGTGACAGAGGTCTCACAATTATTAGGAGTGCCGCCGGGTCCGCCCAACCTTTGGATGGTTACGGTATAATCACCGGCATTGAGGTCTGTTTGAGTAAATATGGCCGTTTCAGCGGGAGTATCTACATTTCGAATGATTGTTCCATCTATAACTCTTAACCATGTGAACCGGTAGCCGTTAGGCTGCCGATTTGCCGGAGGGTTTCTGTTTTCAGCCGGATTTTCAATGACCGTAAGTGATATCGCTCCATTGCCATTAGTAATATCGCAATTTGTATTGTTGGTAACAGTCCTGCTTTGGATAATTGGTTCATAAGCCAGATCAAGTATTTCTTCGTCCAGCGATGCTGCTGTCCAGCATTGTGAAGTAGAGCCCGGGTTGAATGCCGGATTTAGAATTTCCCGAGCGATGGCTACATAATCCCCTGCGGGCAATTCAGGAAATTCTGCTTCTTGTCCGGCATTGAGAACCGGGCCCGGACTGCCGGCCAATGCATCTCCGTTTCCATCTAATATCTCACCGGTGGCCGGATCATAAGTATATGGGAACGAACGACCGGCATACGTATATGGGGCGAAGGGATCAGCGGGAACCCCGGTTCCTGCATACAGATAAATTAAATATTGACTTATATCATCGAAGTGTCTGAGTCCCGTTGCATAATCAACGTTATTTACAGCATCAATAGTTGCGTTTTCTCCACTTGATGTTTCTGTTATTGTTTCACCAACAACTGGTACAGTAGCTCCGTCAAGGGCAATTTGCACCTCGCCTAGACCCCTATCCGATGCTATTGTACCGGAAGCACCACCGAGGGTTGTAAAGGGTTCTCCAACCGTGAACGTGCCTGACGCAGCACTTACCGTTAAAATGATGTTGTCTGCTAATCCTACTCTTGCGGTTCCATTATCCGGGCATTCCTCTACATTCTCTACGGTCAGTGTTGTGGTTACCTGCTGGCCGGCAAAACCTAATTCATAAATATCGGAGAATCTACATCCGGTTGTATTATCAATGGTCACCAGTGTGTAGAGTCCGGAGATTATTGCGTCTAGTGTGGTTTCTGCTCCTAAGCCTGTTCCACCGGTATTGGTGACCGTCACAGTAGTCCCCGGAGCTGCTACAAGGTTATCTCCTGTTTCAAGTTCTGTCCCGGAACCGGTCGTAGCAAGCGTTGCAAAATTCTGTGCCCCTTCATACCACTCAAAAGAAAAACCGACACCACCACCTGATGCACTGGGACCGGCAGGCATTCCGGTTATTTCAGCGGTAATTCGTCCGTTGAGGGCATCACAAGAACTTGGAATGATATTCGATGTAAAAGTGATCGTGGGTTTGTAAGGCGAAACTTCATCAGCTACGGTGACGGTCTCTATGCCGCTCACACATCCGGTTTGTGTCTCTGTAATGACAACGGTGTAGTCACCGGCAGCAAGTCCGGTCACATTATTAGTTGTGACATTTGTAGGTGTAGAGAGGTTACCCGGGTCCATACCTTCTAAAAGTTCATTGCCGAGGGTCGCACTCGTGCCAAAATACCATTGATAGGTATATGCAGCGGCAAATCCTGTCGGAGGTCCGGCCGGAGTAAATGTCAGGTTCGGTGTGACCGTAACATCACCATTTGCAGGATAACAATCCGAATGGTCTCCGCTTGAAGAACTACCGATGCTTAGTGTTGGAGCAAATTCTCCAATAACTACCGAGGCAGTCTCGGTACAACTTGTGGCATTATCGGTTATTCGAACGGTATAAGTTCCATGTAATTGATTGTCAATTTGATCATCCGTATCAATTACAGGGCCTGTTGCCGATGTCCCCTGATACCAGGCAAATGAATAATTGGAGTTGGGACCTTCAGCAATTGTGAGTGTTGCACTTCCGGTTGGTGCAGCCACATTACAACTAAAGTTGTCCTGAAGTACATTAGTCGTGGATGTAATCGAAGGTGAATTTTCCGGTACGGTGAAATTAGCAGCGGCAGACACACAACCGGTTATCCGGTCGGTTACGATGAGGATGTAATCTCCGTCTTCCACACCGGTGTTGCCGGATACATCATCATCAAGGACATCATCATCATCAATTTCTGTTGCAGGGTCCGCAGCAGCAGCCCAGGAGAAGGAGTAGTCTGTCAGGGCTGTTCCTGCACCGTTGGTAATATCAGCCACATTGACGGTAGCTGTACCTGTGTAGTTTGCGGGGTTACATGAGTTATTAGGGTTTATGGACGCATCAATAGCGGTTGTATTGAGTGTTAGCGTTTCCGGCTCATCACGGATAGCAAACGGGTGATCTATTGAGCATCCTGAGGTTTCGTCGGTGATTTCCATGATGTAATTTCCACGCGGAATTCCGGTTACGGTAGTAGTGGTTACTCCTGCATTGTTGTATCTGACATCCTCATGTACCGGGGTTGTTCCATCGTTTGCGACGGGTATACCGCGCCTGCGCCGGAGTGCAAAGGAGAAGAGGTTTGTGCCTGTTCCTCCTGTTGGAGTGAAGGTTACGGCACCGTTTGCATCAGGACTGCCGGGATCATTGCCTGCGGGGTCACAGACTGTATTATTGGTAAGTCCCGATTCGCCGGCTCCAAGAGTAGGTTCGGTTAATCCTACCACAACAGTCAATGTATCCGAAGTACATCCTAAGTTAGTTTCTGCAACCACTTTATAGGTATCATCTGTTAAGCCGCTCACATTATCGGTAGATGAACCCGAGACGGGTGCAGCATCTGTCACCAACGTCCCGTCGGAACGATAATAGTAGTATCTGTCTGTTGCTGTAGGAATGTCATTAGTAACCGTAATTGTTCCCGTTGCCGCAGCAGGAATACAAGTTGTATTTGAAGCTGGAACGGCTGTAATTGTAGGAACATTTAAGTCTTCCGTTAAAATAATCCTTTCGGTAGTATTGCACTCAAGGTCGTTATGCATTACCGTTACGGAATATTCATTTAGGTCGCCGGAAAGTCCGCTTATGGTGCTATTATTCGTTCCTGAGAAGGATACATTTGAATTATTCCCAAGATCACTCCCTGCGGTTATTGGCCCTGTTCCGTTATAATACCATTCGAAGGTATAATTGTTATAGAAAGGAGCTGAACCGGATGAGTTGGGATCATTATTGACTAATGCACTCAACTGTCCGTTACCGACATCACATGAAGTGTCAGGATTGTCCTGAGTGAGTAATACATCAGGCACAAAAGGTTGATCTAAAAGTGGGATGGTAAGCTCCATTGTTTCACATCCGTCACTAATATTCTCGGCAACAACGGTAAAGTCACCTTCGGAAAGGTCACTAAGTGAGTTGGCACCTACGCCGGACCGGGCCGGTAAGGGAGTACCTGTAGCTACTGAAGATCCCTCGTACCATGAGAAATTGTAATTATTCGGATTATAGCCCGATATGTCAATGCTGACAATGATCTGACCATTTGGATTTAATGGATTACAAGAGGTATTGTGGTTTAACACATAGCTTGTGTTAAATACCGGAATGACGGTCGCATCATTTATGATTTCATCAACGAAAGAAGTACAAAGTGTTGCGTCATTGGTAACTCTAACTCGGTAATCTCCCGGGCCGATATTATCAAATGTAAATGATGTGCCGGATGCTGCGGTCTGAGCAGGCCCAATCTGGGTCGCAAATGAATGTCCGTCAAAAAGTTCGTAAGTGTAAGTGGCAGGTTCAGGTGTGGATGCTGCGGAAATCTCGATCGCACCTGCATCGTCTTTGCAATGGGCATCATGGGTAATGGCAGGAGCGGGTATGACAGGAGCTGTCTCTTCCCTGGTAATCGTTATTGGAATTTCAACTGCTGCACAGCCGGTCAAATTATCATTAACAACCAGAACATAATTACCCGGATCCAGGTCTTCAAATTGGCCGTCAACATTCATATAATCCGGGTCGCCGCTTGCCACAGTCCCTTCGTATAACTGGAATCGATACGGGAGCAGGACGAAAGAGACCGAGTCTATAAGGTTACCAACAGAACCGGGGTCTAGGCTTTCAAATTGGAATCGGGTAACGAATTGATCATCAGGGACCACGTAGGTTCCCGAATAAACTTCCCAGGCTGTAGTGCCTGTTCCAAAATCTCCCTGCCGTAACACGGCACTCGGATTGCCAATACTTACTCTAAGAGAGTCACGAGGTCCTCTTCCGGGTGCTCTTCCATTTGCTCTTCCCCGGTGTGCGAATGCCCACGAGAATAAAGATCCCGGTACGGTACTTAAATCAAAATACAGTGCGCCAATTTCATTTGCCAGGATTTCTGCGAATTGCTCGCCTTCAAATGCGTCCACTCCAAAAGTACCGTCATTCCATAACTCTACCTCATTATCCGTAGCCGTTGTTGACCATCCGGGCAAATCCTCTTGAGGCAAAAACGTATATCCGGAAATATCCGGAATTTCAAAGTTGCCATTTATGTTTCCGATGGAAATAGCGGTTATATCGTCTAATACGACTCCGGAGGCATCAATAACGCCAAGTTCCGCCGGATCGCAGCTTCCGATAATTATATCCGTATTTATTGCTGTATTGTTTATCATAAGAGAGGTCGGTGCGTCATTTACCCTTACCGTCCTGGTTTCGGCACATCCTGTGGCATCTTCGGTCACTCTGACAGTATAAGTCGCCTCTTTCAGTCCGCCCAGTTCGTAAGGATTGTCGTTTTGTAAGAACGCTCCGGGGGCGGCATCGCCCGGGAGTGCATTGGAGGCGAGTGTGTTGTCTCCTAAGAACCATTCGAACGTATATCCTGCAACAGTTCCACTGCCGTCCCCGTCAGCGGTTACAATTCCATTTCCTGCGACACACGAGGTGTTGTTTGTAAATAATGAAGCGGTAGGGGTAGGGGCAGGGGACTCATCTTCCAGGCGAAAAGGAATGGGAGCAGAAGTACATTTTGAAATATCATCTTCAACCACTAGCAGGAAGTCTCCCTGATCATACAAGGGGTAGTACAAAACACCAACAAAATCCGGGGTTGGCTTTATTGAAGTGCCATCGTACCAGTAGAATGTAAATCCACTTACAGATCCTCCTACATTGGCCCCTAACCACCCGAGCCCTTCGCATTCCGTAATATTTCGTATTTGCTTATTTACGCCGGTTATCTGAGTATTTGTTGAGGTGACATCGACATTTGTAGATGAGGTGCATCCTGTAGAAGGTTGGAATACTTCTACCGTATAACCGGTTTGATTACGGTTGGTCAGTCGATCGCCTGTCCCGATGGCAGTAGCAGCATCTCCTTCAAAGAACCATGTAAACGTGTATCCGTCTGCCGTTTTCAAAGTGTCTAAAGGGATATTGGCTGCTGTTGCGGGAAATGTTCCGTCCTGAGTGGATGTGTAAACGAAAGCAGCGGTGATCCCATTGGGGGTTTCACAATTGGTATTGGGAGCTTCTTGATAGGCCCAGACATAGATCGTGGTTGTGGATTCAGGTATTGTTACCGTTGTAGTATCGGAATAACAATCGGTAGCGGGGAAGTATCCTAAGACATTGTACTGGCCGCCGTCCATTTGAGAGAAGGTGCTTGTATTATTTAAAAGGTCTGAATAATCCGTATCTGCGGCATCATACCAATAAAATTCAAAGCCATCCCCTTCCGTTAGTTCTGCGGGAGTAGAGGTAGTAGTTCCCTGAAGTTCAATGTTATCAATGTAATGACTTTCGTTGCTGCTACTATTATGCATACTTACGATTATCGTCAAAGAGCTGTTATTCTGTCCGGCATCGTTAATATTCGTGAGGGAGGCTCGAGCGTAATCAAAGTTGCCGTAATGCTCCCCGTTGTCAAGTGTTCCTGAGGCAGTGATTGTGTTTGAGTTATTTCTTAAAATATATTCTGCTCGTATAAAATCGCGATTTCTTCCGGAGCTTTCCAGTTGTCCCGTTTCATACAGGTCTATGAATAGAGAAATATCGGTGTGCCCTGAGATGTCAATGGTTTCAGATGTCCAGGTTACCACTCCTTCATCATCTTCATCTCCTGTGTGCCTTGCTTGGAACCACTTTCCTCCATCCTCCTCGGCTACCCCATAAAAATCGGGTGTTATGGTACCTGGGTCGGAAGACCAGGATGTTGCTCCGGTGTCATCTGTATCTCCGGCATTGCTATCTTCAAAATTTTCCAGCCAGAAAGTTCCTGTTGAGCCGGGGATGGTTCCACGATAATAAGCCCGGGCTGCTCCATTATCCGGTATAATTATTTCTTCATCAATACCGTCGCTATTTGTATCCGCAAAATAAGAATCGGCGCATTTTTCATTGCTGCTGAGGACTTCTGTTTGTAGTGTAAAAGTTAAGAAAGTTACTGCCGTACTTCCAATATTATTAGCTGTATTACATTCGGGAATGGTTGCTGTCGGAGGCGGGACGCTGATGGGAGGTGTTGAACCATTGTCATTAATTACAACATATAATTGATACTCTCCACCGAGGGCTGTTACGTTTTGTGTGACATTCATTGTTTCACCTACTTGGAAATTTTCTAATAATGTAACTTCCGTATCTAATAAAGTGGCATTCGGAGTAGTAGGATCACCGGAGTAGTAGGAGACGGGAAGGTTGCCTGAAATGTCTGCCTCTCCACTGTTGGTAAGCTGAAACTCCACTTCGGTGGTTGCGTCCGGGCAGGCAACGGGATCGGCGCGAATTACACTCACAAAGTTGATGTCCGGTGATACAAATTCTACGCATCCTTGTTCGTTCAGAATCGGAGCTTGATTCAGGAATGTGTTGAGTGGTTTGCTATCAAATGGAATTGGGGTACCGTCTGCGTATTGACAAGTTCCGGGATTAGCAAATTTTACTGCGTGGTCTTGAATTTCCTTTGGTATGGTCAGGTCATCGTTAATATTTACATTATAATATCCGTGCTGGTTCCAGACTCTTCTTGCAGGCATCCATGCCTCCCCGTTAGATTCGTAGACTCTTATACTGCTGAATTGAGTGTTATTGTACGGGTCAAATGAAAGTGTGTTATCGAAATAGCAGGCGACACATATCTCACTGTTGCCGTCTCCGTCCACATCTGCAATTACCGGATATTCTTCCTGGGTTCGGGAGCGGCATGCAATACTTTTTCTCACCCTATCAACATCTGATAACCCTGCTTCACCTCGAAGGATTAAGAGTAACTCTTCACTTCGATACACGATTTCAGTGGAGCCGTCACCTTCAAAATCAAACAATGAACATCCTGAGTAACCCGAGGATCCCTCGTCAATAGAGAAGTCCCAATGAAAATTAAAATTCTCATCAAGAGAGATCAATTTTTGGTCCATGACGAAACTGGCATTTAACCGGCCGTCCCCATCCACATCTCCAATATTTATTCTTCCCGTTCCATTTTTAAAATTCTTTCCGTCGTCCCAGGTTATCACGTTTTGATTTGCTACATCCCAGAAAAAGACAGCAGTTTCTGCATTAGCAATATTTTCACCGATTTTGCCGGATAAAATAACATCCAGATTACCGTCCAGGTTGTAATCGGCAATGGAAGCAGAAGAAAAGTTGTTACTTGATACTCCCGGTTCGTAAGCAGGATAATAGTTGAGGTTAGCATCAATGTCATCATGGATGACATCATCGAGGTCGGCAACAATCTGTCTTGTCCCTGCTGCCTCATTTATTGACCAGATTTCATTTCCGGTGATTAACTCAAGTCCGGCGCAATCGGGGCAATCTCCGCTGTCAAAGATGTCTGCGGCGATAGGTTGAGAGATATATTTTCGAACCCAGTTTCCACCGGGATCTCCCGCTATTAAAATGCTTCCGTCAGAAGCATTCATGATTTCGTTCCGATAGTAGATTTCTACATCTCCGTCCTCGTCAAAGTCAGCGACTCCGGGAGTTCCTACTCCCATGTTTCTGGAGGCTCGCTCTCTCCAAACAAGCGTAAGCGTACCATTGTCGATATTAACATTATACAATGCTAAGTTATTTCCTTTATCTTGAGCCACAATAATATCACCAGCATCATCATTATTTACATCAGCGATAACAGGGGTGTTTTCAGGTACAAATCCTATATCGGCGGCGGCAATAGTTTCGCCCGTAGCTCCATTAAGTACAAAAAGGTCAAGAGTTCCTCTATTATTAACTGAGATTACTTCAGGAATTCCGTTCAAGTCCAGGTCTCCTACTACGGGGGTTGCGTGGCTGGTTGCCGTTTCATTATCAGATGTCCATTGCTGACGAATTGCAAATGTGCTGACTTCAATTTCGTCTGAACAGGATACTGCATTTCCGAAAAAGAAACCGTCACAATCGTTGTTTGTTGAACAATCTCCATCAAAACAGTCCACCATTCCGTCACCATCGTCATCAATTTTATTATTACAAATTTCCGTTTGTGCAGAAGCTAGAAATGTGACGAATGTAAATATTATTGTAAGTAAGATTTGAAGATAGTTATTCATTTTATTATTTGAAGTAAGTTCAATGTATATATACGCTTAATAAATATAATGTAACTATAATAAATTTGAAAAGTTAATCAAACGCTTTGAAAACCAAAAAGTAAAACTCAATCAAGTAAAGTTACGGATAAAAATCAAAGTAAAAATTTATTGGCATAAGGTATAATTATTTTTAAATATTTTTCAGATAAAACACTTCTTTATTAACGGGTAAGCATGGGAAATTATTCTGATTAACAACGCTGAATGTATTGTGGGGTTTGGATTTGGTTTAAGTTTTTACCTGTAAAGTGGTCAATGCTGCGAATTTAAGAAGTTAAAATGCCTACTTCTGATATTGAAATCAAATGTTCTATGGGATGAACAGTTTAAATAATCCAAACAAGGCTGCCTACCGGCCTATCCAAAAGATAAACATCCACCAGATTTTTTAAAAAGTATTCAAATCCATCTTTCAGTCCGCTATTGTCTATTTCTCTCAGTCTCGAACATTGTGATTTCAATAGCTCTATTCGGATGGATTTCGTAGTCAAAATTCCGAGCGATAATATTGTGCAATTTTCCGTAATCTTTATGCTTCGCAATAATTTCAAGTCCTTTTAAATATTTGAGATAGTGTTCAGGCTCATCAATTCCGTAATAGCTTTTCTTTTCGGTCAAGTATCTAAAAATCCGACTGTCCCAAATCGCATAATTTTTTGGATTGATAAAATGCAATAGCTTTGAAAGTCCAACGAGTGAGTTATTTATCGAGCTCTTTAGAATTTCCAGTTCCGATTTGTTCAAAATGTGTTCATTTTTCGTTGCGTTCAATAAGCACAACACTTTATCTTTTTGTTTCAAATTCAATTGGATAATTGTTGGCATCCAACCATAAACAAAATGACTCGCAATTACCAAATGGTGTTTCTCTATTCGGTCAATATTCACAAAGTATTTTAGAAACTCCGGATGTATAAATCATTCTTGGGAAGAACGAATTTCTTATGCATCTTTTAATATCGTTTCAAAGTTCAGATTTTTCAATTCAGTTCGGTTTTCTATAATTGTGGGCAGCTCTTTTATATTTTTTCGATTTTATTTTGGTCTTGTTA
The DNA here is from genome assembly GCA_014323825.1 of Ekhidna sp. GTDB lineage: Bacteria > Bacteroidota > Bacteroidia > Cytophagales > Cyclobacteriaceae > Ekhidna. The sequence goes on along the minus strand of JACONI010000072.1, from coordinate 46,135 downwards.
CTTAATCATACTTATTGACTTCATGCAATATAATTAAACCTTCAAGGTTTCCCCGATGTCGTTTGTAAATTCATCTTCTTGTAAAACCTTCAATGGTTATTTTTTGCTGTTGAGGGGTTATTTTTTTCGCAGTAAAATTGGTTTTTGCCCTTGATGTTCCAAATATCCTTCTGCTACTAAAATCGCTGCTACTGCCGTTCCATGTCTGGATGATAAACCTATGTTCAGAGTCGTTAAAAAATACCCAAATCCATCTTTTGGCGGGTCTGTCATTGAAGCGCCCAGCTCATACCATCTCCCTTCATTTTTGAAGAGTTCATTCCGTATTTTATTCACTGTTTCTGAGGTAAATGAGAATTTAACCCCCTCCATTGTACCTCGAGTTTATCAATCATTAACTTAGACTTACGGTATCTAATAGTTTGTCCTCTTCCGCTTAGTGTTTTTATCTCTTTCATATTTTTTAAAATTTTATTTTTTTCTTAACTTATTAAATATACGTATTATATCTCCCAACTTCAAATTATTTTCCATATTTTTTTATTGCTAACGGGCAAGTAAAATACTTCCCGATCTGGAGAAGGTATCATCGCTGCATTTTAAAACAAAATAATAAACACCCTCCGGGACAGGAGATCCCGAGGCGGTTCCATCCCACACGCAATTCTCATCATCAAATTGTTCTATCACCGGGGTTTCATTTCTACCTCTTGCATCAAAAATGTAGACCTTACATCCGAGTGTTTCACCCATGTCGCCGATATTTAATATCTCCCAGCAATCATTATTGCCGTCACCGTTTGGTGAGAACGTCTTCTTGGGCCTTATATTATCCAGCGTGATGACAACCCGGCTGGATACTCGGCAGCCGTTTTCATCTATACCGGTGAGTACTACGGTACTCTTTGGGTTTTGAGGAAAAAAGGATATGCTTGCCGCTGTTGGATTGTCGATTTGTGCGGCAGGTTCCCATGAGAAGTCCGAGATAAGATTTACAGCCTCAAGCTTTATTGAGATGTCATCTTCAAGAGTGGCTGAGTCTTTGGTCAGAATACGCTCAAAGTCAGGAGAACTGATATCAGCGGTGATGGGTAAGTTTCTGATTAAAATGCTGTCTCTAACGGTACAACCGATGTTTGTGATAATATTCACTGTCGCATACGCAGAGTCCACTCCGGTGGGTGTGGCGAGTAAGACGGAATTTGTGCTTGATGCGTCCGAAGAGATAATGGCAGCATTTGCAGCATTTCTGGTAGACCAGTTGTAGCTTGATATTTCGGTATCTCCCGGATTGGTCACTCTCACATCTAAGGCATCTGCCGAACATTTTTGAGTCTTATCCGGCACATTGAAAGAAATTGCGGGGGGAGGGGAAACGCGTACAATGACGTTTTGTTCATTAGTACAGGCAGCTACTTCGCTTGACAGGTAGCTCGTTTTGAGCTTTAAAAGGTAATCAAAAGGGGAAGGGGTTTTAAATGTATAAGTAAAGTTGGGACCGGTGAAGGTCGCTAACATGTCGGTGAGAGAATCCACTTCCCATACGTGCTCAAGTGTAAATCCCGTTTCTCCCGTTGAAGATGCGGTAAATGGGGTGGCCAGCTGATTACAGGTTGCCGTAACTCCGGTAATCATGGAGACCGGCTCACTCACAGCTTGTAAAGTAATGGCACCGGATGTATTAACACATCCGTTAGCATTCACAGCCGCTGCGGTGTAATTACCTGATGCGTTTGCTGTGAGGAGAGTTCCTGTTGCTCCTCTTATGTCCGTACCGTCCAGTTTCCATTGGTATGAGCCGCCTGTGATCCCTTCTATCTCCAGTTCCGGATTATTAGCTCCGTTATCACAAAATACAATGCTATTATTGGTAAAAATTACGGGTGGGGGAAAGGCCTCTACAGGAAGGTTGAATCTTCCCGGGGGGCTGGTGCAGTTATTGGGTCCGGCTCTTACGGTTAATGTGTATTCACCGGCATCGGAAGCACTTACGCCATTCAGTACAATTTCGCTGGCAGTTGAGGTAGAGCCATCCGGTAATGTCCAGAAATAATCCTCCGCAGTAGTAATGTTTGGCTCTAGCATAATATCGTCACCTTCGCATATTGTGCCTGTGCCTCTCGTACCACTGACTCTGATGGCTGGTGTAGCGGATGCAGTTCCGCCGAAAGTGACCATGATTTGTTCTGTGGTAGTACATCCTTCTTGTACGATTTCTACTTCAATGCTTTCGTCTGAACCGGAGTTGATGGTAAATGTGGCTGTATTTGCGGAGGTAGAGGTTGGGGCACCGCCGGGTAGGATAGACCAATTATAGGCAGCGTTAGGAGTGTTAGTGGCTGCCAAAGTAAAAGGATCACCGTTACAATAGGTAAAGTCGGGAGGTGTAATGACCGGCTCGATGCAGGTAGTATTGATCAATACGCCTAAGCCTCCGTTACCATTAAGATTAACTCCTTCGGAATAGGCCAAATCCGGTTTGGCATCCCCATTCAAATCTCCAATAAGAATGTTTCTGGCATTCCTGTTTATCGAGACAGCTAAAGGGCTTTCAAATGAAATATCGGAGGACGTTGTATTATTTGCAATGACATAAACTTCTCCGTTGTTAGGGGTAGCATCACTCACCGCAATGTCTAATAACCCGTCACCGTTTATATCCCCCAAGTCCAAACTCCACGGAAAGTCTGTGGGTATGTTAATGTTTTCTTCAAAAGAGAAGGCAATGTCTCCTTTGGGTGCGGATGTATTTCGCAGGATGGTTATCCTATGCGTATTGGTTGTGAGTGCGGTTGCTGCTATATCGGGGAGTCCGTCATTGTTAAAGTCACCTATCTTTACATTTCTTCGAGTGTCCGGATTAGTTACCGGTGGTTGCTGTAGAAAAGAAATGTTTCCGTTGATGCTGTTGTTCTTCAGGAAATAGATGTTTTCGTTCGCTGTTCCGAATGGTACTATCACGATGTCCGGCAGCAAATCATTGTTAAGGTCTGCAACGTCAATGCTGCCTGTTCTTGCAGGGCCTTCAACGGCTACTTCCACTACCTCAAACGGATTTGTACCGCCGGCATTTCTAAATATTACAATGACGTTATCCGTACCGTTGGCTACTAAAACATCCTCTAGGCCATCACCATCTACATCGCTTATACTAAAGCCCCTAGCATCTCTTACATCACCGTTTGAAGTTCTGGGGAGGGTTAGCCTTCTATCAGGCATTGGGTTTGTCACAGTGATGTCGTCGAAAATAAAAATGTGCTCATTCAATGTTTCTTCGGATACGATAAACACCACCTCATTGTCTCCGTCATTATCAAGGTCTCTGCATTTAACGGATACAAACCCGTCAACTTCAGCGAAAGGAGGGAGTAGATTGACGGTGTTTGGAGTCCCAAAGTTAGTTGCAGCCGGCGTACTGGCATTCAAAAAATACGTGAACTCGGCAAGATTGGCGAGAGATCCGTCAAAATTCTCATGGGTAAGAATGACATCGTTAAGGCCATCTGCATTGATGTCACAGAGGCAAATATCAAAGACGTTGAGTGTTGCAGCATCGGTAGCGGTGGGTATTGTGAATTCCGATGCGAACGACGGTGTCCCGGTCCCTCCGAAACTGATATAAAAAAGTTCGGATGACTGCGCAATCAGATTGCTGCTGCTGTTAAGTACGGTAATCGGTCCGTGCGTGACTCCTTCGGGGACAACAGCACGGATAAGGTTGTCGGAAACAACCGTGATGTCTCCCCCTGTGACGCTCACGCTGCCAAAAAATACTCTATCAATGCCGGTAAGATTACTTCCTGTGATGGTGATGGTTTCCCCGTATGTTGCATGAGTCGGAGAAATACTGTTAATGACCGGTTCTTGTGCATTCAGCAGTAGTGGTGCCATCAGTACAAAGCCGATAACGATTTTTATTATTCCGTAACTTCTAATACCCATGCTTTTGATAAGTTATTTCGTTTTCTAAACTGATCCCTTTTTGATTTAACTCTATTGATATTCGGAGACTGAAAAACAACCACATAATAGTATCCGCGTGCAGAAGAATATCCCACAAAAGTGTCATGGTAGCCTTCCAGGAACAGTTCGTCGCTGTAATTTACGGCATTGTCAAAAACAGAAAACGCACCTCCGATCACAAAATTACCGGCAGGCAGTTCAAGCAAATGAGAGCCTCTTATGGTGGAAACTACGTCCTTTGAGTTAGCCAGCTCTTCATGTGTCCTAAAATCTTCTGTTAGCTGCGGGTTGCCTTTCTCTATCTGCTCATGTTGTTCTTCTGTCATGTCAGGATTGGAGACAATGAGTTCGGCCTGGTTCTCGGAAATAGCCCGATCCCATTTTATGATATGCTCCGTCTCTCCTTCCGGGTTGATTTTTTCGTATTTAATACCCACTTCTTTGGTGCCATCCGGAAGTTGTCTTTCCAGGTGACCTTTATCCGCAACGCTCAGGTTTTCTGCTTCACTTGAAGGAACCCAGCTAAATACGATACTCTTTTCCTCACTTGCACCTTGCTTTTCTAACCTTATTCCTGTTTCCTCTTCACCAAATTGGTTTGTTCTTGTGACGGGTTCTTGCTCCTCCCGATGGTTCCAATCGTCCGCCCTTTCGGTTGGAATAGCGGCCGCTGCTTCCAGCCGCTTTAGAGATGTACCTGTGTCCGGAGTATTTGATCCTGAAGCCTCTGTGTCCGGAGTATTTGACCCGACAGTATCGGGTTGACTTTCATCTCCTGCGTTCTCCTGTTGATTTCTGCTCTCTTTTAAGGCTGCGAGTTGTCTTTCTCTTTCTAATTCGGCCTTTTTGGCCCTTTCTTCAGCAGATAGCCGATGACTTTTGATAAAGCTTGAGACGTGTTCTGCATGTTCCTTTTTTGTACCTAAATGGTAGCCTAGCGTGACTTCAAGGGTAGGGCCTAACTGAGAGGAGATATTGGGATTGCCCAGTTCATAAGAAAAACCCAACCCTATTTTTTCTTTAATTTTTGCTCCGGCTAACCCAATAATTCCTGAATCCTGACGGTAAGATCCCCCAACCCATGCAATATGATATAAATGAGCGATTAAAACTGCTTCGTACTGATGAGGTATTACGCTGCTATACCTGTAAATCAGGTGAGGTTCAAATGCAAAATCGTCGCTCACATGTCCCCTGTAATTCATTTTGAAGAGGACGTTGTCAACAGGGGAAAATTCCGGAGATGATAGTTCGGTTTGGGTGATTGGGTTATAAGAAAAAAGGTTAGGCAATGCAAAACCAACATTGAAATGTCCGAAATGATACGTCATGCCGAAATCTCCCAGAAAAAATGTGGATTCATCTAAAAATCCGGCTATGGCAGGATCACCGGCAGCATCTGCCAATTCATTCAGGTTTACAGAATTGATTCCGGCTCCTAAGGACATTCCAAATCTTAAAAAGTGTGTTCTGTCGATATTAACTAAATATGATCCTGTCACTTTGACTGCTGAGGTCTCAAGTAACCCTTGTGTGATATTAAAGGCTGAAGCACCTAAGGCTACCCCGCCTTTTAAAGGCACATGAAAGCTAAAATCAGATAAAGTAGGAGCAGATTCAATATTAGCCCACTGATTTCTGTGAGTTAGAAAAAAGGTTGCATGCCCCTCTACACCTGCGTAAGCCGGGTTATATATGTAGGGATTCATGAAAAATTGATTATATACCTGCGGCTGTTGTGCAGAGGCAGTGATAAAATTTCCGATGATGCCAATCAGAATGAGAAAGCCGCTGCGGGCGGAGCGGTAAAATCTAAAATTGCTATCTTTTCTCAAGTAGAAATATGTTAAGTTTCAAGTTCTAAAATAGATAAATTATTACATCATCACTCTAACACCGTAACAAATACTAGGTTTACATTTGCCCGAATAGTAGAGAATCAAAATTATTTTGCCGTAAATATCTGATAAAAGTCTTAGTAAAAATGCTTTTATTTATTATTATTACGCCGGTAAATTACAATCAATGAGATATCTTCTTGTTTTTGCTTTTTCCTTTTTCACCTCTTCGGTGTTTGCCCAGTATTGGTTTGGTCCCAAAGTTGGGTTTAGCTATATAGATCATATTTTTCAGGAAAGCACTTATGAAAGTGATTCTTTTAATATCCCTAAAAATTGGAATTTTCAGGCCGGATTAGCAGTCAGCTATTCGGCCACCGACAGGTATGCTGTGTATGGAGAATTATTATACGAGAAGATAGGAAAGAAAATTACGGATTTAGCCACAGATGGTGAAAACGTAAGTACGGAGATGACCAACCATTTTTTATCAGTGCCGGTAATGTTAAGAATTACGCTTGGTCGTGTTCCGTTTCACTACTATATAAACGGCGGGCCGAGGATTTCATTTTGGTTAGGTGGAAAAGGAAAAATATCACTCGAAGAGTTTGACGAGTCTACTCCTGCCGGAATTGACGAAAATGAAAACGCCTTACCGGTCGAATACACCATCACCTTTAAAGAGTCTGCTTTATTGGAGGCAGACAACTTTGATCCTGCCTATATAAGTAACCCTAATCGACTACAATTCGGGCTTACTGCGGGCGGCGGCTTGTTTTTTGATATTCAGGGCGGCGGCCGCTTGCAATTCGACTTTAGATATACGTGGGTGCATAGTAACATGGGCACTAATGACAGCGATGATTTTTTAGCTTTTGACAGTTACCGTGAAAATTTTGAATACTACCACGGTATTGCAACTTTAGGAGTTGCCTATATGTTTGACTACAACAGCCAGCTCAAGAGAAAAGGAAAAAGTACTGCCAGAGAAAGTAATAAAAAGAAGAAATAATTAAACTATTTGCGTTCAATTTTTAATGTACATTTTATAACGGTAATTTTTGAATATTTCCATTTATAGTTATTTAATTTATAGCCATATAATATATTTATAATTGTGATCCAAGCTTTTTTAAAGTTCTTAGGAGGAGAGAGGGGTGAAGAAAAACCAATGCTTTTACTACTTGGCAAAGGTTTCTTTATGGGTATTCTTCTGGCAACCTATCAGATAGGAGCTGAGACCCTGTTTTTAGATGTCTTAGGAGATGAATGGTTGGATAACGCTTTTTTTATGGCCGGGGCCGCCGGTATAGTCAGTACCGCCATTTTTGTATATCTCCAGCGAAAAATCAATTACTCAACACTCATTCTCTCCACTACTTTCCTGCTTCTGGTATTTATCGGCGGAATTCGTATCGCTTTTGAGTTTATTGGATATGATGACTCGCTGAAGGGTGAGTTCCAAATCCTGCCTTTTGTTTTATTTGTAATGATCGGCCCGGTAACAACAATAATTCTTGTGGGCTTTTGGGGGATTTTTGGTAGGATATTCGACCTGCGTGCTTCAAAGAGAATCATTGGAGGAATTGATACGGGTCAGTTGATGGCAACAATGATTGCTTTCTTTAGTATTCCGGTTTTAACTACTTACGTAATTGATGAAACGTATGATTTGCTGTTAATATCATCTGTGGCCTCTATTGGTGTCTTTGTGTTTACACTTTTGCTAACCATCAATTTCAATCTCAATAAGGCATCAAATATCCTGAAAGGCGAAGAGGTCAGGAAAGTGAGTTTTGTGACTCTGTTGAAGGATAAATATTTGCAGCTGCTCTCCGTATTTCTTGTTTTCTCTACCGGTGTAGCCATTTTTACCGAATATACATTTTTGAGTGCAACGGAAACGATGTATCCTGATGAGGATGATCTTTCCAATTTTTTATCCTTTTTCTCCGGAACAGTTATACTCGTCTCATTCTTTATACAAAGTTTTGTTAATGATCTTATAATAGGTCGATTCGGATTGAAAGTTGCTTTAATGACAATGCCCCTCATTCTCATCCTGTTCACTGTGGGGGCAATTACTGCCGGTCATATTTTTGGGTATGAAATCAAAACAGATAACTTCATTCTATTTTTCGTATTGACCGGAACGGCAAGATTATTTACAGCCGCGCTGAGAGATGCGCTTGAAGGCCCTGCATTTAAGTTATTCTTTTTGCCGCTGGACTTTAAGATTCGCTTTGATATTCAAACAAGAATTGAGGGAGTCATCAGTGAAGTAGGCGCTTTTCTAGCCGGTGCTATTCAAATGGCTTTCGGATTGCTGGTTTTCTTTAAGCTGATTCATTATTCGTACTTTATCTTAGTGTTGGCAGGAATGGTGATTTATCTCTCCTCAAAACTGTTTGAGGAATATAAGAAAACATTGAAAAAAACACTCGAAAAACAGAAAGCGGGGCTTAAAGGAGAAGGTAAGAGAAATGAAAATAATACGATTAGTATTTTGAAAAGTGAGATTAAATCAAAAGAAGTTGATCGTGTTATTAATGCTTTAAAACTTTTTGAAAAACTTGACCCTGTTGAATTTGAGTTCACCCTTCTGGATTTGATCAATCATAGAAATCCTGAGCTTCGCAAATATGGCTATCAAAAGCTCGGGGAGAGACTCTGTTGGGAGGCCTACGATATCATCTTCAGGGATTTCAAATCCGAAGGAAACCAAGAGGTGCTTCTTGTCGCAAAAGAGACAGTGAGGAAGCTTAAAGGGGCTGTTTCATTCGATTTAACAGATGTCTCCATCAAAGAATTAGTAAGATCAGCCGACGCAAACAAGAGGATAAGAGGTGCCAAGTTGTTGGCAATGGCTACGGAAGATAGACACATTGCTTATATCGTCGAATTACTTCGAGATATTAATCCCGATGTAAGAACTGCCGCTATGCTGAGTGCCGGTAAGGTAAGAAGACCGGAACTTTGGCCTGTTTTGATTGAAAACCTTCACCTTTCGGCGTATGGGAATGTTGCAATGTCCGCCCTTAAACTGGCAGGAGAAAGTGCCTTCCACACCCTGGATACTGCATTTTATAAAACGGGTCAACACCACTTGACGATGCTCAGGATTATTCAAATTATTGGAAGAATAGGAGGCAGAGGAGCGGTTGAATTACTCTGGAAAAAGATTGACTTCCCTGACCGGAAAATCCTTACTCAATTATTACTTTCATTGAGCTATTCCGGGTTTGTGGCAAGAGATTTTCAGTCAGCCCGAATTAAACTTTCATTAGAAACAGAAATCGGAGATATAGCCTGGAACATAAAATCGAGTTTGGAAATTCCCGAAGAGCATGAGACAGATGTATTGATGAAGTCAGCGATGGTGGAAGAAGATATTAATAATTATGATAATATCTTTATGCTTCTCTCCATGCTTTACGATCCTCAGAGTGTGAAACTGGCAAAAGAAAATATCATGAATGGAACTACGGACAGCATAACGTTTGCCGTAGAAATGATGGATATTTTTGTGGAAGAAGAATTGAAACCCAAACTTCTGCCTATCATGGACGACCTGAAAATTAATGATAGACTCGCAAAGTTGCAAAATAATTATCCCCCGGAAGATTTTGATTCTTATGAAGATTTACTCCTTCAGATAATCAACAGAGATTATAATAGAATCAACAGGTACACCAAAGCACTTGCAATGTTCAGATTCAGTGAACTTAGTACACACATTACCGCTGACTTAATTGCAAATCTGTTTAACCCTGATCCGTTACTTCGGCAGACCGCCGCTTTTGCCATTTATAAAATAGAAAAAGAGGCGTATCATAACCACACCAAGAGACTTAAACCTACAATTAAGAAAGCGCTTGATAAAGCCATATTACCTCCGATATTTAGAGCTAAGGAAGAGAGATTCCATCAAAAGTTATTGCTGATTGAGCGGGTTATTATACTTAGAAAAATAGAACTTTTTAAACGAATTCCGGGCGAGGTCATCACTTACATGGCTGAGGTGATTGAAGAAGTTAATGTTAAACTTGGCGATATAATAATAAAAGAGGGGAAGAAGGGATCGGAACCTTTTTATATCGTACTGGATGGAGTAGTAAACATTTATGAAGGTGCTCATAAAGTCGGGGAGAGAGAAGAAAATGGAGTGTTTGGGGAAAAAATCCTCCTGGAAACTGAAAAATTTGAGTTTACGGCTTTAGCAGGGAGTGAGTGTACGCTTCTATATATAAGGAAAGAAGAATTGCTCAATTTAATGTCCAGGCATACGGAAATTTTGGAGTGTTGGATAGATATTATGAATGGAGAAACACAAGAGGAAGAGGTAATTGTAGATGTTTTATTTGGAGATAACTGATTAGAAAAGTAAATTTACAACAAATAAATCTCATGAGCAACAAAAACATAGCCTTGATTTATTCTACCAAAGATGATCAGCCCGTTAAGGGAGATGTCAGAGGGTGGGTGACTAATTTTCACCGATTCTTTTCAACGCTCATGTATCAGAGCACAAAAGAAAACATTAAAATTAAACTCATCAATGAAAAAAACTTCGACCCCTCTGAACTGAATAGTTTTAACGTTGTGCTTACCGTGATTACTGAAAATTTCACGGAAAATGCCAATATAATAAAGATATTGAACCTGTACGGAAAAAAATTAAAGGAGGTTGAAAAGTTTATCGCAGACGGCATACCCAGAGTTTTTAAAATCTTGAAAAAACCCTATGATCCCGATCCTAAGCTGCCGGAGTTTGAAGAGCTCTTGACTTATGATTTTTATTTGATAGATCCATTAACAGGAGATTCTCAGGAGTTTATACATTTTTTTGGTAATGATGCTGAACGCAGTTATTGGACGAAGTTGGTAGACATGGCTTATGATGTCAGCCGCGTGCTTCATACCAAAGGAAAAAGCAAAGCCGAAGGTAGTTATAATACAATTCCCAGAGAAAAGACAGTGTATTTGGCAAGTACCGGTGTTGATATGGTAACTCATCGTGATATTATCAAAAGAGAACTGATTAGGCATGGTTACAAAGTATTGCCTGACCATTCGCTGCCTAAGGAAGCTAAAGCACTGGATCAAATGATTAGGGAGGATTTGGAGAGGTGTTGTCTTTCAATACACATAGTAGGGGAAGATTATGGACATCAACCTAAAGGTTCGAAATTATCCGTTGTGGACATTCAAAATAGAGTTGCTTCCGACCATACCTATCAAATGGTTGAGAAAAATAACTCGTTAGATGAAAAAAACAAACAGCCGTTCAGCAGATTAATTTGGGTCTCCCCTGATTTGAAAAACGTTACCGAGCGTCAGAAAATCTTCATTGAAGACCTGAAAAGTGATGCCGCTGCACTGGAAGAGGTTGAAGTGCTCCAGATTCAGTTACAGAAATTAAAGACCATCATACAGGAGGAGTTGGTTACGGGAGGACGATTCAGGAATAAAAGAGGAATGGAAAGACCGGAAGGTCAGAAAGAAGGTGATCAGGCCAAAATGATCTATCTGATTGCAGATAAAAGAGATATTGATCAGATAGATAAATTACAGGATTACCTGAAGAAAAAAGGATTCCATGTTGTATCTCCCAGCTATGAAGGAGATTTGGTCGACCTTAGGTACATTCACCAAGAGAATTTAAGAAGATGCGACGCATCAATCATATACTTCGGTGAGGCTACCGAAGATTGGATAAAGACAAAATTACAGGACTTGCTTAAAGCACCCGGTTTTGGCCGCAAGAAACCTTTAAAGGCTAAAGCGGTTTATTTTGACGGTCAAAAGGATGTAGATCTTGAACACTATAAGAAAAATAATGCGTTAGTGTTAGGTAACAACGGAGGATTCTTCACGCCTGAACACTTGAAACCCTTTCTAACTAAAATTAAAAGCTAATGAGCAATAAACAAATTGATATTCAAGGGCAGGAAGCCCGCGATATTGTTGACATTACCCAACTTATCAATCCGTTTCCGGGACTGAGGCCATTCGGTATTGAAGAAAGTCATCTCTTCTTCGGGCGCGAAGGTCAGAGCGACGAGATTTTGGTTAAGCTGTCGGACAACAAATTTGTAGCCATTCTGGGCACTTCCGGCAGCGGTAAGTCTTCGCTGATGTATTGCGGGCTTATCCCTACACTTTACGGAGGATTCATGACACAGGCCGGCTCCAACTGGAAGATTGCTGTTACCCGACCGGGTGGAGGGCCGATAGATAACCTGGCAGAAGCCTTATTGATAAAAGATCGAGAATATTCAAGCCTTGGGGACGAAGATAAGCTCATAAGAAAAACGATCATGAGCACGGTGCTCAGAAGCAGTTCTCTGGGATTGGTAGAGGTAGTTCGACAGTTAAAAACAGCGGATCACGAAAATATTCTCATCCTTGTTGACCAGTTTGAAGAGCTCTTCAGGTATCGAAAATTAGAGGCTGATACATCGGATTTAGACGAATCAAGTGCTTTTGTGAACCTTCTTTTGGAGGCAATTCACCAACACGACGAACCTATCTACATCGCATTGACGATGCGTTCCGATTTTATCGGAGAGTGTGCGCAATTCCCTGATTTGACACAAATGATCAACGACTCTCACTATCTGATCCCCCAGATGACAAGAGATCAGAAGAGAACGGCGATCGAAGGCCCCGTTGCGGTAGGAGGCGGTAAAATTGCTCCAAGGCTGATACAGCAGTTATTGAATGATGTGGGAGATAACCCGGATCAATTACCGATCCTTCAGCATACTTTGATGAGAACCTGGTCTTACTGGACTGACAACAGAAAAGAAGGGGAGCCCATTGATTTAAGACATTACAACGCAGTGGGTACGCTTAGAGAGGCATTATCTCAGCATGCCAATGAAGCGTATGATTCGCTGACCAAACGAGAGAAAGAAATATGTGAGGTGATGTTTAAAGCCCTCACGGAAAAAAGTTCCGACAGTCAGGGAATCCGACGGCCGACTAAGTTATCTACGATTGCTGCGATTACGGGTGTGAATGAGGATGAGGTAGGAAGAGTTGTCGAGCGTTTTAGGGAGCCGGGAAGGTCCTTACTGATGCCTCCTTCCGGTGTAATGCTGGAGTCGGATACTGTGGTGGATATTTCTCATGAAAGTTTAATGAGAATTTGGATTCGACTGAAAAGATGGCTGGACGAAGAATCCAAGGCCGCTGAAATGTATCTCAAGCTTTCCGAAGCATCCGAAAGATATCAGGAAGGTAGAGCAGGGCTCTGGCAGATGCCGGACCTTCAGTTAGCATTGAACTGGAGAGATGAAAACAAACCGACACTCGTTTGGGGGCAGCGATACAATCCTGCCTTTGAGCGTACCATGGTATTCCTGGAAACTTCCGAGAAAGCCTACCTGACCGAACAACGCAACAAGGAAATCCTTCAGAAGAAGCAGGTAAAGCGTATGCGCCTTACGGCTGTTATTTTGGCCATTGCCACCTTGATAACTCTCACGCTTGTGATCTTTGCATTCATTAAAGCAAATGATGCAACAAAGGCTTTGAAGGAAGCCGAAAAACAAAAATTGGAGGCAGAAAAGCAGAAAGCTGAAGCTGAAGCGTTCTCCGACCTCGCGCAGACAAGGGCTGCCGAGGCGCAGAAAGCCTCTACTGAGGCAGCAGAGCAGAGAGATGCCGCACTGGCTGCAACAAAGCGGGCAGAGACAAGCCTTGCCCTGGCACGGCAGCGGGAGCAGGAAGCAAATGAAGCCAGAAGACAGGCACAGGAACAACAAAAAGCCGCTGAGCGTGCAAAAGAGGAAGCGGATAAGCAAAGGGAAGCTGCTGATGCGGAAAGGTTAAAAGCGGAGGAAGCGACTAAAAGAGCGGAACGGCTGAGGTATCAGTCCCTTGCGCAGTCCATGGCGATCAAAGCAAGTAACATTTTGCCCGAAGACACAGCCCAAGCTGAGTTAAGAGGACTGGTGGCGCGGCAGGCTTACCTTTTTTATGAAGAATATAAGGATGAAGGCAAAGACTATAATGGAGATATCTATGCCGGTGTTTACAGTGCCCTTCAGGGAATTTATGAAGTAAAATACGGGACGGCTACCCCGCTGGTAGGAGATTCCGCACTAAATCAATATAGGGTCCCCTTGACTCCCGAGGCCAAGCAGGCTAAAGGAACCAGGTCGGTAGCCTATTCCAATGATGGAAATTCAATGTTTTCGGCAAATTCGGATGGAGAAGTGATCAAGTGGGACGTTGAAACAAGAGATTATGAGGTGATCTTCCAAAATGATAATGTGTCAAGGGTCGTCAACATTAGTCCTGATGAAAAATATCTTGCATTAGGTACGGATGAAGACAACATTCTTTTGTTTAATATTAAAGACATAGAAGCAGATCCGATTCGAATCGGAGGTCATGAGGGGGGCACTGTTTTCGATTTGGTTTTCCTGCCCGATAACTCAGGATTTATATCGGTTGGAGAAGATAACCGAATTTTAAAAAGTGACTTCAAGACATCTCAAGAGTTGGCCAGATCCAAGGTCAGGATCAATAAAATTGCACTCTCATCGGATGCGGTTACACTTGCAGGGGGCGGCAGGGACGGACATGTATACCTGTGGAATCTGAGCAGGATAGAAGAGAAACCCTCCAAACTGATTAAGACAGAAGACAATGAAGGAACCGAAAGTAGCGGAAATCTCAGGAGGAAAAAAAGAAGACCGTCAATTCGTTCCGTCAGGTTTAGTCCGGATGGTAAGTTTCTGGCTTATGGAAGTGAAGACGGAGCTATTGTGCTTTGGAATCTGGAAAAAGACGAGCAGGAACAACCAACCCTCGCAGGATTCAGAGCACCCGTTACCGACATCGAATTTAGCCCGGACAACCGCCTGATAATCGGTACATCCACCAACAGGCAAATCAGGATTTGGGATACCCGAAATCTCTACGATCTTCCAATTGTTCTTCGCGATTATAAGGCCCCGGGATTTGAAAAAGGATGGGTATATGACGCGGATTTCAGCCCGGACGGAAAATTCTTTGTGACGGCTGCGGCTGATGGAAACATCAGAAGATACCCAGCCAAAGTTGACAAGATGGCAGCTGAAATTTGCAGCCACATTACCCTGGGGAATATGTCGCCAAACGAATGGATCCAGTATGTAGGCGTAGAGATACCTTATGAGAAAACATGTAATATTGATAAACAACGAAAGGATAACTAAAACGATTGAATGAAGAAATTTTTACTGATTTATTCCCTTTCGGTTTGCTCTTATTCAACCATTGCTCAGTCTGCTAACGAATGCGTGCGGGCACTCGAAGAAGCCGAATTGGCTTTTGAGCAGGGAAGGCTGCTCTTTATCCTGGAGCAAACGGATAGTAGAGGTGATAAAAAGAAGTTCTACGAGTGCTTGGAAAACAATGGTTTTTCAGTGGAAGAGGAAATCAGAGCAAGGAAGCTGTTGGTCAAGGCTTATCTTTTTACCGATAATGAAGAGGAAGCCGAAAATAAACTGATAGACCTCCTTGACGTAGATAAAGAGCATCAATTGACAGCTGAAGACCCGGCAGAACTTTACTTCTTATATGCTAAATTTAAAACCGAACCCATCTTTAGGATAGCGATAAAGGGCGGATTGAATATACCCAGCATAACCGTATTACAAGAATTCAATACCTTTGCCTCCCGGGAAACAACCAAAGATTATCAAAGTGAAGAAGTAGGGCTGCGCATTGGATTTAATGCCGAAGCCACCATTGAAAAATACATAAGAAAAGGGATAGAGGCAGCGGCCGGTATCCAGTATCGCGTGTTATCGTATGGGGTGGAAGGAAAAATCATTGAACCCGACCAACTGACCTATGTAGCCGTAAATAGAAGTACGATGTTAAGATTCCCATTACTGATCAGATACAATTACCGTTACTCGGCACTCAATAAAGAGGGTAAGCGGGCCAAACTCATACCTTATGTGTACATAGGAGGATCCCTCGATTGGGTGATCGATGCCAAATACATTGATACCAGCAGGTCGGGAGGAGTCACATTTACACTCCCGGACGGCAGTACCGGTTTGACCGACTTTAACCAGACGGCGAATCAAAATGTATCCGTCTTTGGAGGTATTGGAGCCAAGTATCGGTTGGGCAGAGCGCAGGTTAACTTTCTTACCGTGGAACTAAGGTACGAAAACTCCCTCTTTAATTATATCAACCCGGAGACCCGATGGGATAATGATGATCTACGGTTTGGAATAGGGCATGTAGAGGATGACCTCACCATCAATGCGTTTACGTTTTCATTGGGGTTCACAAGATCCCTCTACGTGCCGCGAAAACGAAAAGAATTTCGATAGATGATGAAAAGAATGCTGGCGATCATAAGTGCGGCAGGGTTGTTTACAACCTGCCAAATAGAGGAGGAGGGAACCCCCAAGCCGGAAGAAGGGTTCATCCGCTTCTTTGGGGAAGACATTACGGCTTATGGTACAAGTAATGCAAGTGATTTGGCGTTTGACGGAGACACTTTAATCGTCTTCGGAGCGCAGACCAACGTTGAAACCGGAAATAGCGACTTTACCATTATTCGGATGACTGCCGAGGGTTTATATCTTAATTCGGCTTTTTATACCCCCGAGATAAAAGTGAGGATAGATACGGACGGAGATGGCTTCGGCGACAGGGAATTAGGTACGGACGAGGATGGAAATATGGTCTCCAAAGGGGATGTACCGGATGACCGGTTTGAACCTATACTGCTTGAAGGGAGTGCCTCCGGCTCCCGAATCGAACCTGTACGAACGGGTACGATGGCAAGCGGATTCTTAACCGCAGGCACCTATCGCTTCAACGATAACGCATTGGGCATCGCCAACGTAAATGCCGCTTATCTGGGATTTTACGATGCGCAGCTAAACGCAGTGGCCGATACCGTGTTATTGTTCAATGGAAATCCCTCCAACGGCCTCGACTATTTTGGCAATGATGTGATTCAAATTTCGGACGGAGCCTTCATCTTTGCGGGAACGATAGAAGTCGAACGGATGGGGAGACCTGCCGATTTGGACTTCCGGCTCATAAAATTTGAATTGAACGCAGAGGGGATCGCCACCGTCTGGCAAAGAACATTAGGGTTAGAGGGCAGCGGGCAGGACGATATCTTAGCCCGGATCTTTGAAAAAGACAACGGAAACCTTGTCATAATAGGTACGACCTCAGACAGAAGTGTGTTCGGAGAAAACGGGGGAAACAACGGGACAAACGTTGTGTTCTATGAATTAACTTCGGACGGGAACCAACTCAACAGTATTACCTACGGATTAGAAAACGATACCGATGTCGTTTCTAATGAAGTGGTAAGTGATGCGGTTCAAATAGCATCGGGGTTTGTCATAACCGGCACCTCTACCTTATCATCGGGAGATAATTACGCCTTTTTCATGAACCTCACACGTTCGGGAGGATTCATAGCCGGCACCACACTCACCAGCGGTTTTGACCCGGCGCTGCAAACAAAAGGAACGGGAATTGTACAGGCCGGTGATAGAGACTTCGTCATTCTGGGAGCTTACGAAAGCTTCCGCCAACTGAACCCTGCCGGTGAACAGGTAAATGAAAGAGCCGAAGAAGTCATGTTCATGAAAGTGAGCCCGGCGGGCTCAAGAGTCGCAGAAACGCACTACGGATCCGCCGACGGAAACGATGAAGCCATTGACGGCCTTTTGCTTAGCGACAATAAGATCATGGTACTTGCCAACATGGATTTTGGCGGAGGCGTGAAACTCGTCTCACTGATCAAGACCAATGACAATGGAAAAATTGAAAATTAGCATATATAATTATTTATTGAAATTATTTTCGCTCGATCTATATTTGAATACATCAAAAAGACGTTAAACTTACATAAAGAAAATAAACGAATAGAAATATTCCACTTGGAAAAAATACAATAACCACTATTTAATCAACTTGGAAATGGAGAAAAGCACTCAAAAACAAACGGAAACCTTTTACCACAGAGGGGTTCTTCACAGGTTAAAACTTTATTTATTACTGCTTACCGGCATCTGTGGCAGCATTTTAGCCCAAACGTCTAAAGAAGTTTCAGCCTTAGCTGCCGGAGATATTGCATTTATAGCGTACAATAGCGATGATGGTAGTACCGAAGGAAAGGGCTTTGCGATCGTAACACTTGTTAATATAAATGTATCTACACCAACCGCTAATATTTTCTTTACGGACAATCAATGGGACAATGATGATAGCGACGGTTCCCGCTGGAATACTACAGAGGGTGTACTTACCTGGACCATAAATGCAGAAATACCGGCAGGTACGGTGGTGCTCTTTTCCAATGTAGATACAACAACTCCTACTCCCTCCACGGGAACTATTAGCAGAAGCGGTAGATTTGATCCGGCTAAAGAAAATGATGCGATCTGGGCCTATACGGGCACTCCAATGATGCCAACGCCTCTTGCGGCAATAAGTAATGGGAGGCCTAATCGTACATTTGTTATTAATGGCGGCCTTATATCTAGTAGTCTCATTACGGGCTCCGGACTTACCATAGGTACACATGCTTTTAATGGACAGCAAATAACGAATAACCGGGATGTATTGGAATATATTGGGCCTCGGAACACTGAAATGTCGTATGCAGCTTACCTTCCGGAGATTATGGATATGTCGAATTGGCGTGTAGATGATGGAAATGGTGCTGCAAGTAATTCGAGGGGCGCTGAATTTCCACCTGACCTTACGATGTTCACTACTAGTAGTACTGTTATTACCCCGCCGACAGTTCAAAGCATTACAAGATCAACAGCTTCTCCCACCAATGCAGATATGCTTGTCTGGGAGATTATGTTCAGTGAAGCGGTTCAGAATGTGGAGGCAATGGATTTTATGGTGAGCGGTACTACTGCTACAGTAACCAATGTCGCGGGAAGCGGCACTACTTATACCGTTACGGTGAGCGGCGGAAACCTGGCAAGTTTAAACGGTGATGTTACACTGAGCATACGTTCGGGAAATGACATTACTGATTTAGGAGGAGATGCACTGAATCTGCCCATCGTTCCGTCCCCCAATGAGGTTACCTATACCGTTGATAATACCCTGCCCGCCATCCAAAGTGTTGCAATAGCTTCGGATAACACCTATGTAGATGTCACCTTTAGTGAAGGAGTTTATAACGCCGCCGGTGGGAGCGGTGCATTGGAGGCTTCGGACTTTGCCATCAGCATCAGTGGAGGTACCGCAACGTTTGGAAGTGTCACAAGTGTAACCAGCGGAGGTACTACATTAGCAGGGGGAGAGACCGTTGTTCGTTTGAGCTTTTCATTGAACGGCACAGCAGACGGTGCGGAGACATTAGAAGTGGATTTAATAGCTAATAGTGTGTACGATGCAGCAGGTAATGCCGCAATGGCTATGCAGTCCTCTTCCTCAAACGAGGTTATGCTGAATGGCCCAACCGATACTACCCCGCCGACAGTAACCGCAATTGCATACAACATGCCTTCAGCTTCTCCCACCAATGCAGATGAGCTTGTCTGGGACATTACATTCAGTGAAGCGGTTCCGACTGTGGTTCCGGCAGACTTTACGGTTACCGGGACTGGGCTTGGTAGTCCAACGATTACCGTTACCGGAAGCGGCACTACTTATACCGTTACGGTGAGCGGCGGAAACCTGGCAAGTTTAAACGGTGATGTTACACTGGATATAGCAGATCCGGGAAATGACATTGAAGATTTAGCAGGAAATGACCTTGATCTTGGAGCCACTCCGTCCACCAATCAGGTCACCTATGAAGTTGATAATACCCCGCCGACAGTCACCGCCATTGCATACAACATGCCTTCAGCTTCTCCCACCAATGCAAATATGCTTGTTTGGGACATTACATTCAGTGAAGCGGTTGAGAATGTGGATATGGCAGACTTTATGGTTTCGGGGACTGGGCTTGGTAGTCCAACGATTGCCGTTACCGAAATCAGCGGCACTACTTATACCGTTACGGTGAGCGGCGGAAACCTGGCAAGTTTAAATGCTGATGTTACACTGAGTATAGATGTGGGAAATAACATTACCGATGCAGCAGGAAATGCCCTTGATCTGACCACCCCTCCGTCCACCAATCAGGTCACCTATGAAGTTGATAATACCCCGCCGACAGTCACCGCAATTGCATACAACATGCCTTCAGTTTCTCCCACCAATGCAAATATGCTTGTTTGGGACATTACATTCAGTGAAGAGGTTTCGACTGTGGTTCCGGGAGACTTTGCGGTTAGCAGGGGGAGTGGGAGCGTGTTTACTAATAGTCCAACGATTGCCGTTACCGGAAGCGGAATGAACTATACCGTTACGGTGAGCGGCGGAGACCTGTCGACGGGTTTAGATGATGATGTTATGCTGAGTGTGGGAAATAGCATTACCGATGAAGCAAGAAATGCCCTGAATCTATCCCCACCCACTTCGCCATCCCCCAATCAGGTCACCTATACCGTTGATAATATCCCGCCGACAGTTCAAAGCATTACAAGATCAACAGCTTCTCCCACCAATGCAGATATGCTTGTCTGGGAGATTATGTTCAGTGAAGCGGTTCAGAATGTGGAGGCAATGGATTTTATGGTGAGCGGTACTACTGCTACAGTAACCAATGTCACGGGAAGCGGCACTACTTATACCGTTACGGTGAGCAGCGGAGACCTGGCAGATTTAACTGCTAATGTTACACTGAGTATAGCAGATCCGGGAAATAACATTACCGATGTATTAACAAATACACTGAATCTTGGAACCACTCCGTCCCCCGATGAGTTCACCTATATCGTTGATAATACCCCGCCCTCCCTCTCTTTCAATACCTTCAATGCCATGATGTTTGACATGTCGGTTTTAGGAGATGGTTTTTTGAATGCAGCGGAAGATGACACAGACCTGATAATTACGGGAACCGCCGCCGGTGCGGAAGACGGACGGGAGGTAACCTTGACATTAAATTCGGCAACTTACACCGGAAATGTAACTTCAGGAGTCTGGCAGGTAACGATCCCCGCTACGGGCTTACAAGGACTGACGAACGGGACAATGTATTCAATTGAAGCCAATGTAAGTGACCAAGCCGGCAATGCCGCCACCCCCGTGAGTACTACTCGCGACTTTACTTATGATGATATGCTGCCAACCATTACCGGAACACCCGGAGTTACCTCACCAATGGTGTCCGGGTTTACTATTAATGCTCAAATGAGTGAAGCGGGCGAAGTACACTACGTGGTGTTAGCAGACGGTGAAAGTCCTCCGACAAATTTACAAGTTAAAGCCGGACAGGATGATGGAGGTGATGCAGCTATTGTCAGTGGTACAATTACAATTTCAACAGTAGGAACTGATGTTTCGGAAGCTGTCAATACCTATGACTTATCAGGAAGTACCTCTTACGAAGTTTACTTGGTAGCAGAAGATCAATCAGGCAATCTTAGCTCACCGGTGAGTCAGATTGATGCTACGACTGCCACTGCGGATGATAATTCGCAGATCAGCACAAGTACTACGCTGGATGAGTCTTCGGTGGATATTAGCTCTGTTTCTAATGTAACTCCGGGCATTGAAGTTTTTGATTTTACGGTCACAGATCAGAGTGGAGATGGAGCTCCTACATTAATTACCGGTTTAACCATACGATCCGGAACTGCATCATCAACTGAACTGAGCGGGGTTTGGGATCAGGTGATTGCCGGAGCACGTCTCTTTGATGGTACTAATTCTGTTGATGCATCCATGATTAATGGTTCTTCTATTCAGTTTAATACTATTCCGATTGGCCCCGGAGCATTAGGAGAAATAGCAGAAAGTGCTTCTAAAACTTATACATTGTCTATTTGGCTGGAAACGACCCTCCCCGGAACACTGCCTGAAAATTTCGATAATAAATCTTTTGACTTCTCCGTAGCGAAAACTGATATTATGACGAGTGCAGCGGGCAGTAATTTTACAGGTTCAACCGTTACGGCATCCATATCCAGTGGGGCGGTAAATACTGAGGTCGTCGCCACCGAGCTTGATTTCCATGCGCTGCCTCCTAGAATTTATATTAACTTTGACTTCTCATTAACGGTTGAAGCAGCAGATGCCAATGGAAACCGTGATGTAGATGTAGATAATAATGTAACGCTTAGTAAGGCTACAGGTGCGGGGGGGCTTACTAGTGCTTCCGGTTTAACCCGGGATCTTTCTTCAGGTGTGTTTGAGTGGACAGATCTTGAAGTAGATATGTTTGACAATACTACTCCTTCCTATACTTTTACAGTCAGTGATAATACCGTAACGACTCCACTTGCAGCAGTCACCTCAACTCCGGAAATTAATACGTCCATTCCGGATGACGACTCAGAGATTCTTCCTGTTGGCGGAGAGCAAACCACACTGATACCCTATATTAATAATGCGGATAACCCGATACCGGCGGGAGGTTCGGGTTCCGTTCAGGTCATGACTTTTTCTATTCAAGATATGGGTTTCGACGGTATCCCGACATTCATTGGAGACATTACAATTGATATAACAAAAGGTCCCGATGCTGAACTTGACAGTATTGGTATATTTAGCAGTGATGCAAGTGTCAAGTATGGTGCAGCACCTGCCACCGCTTCCAGCACGATAGGCTTAGGTTCCGGTGGCCTTGAAGTAGCGAATAATGATACGGAAACTCTCCAGATCAGGGTGTCCTTCGAAACAATGGTTACAGACAAGAGTCAATTTGAATTTATGATTTCTGCTGTGACTCCCCTGTCAACGGTAACTACTTCTACCGTTGGAGGACCGATCAGTGCAGTTTCCAGAACCACAACTAATGATAATACGATAGATGTGAAAGCCACTCAATTAAATAATACAAGCATAGATGCTATTGTATTTGTGAATGAAGCTTTTAATGCGGTGGTACAAGCTGAAGATGCCAATGGCAACGTGGATAAAGACTATACGGAAACCCTGACAGCATCTGTTGAGACAGATGATGGCAGCGGTACGATTACTGTCGGTTCCCTGTCAGTTACTGATGGGGTGTACACCTTTAGCGACCTACAGCTGAATAACGGTGGAGATCATAAGATAACCTTCACCTCATCAGGAACTCCATCTCATGTTGTAAAGAGCGGTGACATCGTGGCCTTGTTTAAGACCTCTGATGTGATAGCAGACCCCGGATTTACCTATCCAAAGTTCTTTGATTACGAAACGTATGATGCTTCTACTATTGATAATACTGCTATTACTAATAACGAAGCGCTAGCGATTGCTCAATTTGTGGTAAGAGATGGAGGTACGGGAGATAATAGCGATGGCAGACCTACGGAAATTTCAGCGGTAACGTTCCGGTTAGATCTCAATACTCCGAATGTTATTGAGAATTTAGCATTGTTTGATCAGGACGGAAATCAGCGGGGGAACCAGGAAGCAGCAGCAACTAATGTTATATTTGATTTCGATGAAGCGGGAGCTTCAGGCAATGATGTGATTGATGATACGGATGATCATGTTTACACCCTTTATGCGACATTTCAGCAAAAATCCGGCATCACGGATAAGGAGCAAATACAAGTTACCCTCACCGATATTACCAATGTAACGAATAGTGATACGCGTTCTTATTTTACACGTAGTACGTCAACAATTGTAACCTCTCCTACCGAGGTCATGAATAGTCGAAACATCAGGACTTCCACTACCGGTGATGATAATGTACTTGATGTGATAGCAGACAGGATCGTTTATACTACAAATCCGGGGGTAGTGAGGGGAGCAAGGGTTTATGAAAGATCAACCGGATTAACCTCCGAGTCAGCAACCGTAACGTCTAGCGGAATAACCCGAAGCCGAAACATCACTTTTACGATTGAGGCCCGGGATGTCAATGGAAATTTGGATACGGATGAGGCCTCAGCTTTAACCATCACCGGAACAAGCTCAATGGGCGGCACACCCGATTTTCGCACAATGGATGATCGCACACAATTTACGAACGGGCAGGTGAACGATACCATCCGGATAACAACGGAGCATGAGAGTTTACGACTTGAAATATCGGATGCGGATGCGAATGCAGGATCAAGAGATGGCTCATCCGAGGTCGGTAATGCCGGAACAAGCGACCCGTTTGATGTGTATGATACGACGGCTCCCTCCGTAACATCGGTTATGCCCGCAGACAATGCTACAAATGTCCCCATCGCAGGTGTGGGAGGTGTTGGAAGAACATTAACCATGGTGTTTGACGAGGAAATCGAAGTGAACCCGGCCGGAGGGGTCATTGTCGTTCAGGGAAGTACCACACCTGTTGCAGAGCAGTATATTTTGGATATCGGCAATCCCGCTCAAGTATCCGTAGCACCAGGTACAGGTAGCCCTCCTACATCCGGAAGTACCGTTACGCTTACGCTGCCCGCCAACTTGACCTCCGACATTGATTATTTCGTAAACATCCCGCAGGGTACGTTCAGAGATGATACAGAAGGTACTATTGGGGGGCTAGAAAATGATTTTGCCGGTTATACGATGGGCACGGAATGGAACTGGGACATGGAAACCGTTCTTACGGCCGTAAATGCAACGAGTACAAGTACAACGGCTACAGGTGGTACGGTTACCCTGGAATTTAATGAGAACGTAGACATTACCGAAGGCGGTATTCCGGTAACAACAAGTGGAGGAACGGTGCAGGGTTTCTTTAGTATTAGAGACGGGGGTGGCTCTACAACGACTGGAAATACAATCACGATTACCTCATTAGCGGATGGTACGGATAATGATGAATTCCTCGTTTTAAATTATACGGGCACTCCTGCCGGCGATCTGGTGATAACTTATACGGATGGCGGGGCTGGCGGAGTAACACTTGCAGGGGCTTCAACACCGGAACTTTCAGCTATTACAGGTAATTCATTGGTAGTGGATCTGGACAATACCGTTCCGACACTGACCGGAGCAACAAGAAGCTCTGATACTGAAATTGAACTGACATTTAGCGAGCCTGTATTCATCGAAAACAAGATAGCAGCGGAGATGGAGGTTGTAGATGGTTTAAGAAATGCCTTTCCCGGTTTAGGTTTGGGAAATGCCTTTGCCGTTTCGGACTGGAACGACGGGACAAGCGGTGACAACCAAATAACGATTACGACAGCAAGCTTTTCCGGTGCAATCGGTGACTTGACCGTTACATACCGCAAAACAACAAGCAGCATAGAAGATTTTGGTTTCAATGAATTGCAGAATAGCCAATCCGCAGCGGTGGAGAATGATAATACCGCCCCGACGTTTACTTCAGCAGCGTATATAGATGAAAATAACATAGAGTTGACATTCAGTGAACCCATTCGGACCAGAGGAGTAAATCACGGTGACTTTACCGTAACAGACGGAGCCGGAAGCCCCCCTTACACAGTATTCAATCAGCTTGACGGGACACCGGGAGATAGTAAGATTACCATCAGAACGCAAGACCTGGATCGTGCTTTGGGTGATTTGACCGTTGAGTATAATAACAGGAATGCGGAAATAACTGATTTCGGCGGGAACACTGCCCCATCCGGAACGCAGACCATAAGTAGAGATAATAAAGCTCCTGTCTTTAGTAGTGCGACAAAAGACTCGGATACGCAAATCACCGTGACATTTGATGAGGAGGTTCAAATCATATCAGGCACACCGGGAGGAACATTCGGTTTCACGGTTGAAGATAGAGCCGGGACTGATTATGCTGTGACCGGCCAGGCTTACAGAACTGCCAGAACTGTCCCGGATGCGGAGATCGTACTGACCACCGCCGATCTCTCCAATGCCGTAGGCAGCTTAACGGTGTCTTATACGCATAATGATGCAAATGATTACATTGCTGATTTCGGCAACAACAATGCCGCCGACCCAACAACCGAAGAGCAGACCATCACCGGAGATGATAGAGTTCCTGAATTTAGCAGTGCAACAAGAGACTCGGATACGCAAATCACCGCCACATTTAATGAGCCGGTTCAAATTGTGCGAGGAACAGCATCACCGGCAACATTCGGTTTCACGGTCGAGGATGAAGCCGGGGGCACTTATGCTGTGACCGGCCAGGCTGACGGAACAGGCGGTGATACGGATATCGTACTGGATACCGAAGATCTCTCCGGTTCCGTAGGTGACTTACTGGTATCTTATGCACATAACGCTGCAAATGATTATATTGTTGATATCGGCGGGGTTGATATCGGCGGGAACAACAATCCCAACAATACTACAATTACCATAGAGCAGAGTATGCGTTTCGCTCCGGAGTTAAGTGGAGGCTCACTGCCTGCATCCACCGAAGCCATATATTATGTGCCGCCTGGAATGCCGACTCCTACTGATCATGGAGATCAATTGGCCTTATTCCGAACCGGTAAGATCGTCAGTGGAGTATCACAACCCGCTGATCCGAGCGGACGAACACCGGTTAAGATCACCCCTCGTATTGACGGAAGTACGATAACGGTGTACAGCGATGCTGCCCTGACAAATATGGTTCTTGAAAATACAGGCACTTCTAAAAGTTCCGGTTATTCGCCTACTGTGGGTCAATTCTTTAGTATGCCTCCTTTTTCAGGGTTCATTGATTTTTCAGGAGATGATGATAACGGTGTCTATACATTTTATATCACGGAAACAGCCGGCAATGGGAGATCTAGCAGAGGCCCGGCCATCCCATATTCCATTGCCTTTTTAGATGATATTACAAAAACGATTGCCGGACCTACACCCGATGATGCTACTACATTCAATGAAGATCAGAACGAAATTATAGTGAATATTTCCTTAGCCCATCCAACGGGTCAAATATTGGATTTTACAGGAAGTGCGCTTCGATCTGTGGTTGATAATCCGGGTGGTACCTCTAGCGTTGAATTCCGGGTTGGTGCTGCCACCGCCGACGAAAATCAAACAAGCATTATCTGGAGGAGCAATACTTCCGGTGTACAGGCAACCTTTGAGCCGTCCGAACTTGCTTTTAATATCATTTCTCGGGAAGATGTTTTTGCGGCGAGTAGTAGTATTGTAGACCGCTCTTTTGCTCGGGAAGGTGCTCCCGAAACACTAATGCTTAATACCTCGTTAGATGATTTCGATGTAGGCCCAACGGAAGGCAGTAAGGATCAGGATTTTTATACCATAGAAGCTTACTTTATTGATGAAGATGATGAACGGATTGATTCCGTTGATGTTGCCGGCACTAAAACACTTGTCGGAGAAGTAGGTATAGTTGATGATGGTGGTAACATCGCTCCGCAGATTCTTAATTATAATACTACCGGGACAGTCCCTGCTACTACAGGTACTACCGGAAATGCAGCTCCTAGTAGGATTGACGGTGCGTGGGAGATCCGTCCAAAAACGTTTTTGGATAATTTGAATTCAACTATTAAAAATGAATTATTTGATGATCCTATGGATGCAATCTATGGACTTGATGATAGAGTTACCATCCGGCTGTATATGATATGGAGGAGCGATGATGCGACTCCCAGGTACGGCCAAATAGGAAGGCAAGATATTTATTTATATCCGGAGCCTGAAATTACAATTACCTTACAAAGATTAAAGAATGAAGAAGAAGAAGAAATGAAACCGGGTATATTTTTTAATTGTGAAGATGATAGAGACAATCCAAGAGTTCGAGCAGCAATCTCCAACTACGATGATCAGGGAGATATACCAGGGGTAGCTGATAATGTTGATGTAGATGATAGTGATGATGATAATAATATTCAGAATGGCTATTTGCTTGAGTACTCAGACAGCAATAGTCCTTTTACCGCTCTTCGAAGGGTTAATTTTTCAGAGGAGATGATAAATGGTGTAGCTGGTGTAGCTCCGAGTACGAAGAAGAATAACTTTTCTATCAAAAACCCGTTCGGGGATGGTAACAATAGAACAGGGTTCTTCAGGATCATCTATCGATCAAAGCCTTTGACAGATGCGGAAATCGTTGTGCAGGACACACTGGAATTTGAAATCCGTCCTAAAGTATCTGCCCCTGCGATCGATTTGAGCGCTAACACTACTGAAATCGGTGGAACGCTCACCACCCTCTCCAAAGCATTAGACGATTATGGAGGTTTGGGTAGTGGTAGATATGTATTTGAGTTTTGCGAAACAGACATTATTCCTGACATTAAAATAGACATAGCATCAACCGGTGCTGATGAAGTAAAAGTAGGCTCAACAACAAATCCAAACTCAGCCTATAAATGGTATCGTGATGATGCTTTAAGTGATGATGTTTTAATTGAAGGTAATACGAATGTGCTGGCTCCGACACCAAATTTGTTTCGAACCAATCCCGTCTCGGGCACGCTCCGGGAAAATATATATGTAACCAGGACGGTTCGTAGCTGCGAATCGGAAGCCGTGCCTGTTGACATCAGGACATTTGCTATACCCGATCCGGTAGTTCTGGATGCTCCGGATACCGACCCCAACATCCATGAGGACGGGGGGGAATATTATTTTGAGTACTGTTGGGATCGTGATGCGGCTAATCCCGTAACTTATGATATGCTACGGATTGCTTCGAGCCTTGATGATCCTGATGGCAGAGAATATATTCAGGATCGGTCTTATTTTGCAGTTTGGGACAGTGAAACGGCGATTGATCCAATAAATACGATTAGATGGAATGCAGGTGGTAATTATAAAATTGCGGACTTGTCTGCGGCTCCTGTCTCTGCTCCGGTGGCGGGTACGGATAATATGGCAAATACCATCACTTCCGGGGAGTTTTGGATCTCTAAAGTAGTGGCGGACAGTACAATCGTGGATGGGACAGCTGATTTTGAGGGCTGTGAAGGAGCACGCACCAAAGTAACGGCGATCATCTATAATCTCCCGGACATCCCGGGTGAGCGCCGGCTCATCGGAGGTGAACCCCAGCCCATCCCGGGTAACAGTGAATTCACAGGGGATCCAAGATTTGATAATGACGGTACGGATGATATTTATACCTACTACATGTGTGCCGGTGAGGAATTTCCCGATATCGGGTTGAACCCTCCGGGCGGACTTACCAATGACTATACGTTTCAGTGGTCTGCTGACGCTTCATTCGGTGATTTGCTGGACATCACCAACAGAAGGGGTGAGGTAGTTACTCAAGAAGATTTGGAAAACAATACCGGGAGTGGTAAGGGTACTTTTGCTGCGGTCACTCCGGGCATATATACCTATTATGTGCGTATTGTCACGAATATCAACCAGAACTCCGGGTACGATGGATGTCTGAGTTCTTCCCAAAGAGTGGATATTGTGGTTTATCCTACGGCTGATGTGCCTGTTATTAGTGTGGCTGATGTGGCGGATCGTGAGAGTGACGGCGGTTCGCAGCTTGAAGCTACCGCTGCCGATATTGATAATTTTGATGTTCAATATAACTTCTGTGTGGACGGTAGCACGGCCGACGCGGGAGGCTTGGATGCTAATACGCTTTTTGAGTCGATGGTTGTTTTCGATCAGAACGTTCCAACCCCGCGAGCGGAAGCCCCTGATGAGAACAATGAAGTCTTGTGGTTTACCGCAGAAGCGGATGCCAGCGGAGTGTTAAACAATAATCCCATTGCGAGCACTTTAGATCTCTCCGCAGATGAACTGCCTGCATCTGCGCTGCAGATGGACGGAATTGAAAATGGCACCTTCCACTTTGCCGTGGTCCACCGAGAGAACTTCATTGACGGATACACTTTTTTTGACGGCTGCCGTAGTGACAGGAAGGATACGGTCTATGTAAGGGTGAACATCAGCACGGTGCCTGTTCCGAAATTCACCTGGACAGGTATCACGGCCGGTCAGCCTACCGTTTTTGACCTTATTGATGAGGCGGCCGATGCCGGAACCACGGTAAATTATGACTTTGACATCTATGCGGTAGATGCAAGCGGCACCCGGACAGGTTCCCCGCTCTTCTCCGGTAATACTCGTACTTCGGGAGCGGTAGATTTGCGTGCCGGTAATTCGGAATTGACCGCGACCTTTGCATCTGCGGGTGTTTACGAAGCGGAATTGTCCGTTACTTCTCTCGCCGGCTGTAATGCCGTTGAGATCAGAAGGTTCCGGATACTTGAGCACATTGACCTCCCGGATCTCGGCACTCGGGTTTACCAGCAATTTTTTGAAACCGACGATGGCGGCTGGTTTGCGGAGTTTCAGTCGGATGACGGCCGAACCGGAAGCTATCCGATCGGAAGTACCGAAGATGCTGTTGCGCGAGTCTCAACGTGGGTGCACGGTACTCCGGATGGCGTAAATATTAACGGAACGAGCGGAGGAAGCGGTTCGGGTCAGGCATGGTCTACCACCGGCACGTATGATCCGGGTTCAACGATTTCCAATACGTATGTGGGCAATGAAGATTCCTGGGTGTACTCCCCTTCTTTTGACTTTAGTAACATTCCCAACCCTGCGATCCAGTTTGAAACGTACCGTGATTTGGAAGCAAAAGACGGCGTGACCTTCCAGTATTCCACGGACAATGGGACGAACTGGATCACGCTTGGAGAATTTGCACCGACCACCGACGGGACCTCCCCCTCCTCCGGATTGAATTGGTTTAACGCACGCCAGATTTCTGCTTCCGTGGGGCAGTCCGCAGTGGTAAATGAGACACCGGAAAATACCGCCAAAGAGGGATGGTCCGGGCAGTATGATGCGAATGAGGAGGAGGATTCAAGATCAACAAACGGGTGGCTGACCAGTACCCATGAATTGGTACGCATTGCGGATCCGAGCACGGTTCGTTTCCGATTTGCACTTTCCGCTCAAGGGGCTGTAGACGAGGCAAAACTGGGCAATGGCTTCGGTTTTGATAATATAAGAATATTCAATCTTGAAAAATCGGTGTTAGTGGAGCAATTCTCCAGTTCAATAGATGGTGATGCGATCCGGGTGGATACAACGGCACAGCTGTATGCCGGCGGTCGATTATATATCAATTACTTTACCACACTTGCCAACGCAGGAGGCCGGTCGGATGTCTTGAATGCGAGGAACGCTTCGGACCCTGCACAGCGCAGAGCGTACTACGGTATTGCAGAACTGGGCACTTCGGTATTGGACGGAGAGGTGATAAGCAAGAATTCGGAGGTGTTACCCGGCTGGAGTGATGTAGATATTTCCATCAAGGAACTGGCTGTAGCGGACTTTTTACTGGAAGATGCCGGCGGCAGTTTTGGTCTGGTATCCAATGCTTCCGAACCGAATGTTATATCGGTCTCGGCCGCTTGGAGATATCAGCTGCCAATAGACGGCGGTAATATCACCCTTCAGGATCAGGATTATTCCTTCTATTTTGCGGTCATTGAGGAGGCGGTTTCCGTAGATAATATCACCGATGCGGATGGTAAGAATGCATACACTGATCTGAGTATAGACTCGGTTTATAACGTATTCAGGGTCTTTATGCCCAATGCGGACGGAGAGCCGTTTACCAACCATACGGGGTCTTTTACCACAGACACGGTGTTTAATGTGAGTGCCGAATGGGAAATTTATAATGTTTATGATATAGATAAGCTTCGTGTCATTGCGTTTGTACAGGATAATAATACCCGAAGAGTGCTCCAGGCAGGCGACCTTGCTGTCACAGGTAAGACCTTATCGGCTACCGGTACAACAGCCAATGATCTTTCCGGGTTTGTACTTTATCCCAATCCGGCGAATAGCGGATTTATTGTTGAGTTTGCATCGCAAATTACGGCGGATGCAGCGTGGGTGCTGCTGGATCAAACCGGTAGAGAAGCCGCTGCCGGAACGATTGCCAAGGGCTCGCATCGGATAAACGTGAACACGGAAGAGGTGCCCGGCGGTTTGTATTTTATTCACATTTACGGAGCAGATCACAAGCGTCAGTCCAAACGCGTGATCGTCATTCATTAGAGGTAAGAATTAAGGTCTCCGGCAAAGTGAAAACATGCTCGGAAACTTTTGGGAAGTTTCAAACTTCCCAAAAGTGAATGATTCGCCAAATCAGAGAGGACTGCTGCAATGCTATCGTCGTTATTTTAAACCTTCAAGGTTTTCAAAACCTTCAAGGTTGCTCTAATATCCTTAATAAGGGCTCTTTTTCTTCATCAAAACACGTCTGCGTCCGTCAGCGAAATCTGCGGGAGAGCTTGTCGCAGGGGGCTCGTCCTGAAATAAGTTGTACAAGCAAAAAATAAAAGGGTAACCTGAAGCGGTTACCATGCGGACGTTAAAAAGAAACCGTCAATTAAATATAATGGGATAACAATGCCCGGCAGAAAAATCCTTTAAACGACAATATTTACAATCTTATTCTTCACTACAATCACTTTTTTAGGTGTTTTACCCTCCATCCATTTCCGAATGACTTCATTGGCAAGTATTCTTCTTTCCATTTCCTCTTTACCTACATTGACGGGGAAGTTGATTTTGGTTCTCATTTTTCCATTTATGGCAACAGGGTATTCAAAAGTATCCTCTGCCAGGTATTCCTCTTTGAGTTCAGGATAGACAGCATTCACAATTGAGCTTTTGTTACCCAAGAGTGACCAGATTTCTTCGGTAATGTGTGGTGCGAAAGGGGAGAGGATGACGGTAAGCGGCGCTAATATTTCCCGCTTATTACATTTTAATGCGGATAATTCATTGACGGTTATCATAAAAGTGCTCACGGACGTGTTCAGTGAAAGCCTTTCCGCATCTTCTGTCACTTTCCTGATGGCTGCATGAAGCACTTTCAGCTCTTCATGAGCGGCCTTTCCGGCTGACACCTCAAATGCGCCGTTCGGATAAAACAATGACCGGTATTTCTTTAAGAACTTAAAAACTCCTTCAATGCCGTTCGTATTCCAGGGTTTGCTTTGTTCAATCGGCCCCAGGAACATTTCATACATTCGTAAAGTATCAGCCCCGTACTTTTTGATCAGGGTATCGGGATTTATGACGTTGAATTTGGACTTGGACATTTTCTCTGTTTCCCAGCCGCAGATGTATTTTCCATCTTCGAGGATAAATGTCGCATCCTTCGCATCGGGTCTTGAATCTTTAAATGCGCCCACTTCTAATATATCATCGTTTACGATATTGACATCCACATGGATCGGTACGGTATCATAGTTATCTTTCAGTCCTTTTGAAACATACGTATTTTTTCCTTTGATTCGGTAAGCGAAGTTTGATCTCCCCTGTATCATTCCTTGATTTACGAGCTTCTTTGCGTACTCCTCTACACCGACGTATCCTCTGTCATATAAGAGCTTTGTCCAGAAGCGCGAATAGAGCAGGTGGCCTGTTGCATGCTCACTTCCTCCCATGTAAAGGTCTACATCCCGCCAGTATTCCAGTGCTTTCTTACCGCAAAATTCATTTTCATTTGACGGGTCCATGTATCGAAAGAAATACCAACTGCTGCCCGCCCACCCGGGCATCGTGCTCAGTTCGTAAGGGTTTCCCTGACGGTTCCAGTCATTGGCTCTTCCTAATGGGGGGGCTCCTTCTTCTGTCGGCAGGTATTCGTCAATGGAAGGGAGCTCAAGGGGAAGTTCCCGGTTATCAACCGGATGGGGTATTTCGTTTTCATAAAATACCGGAATAGGCTCTCCCCAGTATCGCTGGCGTCCAAAGACGGCATCTCGTAACCTGAAGTTTACTTTTCGGGTTCCAATCCCTCTCTTCTCTACCTCCTCCATTCCCTTTTCCATCGCTTCTTTAGGTGTAAGCCCGTTTAAGAAATCGGAATGGATGATCTTTCCGTCTTTCGTAGGATCGGCTGCCGTCTCCGTAATTTTTTGTGCATCATTAATCTGCACAATCGGCAGATCAAAGTGCTTTGCAAAATCAAAATCACGTTGATCCCCGCCGGGAACGGCCATGACTGCTCCGGTGCCATAACCTGCCAGTACATAATCAGCGATCCAAACAGGTATTTTTTTACCGGAGAACGGGTGTACGGCATAGCTTCCGGTAAACACTCCGGTGATGTTTTTCACTTCACTCATTCGGTCTCGATCGGAGCGATTCTTTACCGTTTCTATGTAAGCATTGACTTCTTCTTTTTGTTCCGGATCGGTAAGTAATGAGGTAAGTTCACTTTCGGGAGCAAGTACGATGAAGGTCACCCCATAGATGGTATCCATCCGCGTAGTAAAAACCCGAATTTTCTCCTCGGTATTTTCAATTTGAAAATCAATTTCCACACCCGCTGATTTGCCGATCCAATTTCTCTGGATTTCCTTGACGGGTTCCGGCCAGTCTATTTCATCTAAACCGGAAAGCAGTCGGTCTGCATAAGCTGTAATGCGCATACTCCACTGAGGCATGTTTTTCTTAATGACCGGGTGCCCCCCTCGTTCTGAAAATCCGTTTTTCACCTCATCATTGGAAAGGACTGTTCCGAGTGCAGGACACCAATTGACCGTTGAGTCAGACAAATAAGTCAATCGATACTTGATAAGAAGGGCTTCTTTCTCTTTTTCAGTATATTCTCTCCATTCTTTGGCGGTAATCAAAGGTGTATCACTGTCGCAGGCTGCATTGATCGCTGCATTTCCTTCTTTCTCAAGTATTTCAATGAGTGCTTCAATAGGCTCGGCTTGATTTGAAGTATTGTTGTACCAACTGTTGTAAATCAATTTAAAAATCCATTGTGTCCACTTGTAAAATGACGGGTTGCCGGTTCTGATTTCTCTTGACCAATCATAAGAAAGCCCCAGAGCCTTTAACTGTTCTTTATATCGGTTGATGTTCGTTTCCGTTGTAACGGCCGGATGTTGTCCCGTTTGAATCGCATATTGTTCGGCGGGCAGGCCGAAACTGTCAAAGCCCATCGGGTGCAGTACATTAAATCCTCTCAATCTCTTATACCTCGCTACAATGTCTGAGGCAATATAGCCCAGCGGGTGTCCTACGTGAAGACCCGCACCGGACGGGTAAGGAAACATATCGAGGATATAGTATTTGGGCTTTTCTGAAAGGTTGGAAGTGCGGTAAACATCGTTTTCTTCCCAATATCTCTGCCATTTGCTTTCAAGCTCCCGAAAATTGTAGTCAGCCATGTTATCTCTTCATTTGAAAGCATGCAAAGGTAAAAGAAGGTTTTACAAAAAGCTTCCCGGAGTTGCGGAGACCATCTGCAAACTGACTTGTCATTGAAGGCAAAGCACTCAAGATAAAAATGAAAAGACGAGCGATTTTAATAGCTGTCTTAAAAGTGAGAAGAGATAGAAGCGGTGTATGTGTCCGGAATAATTTATTATTAGAGATTTGACCATGAGTCTTTAAAATGTGAGAAAGGAAGAGATATTAAGTGGCTTAAATAAGTTATAACCTGAAATACTTTTTTTAGAAGTTTATATACTGTAGTAGTGAGTTTTTTGTAAAAACATACGGAAAATAAAATGCTGTTTTAAAGGCATTAACCCGTTGTGCATTTTAAGTAATGCTGATCTAATATTTTTTCGTAAATTGCATTTAAGTTGTTTGTTTTTGATATTTTACAGCTAAAACCATTTACTGATTTTTAGTAAGGTGAATGATTTTTTTATTCTAAATGATAACGCATAATAAGTTGTATTAGTAAAAACATATTGAAGTAAATAGAAACAGGTAGGTTATGAAGTTGTATTGGTTTAAAATCTATTTGTTTAATTACTTTTTTATGTAAAATAGGCAAATTTTGTGCGATACAAGAAAATTACACTTTCAACCTTGAGAACAGTTTCCTTATTCTTTTTTTTGTCTGCGAGCCTTACAGTGCCGGCACAACAGAAAAGTGCTTTTCCCTTCGTGGAAAATAAAGGTCAGTGGAATAGTGAGGTGCTTTTCGGTGTGGACTTGCCGGAAGGGAAACTGTATATCAAGAAAAACGGACTCTCTTATCGCTTAACAAATATTAAAGCAGAAGAAAAGCGCCATCATCACGGTCATTCTCACGGACTAAGAGAATCGTCTTTTTCCAAAGTTGATTTGGAGTTCAAAGATTCAAACCATTTTTGGGTAGTCCCTTCTAAAAAACATCAGGAGCAATACAATTTTTATTTGGGTTCCGACCCATCGAAATGGGCAGAAAACTGTAGTGTGTATGATGAGTTGCTTTTTAAAGATGTTTATCGGGAAATTGACCTCCGCATGTACAGTGGTGAAGGTGCAATAAAGTATGATTGGCTTGTGGGCGAACATGCGGATGCCTCAAAGATCATCATTAAATACAGTGATGCCACAAATATTTTTTTAGAAGATGAATGTGCTTTTATCGTGTTAAAATCAGCTTCGATGATGGAAAATAAGCCCGTTTCTTATCAAACCGATGAAAATGGAGATAAGATAATGATCGAGACTAGCTATGCCCTTAAAGATAATGAACTGTCTTATGTCTTGTCAAAAAACTATGATCCGAATAAAGCGTTGGTAATAGACCCTGAACTTGTCTTCTCAACATTCTCAGGTTCGATTTCTAATAATTTTGGATATACAGCGTGTTTTGATGATAACGGGAATCTCTACAGTGGTGGAATTGTATTCGGTTCATCATTTCCTGTCACCACCGGACAGCCGTT
This sequence comes from Ekhidna sp., assembly GCA_014323825.1. Taxonomy (GTDB): domain Bacteria; phylum Bacteroidota; class Bacteroidia; order Cytophagales; family Cyclobacteriaceae; genus Ekhidna. The sequence goes on along the minus strand of JACONI010000072.1, from coordinate 9,744 downwards.
TGGCGGGGGCATAACCGACATTGTCATTCAAAAATACGACTCAATTGGTCAGAAGCTCCTCTATGCTACTTTTATCGGGGGTAGCGGGGGAGAGTCACCTCATAGTTTGGTGGTAAATAATGCGAATGAACTCCTCATATTGGGCACGTCGGGATCCACCGACTACCCTACTTCAAATTCAGCTTTTGACAGAACCTACAACGGAGGTGACCCGTTTAACTTATTCGAATACTATGCTAGGGGAACAGATATTGTGGTCACTAAGCTTGATCCGAATGGCCGACTGGCAGCATCTACCTACATCGGTGGTTCCGGTAATGACGGGGTGCTTGCAATAAATTCGATCCCCGATCCCGTTAATGAATTGATCTACAATTACGGAGATTATCAAAGAGGTGATATAATCATTGATGAGAAAGACAATGTTTATGTAGCTTCAAGCACCGAACCCCCCGTTTTTCCAACAACAAGTAACTTGGATTTTCCAACGACAAGCGGAATACAACCGTTATACGGCGGCGGCAATTCTGATGCGGTGGTTTTTTCTTTTGATTCAAACTTAAGCAATCTCTTATGGAGCACTTATCTCGGTGGTGAAAAGGATGATGCCGCATATTCTGTTAAGTTGAATAAACTTGGTCAGGTTGCAGTCGGCGGGGGGACAACCAGCTCAAGATTTCCGGTTACTTCCAATGCTTTCATTGGTGCTCAAATTGGAGGCATTGATGGTTTTATCACATTAATTGATACTGAAAATGACATTTTAATCACCAGTACTTATGTTGGTACTCCGTCATACGATCAAATCTATTTTATAGATATTGATTCAAAACAAAACGTTTACGCTATGGGACAAACAACAGGAAATTACCCAATATCAAACGGGGTGTATTCCAATCCCAATAGCGGGCAGTTTATACATAAATTCAACGCCGGTATTAACTCAACAATCTTTTCGACCACCATTGGGACAGGAAATCCGATACCCAATATTTCACCGACAGCGTTCCTTGCCAGTGAATGCGGTAACCTTTTCCTAAGCGGTTGGGGTGGGAGTATTCGCTTCAGCAACCTGAACATGCGGGGCCTCCCGATTACCTCGGATGCATACCAAAGAAGAACGGACGGGGGCGACTTCTATTTATTTGTATTATCCGGAGACGGGTCTGAACTGCTTTACGCCACCTACTTCGGGAGCACAAATGGTACTCCTGACCATGTTGACGGGGGCACAAGCAGGTTTGATAAAAAAGGAATTGTTTATCAATCTGTTTGTTCTTGCGGAGGGCCTACGGATGATTTTCCGACCACTCAAAACGCATGGTCTGAAACCAATAGAGCACGGAGATGCAATAATGTCGCATTCAAGTTTGACCTGGCAACATTGCGGGCAGGCTTTCAAACTACTGATGAAAATAGAGAAAACGAGGGTATCAACTCAGGGTGCTTGCCAAGTTCAATCCGGTTTATCAACACAAGTGCCGGAGGTAAAGAGTTCTTTTGGGATTTTGGTAATGGAGTGACTTCAACTACTTCTGATGCCATATTGGTGACTTTTGACAAAGCGGGAGCATACAACGTAAGGCTGACGGTAAGAGATGACGACACGTGTATCTCTGAAGATACTTTTGAGACCACAATCAATATCTATGATGATCAGGTGAGCATATCGCCCGATGTGATAATTTGTGACGGAGTCTCTACCAAGTTACTTGCTGCCGGCGGAGTGAATTATAACTGGAGACCTGAAATAGGACTAAGTAATACAAGCATTTCAAATCCAATAGCTAACCCTCCGACAAGTACCGTCTATGAAGTAGATATTACCACACCAAATGGTTGTCAGTTTACTGAAAGTGTAACCGTAGAAGTAAATACTACAACCATAGAACAAATAGAGGTAGAAGAGGTATTTATGAACTGTTTTAGTTCAAGTACCTTCCGGTTTTTCAACAAAACAGAGTACAACCGGGCAATGGCATGGGACTTTGGAGACGGCCAAACTTCTTTTGAGCTCAACCCCGTACATACTTATCAAAACCCCGGAGTCTATTCCATAGGACTGGAGATAGATGAGCAATGTCTGATAGAGCAAACGCTGACAGTCGAAACTTCTGAGATATTTATCCCTAACGTAATCACGCCCAACAATGATAAGCTAAATGACCGTTTTGAAATTAAAACTCCGGTCCCCGTAGATGTAGTCATTGTAAACAGAGCCGGAAAAACTATTTATGAAAAAGACGACTATGATAATAATTGGGACGGCGGTGACTCGCCCTCCGGGGTTTATTACTATCATATTCAATTTCCCAATAGTTTCATTTGTAAAGGATGGCTTCAAATCATTCGATAACGTATCAATTCCTTAAAAAAGGCGGGGGCCGCATAGCACTAAAAAGCTTCTCTAATACCGGCATAAATAGCAATTTGACCTCCCCGTGCTACGCCTAGATCAACTCTGATATTTAATTTATCTTCGGGAATAACAGCCATACGTCCCCCCATACCAAAAACATATTTGAATTCCGAAACAGTAAAATCGCCGAAATCTTCGGCTACATCTCCGACTCCGGCAAATGCAGCCATTCCAAACCGCCAAAACAGAGGCCTTCTGTACTCTACCTGAGCATAAATCATCTGTCTGTCCCGATACAAACTTGCGTTTGAAATACCTCTTAAACGATCATCCCCGCCTAACTGAGGGAGTTTGTAAAATGGGATTTTATCCCCTGTATTCATACCGGAGAATAGTTGAAAGGCCAGAATATTAGCCTCATTCCACAGGCTGATATACTTCCTGGCATCTATCAAATAATTTGTATAGCTGTAATTTCCAAGGTATGTAAAAAGTGTTCTTAATGTCACAAAATACCCTTTGGAAGGATAAATTGTATTGTCCCTTGTATCATAACGAAAAGCAGGTCCCAAGCCCAACAGCAATCCTCCCTCAATGCCTGCTGCATTGTCCGATGCCAGCATTCCATTTGGTATTATTTTCCTTATGCTGTTAAACTGTCCATCCCAGCCAATCCCTAAAAATGTTTTTGCTGAAGTAGATTTCAGATAGGATCCCCGCAATTGAAAAAAAGTATTTGTATAAGTCTCGGAGACATTCGGATCATTATCATTTCCCACTCCAAAGTAAGCATCCGGAAAATTGAAATACCGAACGGATCCATCAAGCAAATTATCGTTGGGAGTAAAGTAGGTAAGGTTAATAGCAGATATAATCTGGTGCTTAAATGTATAGAGAAAAAAAGGTGACAGTGTTGATTGCCTTAAATAGTCTGATTGATTTTTCTCATTGCTTTTCAACACCCGAACTGCTGCCACTCCAAACTGAAGACCGGTTTCCGGGGCATAACTGACTGCGGGAAATATAGCTGTCGATGACTTCTTTTTCGTGCGGTCACGCTCCTGTGCAAATAAAAAAATCGGTATCAAAAAGACTACCGATAAAACTATTCGTATCAAAACTTATATTGTAAATTATAAAATTTCATACATCTGCAACTTAGATAGCGCGTACTCCCCGCTCTCGAATGGTAAATATTATCATTATCTTTCTTTGGCGCAATGATCCCCACAGAATCACTGCCTTTTAATTTATCGTCACACTCCGTTTTTAATTCGAATCATTCAAGATGATAAGAATTAAGATACTTACTCTTGCTATACATTAGCAGCTGTAATAACCCGATACCATAGTTGGAGCATTATTTAGCTGAGAGTAAAGAAGTTTTTCAGTTATAAATATTTTTCATTCTTCTTAGGTCCGCCGGCCATGATTTCGTCATTAGCAAACGCTTCAAACTTTTTAAAATTATCAATGAATCTATCGGCAAGATCATTCGCTTTTCGATAAAATGCCTTATCGTTTTTCCAAGTCTCGCGAGGGCTCAGGACCTCTCCGGGAATGCCCGGGCATGTTGTAGGTATCTCAGCACCGAAGATTGAATGTGTTCTGTAGCCAACGTCATTAAGATTGCCCTCCAGTGCCGCTGTGATCATGGCTCGGGTGTATTTAAGGCTAATTCTGCTGCCTACACCATAAGGGCCGCCCGTCCATCCGGTATTGACTAACCACACCTTTACATCATAAGTATCCATTTTCTCTCCTAACATCTCCGCATATTTTGTAGGGTGTAGAGGTAAAAACGGTGCACCGAAGCAGGCAGAAAATACCGGCTCCGGATCGGTAACTCCGGCCTCGGTTCCTGCTACTTTTGAAGTATATCCTGAAATGAAATGATACATAGCCTGACCTTTCGATAATTTTTGAATTGGAGGAATTACTCCGAAAGCGTCACAGGTCAGGAAGAAGATGTTTTTTGGAATCCCCCCTATGGAAGGTTCTACAGCATTTCTAATGTGATCAATCGGGTAAGATGCTCGTGTATTCTCTGTGACCGTGGCATTTTCGTAATCTACTTCTCTGGAGCCTTCTTTAAATCTTGTGTTCTCAAGGATGGCTCCATATCGTATCGCTTTATAGATGTCCGGTTCTTTCTCTTCTGTAAGGTCAATCACCTTCGCATAACATCCGCCTTCAAAGTTGAAAACATTCTTACTAGTCCATCCGTGCTCATCATCGCCAATTAGCAATCGTTTCGGATCGGCTGAGAGTGTGGTTTTTCCGGTGCCGGAAAGACCGAAGAAGATGGCAGTGTCTGTATGGTCTAGTGCCATGTTTGCGGAGCAGTGCATGCTCAAGACCTTTTCATGATATGGGAGAATAAAGTTCAAAACAGAGAAGATTCCTTTTTTCATTTCACCGGAATAGGCGGTGCCCCCAATGATTATCATTCGTTTTGTGAAATTAATGATCGCAAAGTTTGGCCGGCGTGTGCCGTCCCTCTCCGGATCCGCATGAAACTCCGGAACGCAGAGAACGGTAAAGTTTGGATCGAAATCTTTTAATTTGTAGCCTTCAGGTCTCAGGAACATATTGTAAGCAAAAAGATTGTGCCACGCCATAGTATTGATAACCCTTACTCTTAACCTGTGCGTTTTGTCCGAGCCGGCGTAGGCTTCCCGAACATATACTTTCTTGTCTTCAAGAAATTTTACCATGGCCTCAAACAGCTTGTCAAAGTTTTCAGGAGAAAAAGGCCGGTTGATGTTACTCCACCATACGACATCTTTTGTCTTCTCATCTTCCACGATGAACCGATCTTTTGGAGATCTGCCCGTGAACTTTCCGGTATCGCACATTAATGCACCGGTTGAGGTAAGTACGCCTTCTCCGCTTTTGAGTATATCCTCGATGAGTTCGGATTGACTTAGGTTCCAGTGTGCTTCTTTTACTTTTATACTTAGATTAGAGAGGTTATTTTTAGAAGATTTTACTCCGAATTCCTTCATTTTAATGAGAATATTATGATTTTGATAGAATAAAGTAGTTATACAAGTAAATCGCCGGAGAACTCGATCCTCAAACGTTTGTGTAAAATTAACATAAACTACTCTTTCTCAAAGAAAGGTGCTACTCTTTCTCCGGCTGTTGGCTTTGTTAATAAACTTACAACTATCAATGCGGTTACTGAGGCAATTAATGCCGGAATTGCTACCATTTTGGGGTCAAATGGAAATGAAATAATGCCCAAGTCAAGTGCAACATCTGATCTGTTGAGCACTTCAATGATTACCACAGATAACATTCCGGCCAGAATGGATGCAATACCTCCTTGCTTTGTGACACGTTTCCAAAAGAAGGTTGCTAATAGGGGGGGGGCTAAAGCAGCTCCAATCATGGTATAAGAGATGAAGGCCATAGATAGAATCTCCTCAAACTGAGTCATAATCAAATAAGCAACAAAGCCCAAAAGCAAGATGGATACTCTTTGAACAAGAAGTTTGGTTTTTTCGGACATTTCTTTCATAAAATATTTTTCTAAAATATCTCTTGAAAAATTGGTGGAGGTCACTATTAAAAAAGTATTGCCTGTTGAAAGAATGATTGCCGCACCTCCGGCAAATAACAGAGAACCAACGAACACAGGTAGTTGTTCAAATCCGATCCGCAAAATGATTTCTTCCGACATCGGGGCATTGACCGAGCCGTCAGCCAGGAAAAACCTTGGATCGTGTGCGTAAATGGCAAATCCGACGACGGCTAACAGACACATTAAGAACTCAATTCCTACTACGCCGATAAACATTCCCATCACTGCTTTCCTGGCTGATTTTGCATCTTTTGCAGAAGAAAACTTTTGGTAAACGCTGCTTTCACTGAGAAGCAGCATCAAAGTAGGCAGCATGATAGCAATATACCATGTTGGTTCATGTCCCTCAAATAGGGAAAGGTGATTCGGACTTACTTCATTAATGGTATCAACCACATTTCCCCATCCGCCAAAACCTGAAATAGCGAAGGGGACTGCAAGAACAATGGCTAATATCATGATGATGCCATTAAAAATATCAATGGAAACAATGGAGACCATTCCTGCAAGTACTGTGAAAAGAATAATGATTAAAAATGTGATAAGAGTACCTTGTTCAACAGAGACCGATCCTTCTGTCAGAATGGAAAGAAATCTACCGCCTCCTTTGAATTGGTAGCCGGCAATGATCAGGTATGCGACAATGATCGTAAGGGTTCCAAGAAGCCTTGCCAGGGGAGAATATCTCTTTTCCAAAAGGTCTGTTAGTGTATATTGCGATATTCTTCTCACTCTTGCAGCGATGAAGTAAACAGCCAGAATGCCAATCCAGGCTCCTAGTGAAAACCACAATTCCGAAAAACCCACCTGAAAAGTAAGTCCGGCAGTGCCAAACAAACTACCGGAACCTATCCACGTAGTAACGAGTGTTCCAATGAGTAAATAGACCGGAACATTTCTTCCGGCGACAATAAAATCTTCTTCATTTTTAACGCCTTTGCTTTTATAAATGATGATACCTGCCAGTATCAAAATGTAGGTGATGGTTACAATGAAGTAGGTCATATTGTCTCTTGGGTTGATTCGCGAATATAATTAATTCTGAGGTTAAGCAAAAACCTCCGATTTTTCAACGAGACCCTTTTGACTACTCTTTATATCTTCTCCTGATACTGTTAATGAATGATATATTATAATGCATGCTTAAAGCGACATCGGCTTCCGCCGGCTAAGCTATATTACAATATTCGGCACCACCGGACCCTGCCTTAAATACCGGTAAAATAAAAAAATCTCTCATAATTTTAAAAAAAATCCGAAACCCCTTGCAGCTTTGGAAATGAGTTATTTAGTTTGTGAAAAATTTTACTATTATTTTATCTGAAAATTCAAAATATATAAGCCTTATGAAAACACTTACAAAAAACGTACAGCTAGAGAAAATACAATTTAATCCCCCCCCCCCCCCC
>JACONI010000072.1:0-2367 GCA_014323825.1 Ekhidna sp. | reverse complement strand
ACAATTTAACCCCCCCCCCCCTCCTAAAATTATTCATAACGGAGGAAGATCAATAAAAAAAGCCTTTCTCCGCTCTGCGACAATCAGCGTAATCTGCGGGAGAAGGTCAATAAAAAAAGCCTTTCTCCGCTCTGCGACAGTCAGCGTAATCTGCGGGAGAAGGTCAATGAAAAGAGCCTTTCTCATCATCCCTGCATTGCTTCTCACACTTTCTGTCCATGCACAGGATGATCCCAAACCCTTCATCACCACGTGGGAGACGAAAAATGACAACGAAACCATTACCATCCCTACTGTTAGTGGGGAGACCTATAGCTACACCGTAAACTGGGGAGAAGACGAACCTGCCGATAACAAAACCCACACCGGAGATGCTTCCCATGACTACGCTAATGCAGGAACACACACCATTACCATCAGCGGAACATTTCCGCGCATCTACTTCTCCGATAACTTCACGGCGGCGGAGCAGATACGCTCCGTCAAAAAGTGGGGAGATAACCGATGGACTTCCATGAACAGTGCTTTTGGATTATGCAGTAACCTCACCATTGCCGATGATGCGGGGGTCCCTGACCTTTCAAACGTGACGGATATGTCCTACATGTTTGAGGAGGCTGTATTAAACGGAGACATCAGCGACTGGAATGTGAGCAAGGTGACGAATATGGAGAGCATGTTTATCTACTCTGACTTCAACCAAGACATCAGCGACTGGAATGTGAGCAAGGTGACGAATATGGAGAGCATGTTTAGCAGCTCTGACTTCAACCAAGACATCAGCGACTGGGATGTGGGGAAGGTGACGAATATGAATGGCATGTTTATCGACTCTGACTTCAACCAAGACATCAGTAACTGGAACGTGAGCAGCGTGACAGATATGAATGGCATGTTTATCGACTCTGACTTCAACCAAGACATCAGTAACTGGGACGTGAGCAGCGTGACAGATATGAATGGCATGTTTTCCGAGGCTTCCTTCAACCAAGACATCAGTAACTGGGACGTGAGCAGCGTGACAGATATGAAGGCCATGTTTAGGTTCTCTGACTTCAACCAAGACATCAGCAACTGGAACGTGAGCAGCGTGACAGAAATGTGGAGAATGTTTAGCAGCTCTGACTTCAACCAAGACATCAGTAACTGGGACATCAGCAGCGTGACAGAAATGGAGGCCATGTTTAAAGACAATACCTCCATGTCTTCCGAAAACTATGATAAACTCCTGATCGGATGGAGCACTAAAACATCGGAAGAGGCCCGAATCCCCTCTAACATCACTTTCGGCGCACCGGCTCATTACTCTTGCGCAGGCAAGGACGCAAGAGCCATACTCACCGGCACGTATCGCTGGAACATTACAGAGGATGAGTTGGTGGAATTGCGGGCGGAGATGATGACCCTCCCGAAAGTAACCTCACAATGTATCGCTTTACTCACTCCAACCGCTACGACCGGCTGCTCCGGGAGTGACGGGACAATGATCACGGCTGTCACAGATGACAGTTTCTCAGTTGGGTCTGAAACCACCATTACATGGACCTATACCCATAATAGCAAAAGCATTACACAAACGCAGACCGTGAACATAACAGGAGACAACACCGCTCCGGCTCCTAAAAACGGAGTCGCTGGCGGCTCTCTGGACGCAATTACCCAAGAATGCAAGCTGGAGGCAGCTGAACTGCCCGTCCCTAAAGCGATGGACACTTGCGACGGGGAGATCGATGGCACACACAATGTCGCCGCTGACGCATTCCCGATTACAACGAACACGAACATCGAGTGGACCTACACCGATAATGCGGGCAACACCGCTACGCAAACGCAGACCGTGAACATAACAGGAGACAACACCGCTCCGGCTCCCAAAAAAGGAGTCGCTGGTGGCTCTCTGGCAGTAATTACCCAAGAATGCAAGTTGGAGGAGGCTGAACTGCCCGTCCCTAAAGCGATGGACACTTGCGACGGCGGGGAGATCGATGGCACACACAATGTCGCTGCTGACGCATTCCCGATTACGACAAACACGAACATCGAGTGGACCTACACCGATGATGCCGGCAACACCGCTACGCAAACGCAGGACGTGACCATACAAGACACCACCGACCCCCTGCCTGGTATGGATTTGGAGGCACTTACCGTAGATTGCGGCGAGATCACCTCCGGAGATGACCTGAACCTGAAAGCACCCACCGCTACGGACAATTGCGATGGTTCCATCAAGGGCTCGCACAATATCACCGATTTCCCCATCACCTCTGAAATCACCATCACGTGGACCTTCACCGATGAGGCAGGCAATACATCCGAGCAAACGCAAGAAGTGACCATAGAAGACAACACCGACCCCCTGCCTGG
>JACONI010000071.1 GCA_014323825.1 Ekhidna sp. | reverse complement strand
CAACTGCCGGACGGGCATTTGTTGAAGTTTGTGAAGAAGTGAAAAAGCCTACTGCGGCATCCTCATTATGTGGGAGGTTTTTTTATACCTGATCGCCTAGATGTGATTTTCCATCTTTTTTGAAAAACAACACGTCCGTCTAAAGGCTCGTCTTATCCGGTGCTTTAACCGACAGTTGTTCCCTTCAATGCCCTTAGTGCCCGCCTTGCCTATCAGGTGATGGGTATCTCTAAATACCCGCTTAAAACGCTTCCAATTACCCGTCAATAAACTGCCCTATTTTATGCCTGGTGCCTCTATTTTATCCCGTAACGCCCTGACGGTCTTTTCATTACGTTTGCCCAAGACCCATGCGACAGGCTCTCTACTCTCCCGCAGATTTCGCTGATGGACGCAGACGTGTTTTGGTGAAAAAATAAACCATTTCTTATGGCTCTTCTTCCCTACATAAGTCCGGAACTCATCCACTTCCGGTTTATCGTAAAAGCTACGTTTGAGCTGGAGGTCTACCTGCTGTCTTTCTAAGGTCTTCAATACTTTTCCAAGCGATATACCCAAAATAACGCTTATAGCTCTGAGGCCACAACCTCTCACCAACATCCTTGTGATCAGGGTAATCGTGTTAAAATGAACCCCTTTATAGCTCAAAGCATGGTCGCCGATAAACGGGCGGGAGCAGGCGTTGCACAAATAATTTTGCTTTTTAGTTTTTTTCGTTTTTAACGATATTTGTACGCTTACATGGAGGGCAGGTTAATGTGATTTGTATTTTCATTAGCTTTAAAAATTAACTTCTATGCAATTTTACGCTAACTTGTTCTTTTTGAACAAGTTATAAATCATACTTTTTGTGACAGTATCTAAAATTTATTCACACATAGAAAAAGCAAAGAATTTGTTTTTATTTAAAAGTCTGACAAAACATTTGAAAAACAGGGATTTTATCCAGTTCCAATTTTTCACCAATGATTAGAAGCCGCTGACATTCGGCCTTACCAATTTTGTGATTACCGTTTATGATGTCTTCATCTTTTTCGAGGAAAAAACTGGCAATAAACCGGATCAATATGTAGGGAGATTCTAAAACAGCTTTTTTAAATTCCCGATAGTCTATCTTCTTATCACGCTCAAAAGGTGTAAAATTCAAATCATCCAGTTTACAAGTAGTCTGAATGGTAGTTTTAAGAACCTCAAAAAAGCGATCTGACCAGTTGTAGTAATTTTTGATCAGGTACTTCATCGCATAAACTACCGGATCTTTTTTCATAAAATATCCACCCTTAGACAGTTTCCTGGCTTTCTTATTGAGTGCCATCTCTTCCCATAAGCTAATATTGCCATCTGCCATTGCAATACCTATTGTTGGTGTCATCACAATTAGTGAAAAAAAGTCCTCATCACTGATTTCAAGGTAAGGTGCTTCGGTTTTTAGAAATTCCTTCTTCAATTCCAATGCAGCGGACTGTACCTCCGGGTACTCCATCATCGTCTCTATTTCATATTCGGTAAACATTGCTTATCAGTTTGATTTGGTCGTTAAAGTAAATGTCTTTGGGTCAAAATACAAAAAAAAGTGTTTGGCGATCAGAAGCCTACGTTTGTTTCCAGAGACTGATAGGTCTGGAAATGGGTTTTACCTTTGACCCCGTTAAAAAAGAATTGCCGAGTACTCTCTGATCTTGGCCCGTCCGTATAAAGTGTCACCTCATTTTTACCCTTTGCCAATGGAACTCTTGAATAATGAATGCTATGAGGTATGGTCTGCCAGTTTCTTGTATCAGCCTGCTCACTTGCAAAATTTATCACACCGACGAGAAACCCCAGTGTTTCATTTTCCTTCCTTACCTGCTTTTCGACAGCTTTCTTGATGGCTATCCTAAGCAACCCTTTACCTAACTCGACTAACATCCTTTGCTCCAGTGTTTTAAAGGCAATTGCATTCACATCTTCTGCTTTCTCCAACCGGTAGTATTTGTCTCCGACCTGTAAATCAGCATTCAGGAAATAGGGCACTCTTTCAACATACTTAGGAAAGGCTACTCTAAACCCTTTTAAGTCAGTAATACTTGCGTCTTCATCGTCAGACTCAGACTCATCGTAATAGAAGGGAAAGTTTAAGCCCAGGTCTTCATTTTGAAAGAAGACCTGACCTCCACCCCCATCCACTATCACGAAATTGATTGACCATTCATCTTTAACGGGTGCGAGTCCGTTATGCCAGAAAAAGATAAGTTCACCGCCCTCTGACTTTCTTGGATCGTATGTTATTTCAAATTGATCTTCGTATCTGTCGACATCCTCCGGAAATCCCGCCAATGATCCGGTACGGATAATATCGCGCTTTAACTGTTCGGGAGTCTTCAATCCAAACATTTCCGAATACTCTTCCTGGTAAATTTCCAAGGCGTTTCGGTAGGCAATAAAGGCATTGTTGTAGTCACCGGAGGCATCGTAAACAATTCCCATCAAATTGTGAATGAATGCATTTCTCTGGAATTTGCTTTCGGAGACATATTTATCTCCAAGCTCATAAAGCCTCTGATTTAGCCTTCTACACTCTACCAGTGCTGCTTCAAAGTCCTCCATTTTAAGGTAGTTGAGTGTTTTATAATACAGCAGCATTAAGTGCTCATGATCTTCCCCGGGATATACGATTAAATTAGGATTTAGAAAATAAGAAGCCGCAAAATTAAGATAGTTCTTTTGATAGTCCTCACCAAAAATGTACGCCTGCTCTAACCAGTTATTACTTTCTTCATAGTTTCCGAGCAGATGCTCCACCACTCCCCGGTTTGCATAGTAAAGAAACCTTGTTTTGCTTTTTACCGCTTTCCTGTTCTGATCCAGAACGGCAGCGGCCTCTTGTATATTACCATCTTCAAAATGCTTATTGAATTCGTAATTGAGATCGTAAAAGGAAGCACAGCCTGCTGCGCTTAAAAGCAAAAGACAAGATATTAACTGCTTCATGCCTCTTAAAACGAAGATTCCTGAATTGAGATAATAAGGCCCGGTTTAGTTTTTGATGTATTTCTTGATCTCTTTATCTCCAATCCAGACTTTTTCGTTTGATTCAATATTCGACAACTCAAGATTGACCTTGTAATTAACCACCTTTTCCTTTTTATAAGAATCGGTAACCGCAGTAATTACTCCAAACATCATAAAATCCGCACCTAGTTCTTTACCCCATTTAGCCTGCGTTTCCGGAGATGCAAACTCTCCTTGTTCTGCCCGCTCCTCTCTCAGCTTCTCTCGAAATTCCGCATTGGAAACCATTCTTACAAATCCGGAATTGATAAACTCTCTCTCTATGTCTTTAATAAACGTTTCCGCTTCAATGTGCTCTGAGCTTTTATTCCGGACGTATCCTACGATCACGACAGGTTTTCTGTCATTTTCAATGTTAAAGTTGTTATGCCACGGACGTCCGGTAACATCTTTGATCATCTCTTCCGCTACTAACTTGGAATCCGTATCGTTCCAACGTCCACTGAGATCAACCTGCTGATCCGGGTTAATTCGGGTTACCTGCCTTGAGCAGGACATGATGAAAATCACTGCAACCACCACTATTTTTAGCCTGAATAATTTCATAATTAACTTTTATTACCTTTTAAAAATATACCTCGTTATAAATATTCCTGCTCCATCATCTATTCCTGAGTCCGCTTCCACACCCCCGATAACGAAGGCGAGTTCCCATCCCTTTTCTAACATTTGACTTAGTTTAGATGAAATCAATGCGTCATTTGATGCAATATTACGAAAATTAATTCCCGTGCTGCTGTAAAAATTGAGAAGTTTGGATTCTGCAAACAGATCGACTTTTGCATCTCGTCTTTTGATTTTTCCCTGATCACTTTTTTTACCATCGGTTCGTTCGGTAGTAAACTCATCAATATCCTGCTCAGACTTGTTCTCGATCATTCTTGAACGGCCTATTCCGCCCTGAACAATGGACTCTACCACTGTGATTATTTTGTATTCCTGAACCTGTGAAGTGACGGTTCCACCTGTAATCAGTAAAAGAACAATTAATAACTTTTTCATTTTAATTTATATTAATTTTATTATATAAAAATTAAATCTCTGTTTATTTAAAGATTTATTGAAATCTTAAGGTTCAAAAACCGTGCCGATAATGAATTAGGGATGGCTAACTGAGCACCATTAACATCCTGTATCCACGAATAGGATAACGTATTATCTGCCGCTAAAACATTTAAAACTTCCAGTCTTAACCAAAAGGTTTTCAGATACTTATGATTAGTTAATTCAAATGATTTTGATAATCCGATATCCACTCTGTAGTATTCATCTCCTGAAAAAATATTTCTTGCATTAAAATTATTCGGAGGCCCCGAGGGAAAGCCGGAACCAATAACTGAATTGACATAGACCCTCATGGAGGGATCGTTAGGTAAGTGATCTTCGAAATAAAAGGCAAGGTTTATGTTCTGGTCGGTAGGTCTGCGGATATATCTTTTATCATCTTCAACGATATCTTCTTTTGTCCTTAAAAAACCAAGACTGAACCAGGATTGGGTTCCTCTAATGAACTCTCCGTTAATTCTAAGATCAAGTCCCCTGGCAAAGGCTTCCGCATCATTATTAGCAAAGTATCTTAGCCTTACATTGTCAATATCATACGGAATCACATCGCTAAGTCTTTTGTAGTAGCCTTCCACGGTAAATAAAAAAGGACGATTCCACATATTAAACACATGTTCCATTGCTCCTATGAAATGAAGCGACCGCTGAGCCTGAACTTCTTCTCTGATGTTTCCCTCCGGATCTCTTAGTTCCCGATAAAAAGGCGGCTGACTGTACTGTCCAACGGAAATCCTGAAAGAGGTCTCCTTATCCCATCTCGGCTTAAACCGATAAATGAATCGCGGACTAAAAAGTAATTGGTTGTTGTAGTCAAGATAATTGGCTCTTATTCCGGCATTTAAAGCGTGCATTGAATCTTTAGAAAAGACGGTTGTTTGAAGATATCCTGTAAACTGATTAATTGCCAGGTTCAGGGCATTGAAGGTGCTTTGGTTCAAAGTAACAAAGCCTGCCGAATCAAGGAATGCATATTCATTCAACCGATCATCAATAATATTGCGTGCATATCCTGCTCCGGTCTCCAGGACAGACCAGTCGGAAAGCAAGATCTCATTTCTCCATTCTGCACTCAATAAATTTGCTTCCAGTTTATTTCTTCCGTATGAATAGTCAGTGCCCTGCCCTCGCACTACGATACAGTCATTGAAACTTGTTGAACTTGGAGCGTTATCTATATCGCATATTCTGTAAGCACCTTCCACGGTATAGTTTTCCCTTTCACCGGTATACACTCCCGAGACAATCCACCTGCTTAAGAAGCTGTCAGACCATCTGTGAGAAAGGTTAATCCCGGACTGATAGGTGTCATAGTCCAGTTCTTCCCTTCCGTTGAATGCTGTCTGTATTCTCAGCACTTGGGACACAGTACCGAATTCCGTGGACTGGCTGACGGGAAGGGTTAAGTACCTGTTTCGCCCGTAAGAAAAAAGCCAGTTAAGTTTCGTCCGGTTTATATTTTGCACACCCTTTGACAAATCGAAGGTCAGGAAACCCTGCACGTCCGTATAAACAGGCAAGTACTCTCCGCGGGTCTCTAATGTTCCGAGCAGGTACCTGGAATCCCTGTGTCTTGCACCAAATAAATATTGAATGTCATCATTGATTCTGTTTCCAATGTATGCAGATCCGCCAAGCAGCCCAATGGTCATATTTCCTTCCGGACCTTCGGGTTCTTTATAATCTATGTTGAGTGTCGAAGAAAGTTTATCTCCATACTTTGCCTCCCAGCCCCCTGCATAAAAACGGATATCATTCACCAGGCTAGGGTTTATAAAACTTAGTCCCTCCTGCCTCCCTGCATTCGCTAAAAAAGGACGATACACCGGAATATCATTTACATAAATGAGGTTTTCATCAAAGTTTCCGCCACGCACATTGTATGTAGACGAGAGTTCATTGTTGCCGGAAACCCCTGGCAAGGTAAGCAGTACCTTATTGAAGTCACCGAAAGCTGAAGGAAGGTTTTGGGCAGACTCAGCGGCTATTTTAACGGCCGGATCTATTGCATCTCGTGGCGGGCTCCCTGCTACGATGACATCCTCCAATTGGCGAATGTTCTTCTTTAAAGTGACAATGAATAATTCACTTGCACCGGTAGCTACATCATTAAACTCATGAGTTCCGTATTGAACATGAGATAAGATCAGATCATGGCTTCCCTGCTCAAGATCAAGTTTGAAGTATCCATTCGCATTGGAAACAGTACCAATGGTTCGATCTGATTTTAAAATGATATTGACAGCAGGTACGGGCTGACCGCTGTCATCCACTATCCTACCTTCCAAAACGGCTCTTTGTCCGTGAAGCAGTAAGCTGAAAAACAGCGAAAAAAATAGAAACAGCGACTTCAAATGTCAGGCTTTTTTAAGATTTGAAATGGCATACCGAGGATTTTCTGCATTGAAAATAAAATTTCCGGCAACCAAAATATCTGCCCCGCTTTCAAATAATTTACCGGCATTTTGATCTGTCACACCACCATCCACTTCAATCAACAGACCGGGATTAACAGCCCCGGCATTTTCTTTGAGCCGAGCAACTCGCTGATAAGTTGTCTCTATGAATTTTTGACCTCCAAAACCCGGATTAACGGACATGAGTAGTACCAAATCAACAAAAGGAAGAACATCATTCAAATGATCTACGGGTAGGTGGGGATTAACAGCAACTCCCGCTTTGGCACCTAATGCTTTGATACGGGTAACCGTTCTGTGAAGATGGTCACACGTCTCATAGTGAACAGTGATTATGGCAGCCCCGGAATGAATACAACGCTCCAAATAAGGGGTGGGATCCTTGATCATCAGATGAAAATCCATCGGCTTTCTGGCATGACGATAAATCGCATCGCAAACGGGAAATCCAAAGGAAATGTTAGGAACAAATACACCGTCCATCATATCTATGTGGATGTAATCAGTTTCGCTTTCATTGAGCATTTCAACATCCCGGTGAAGGTGAGCGAAATCTGCAGAAAGAACAGAGGCCGCAATTAGTCTTTTAGACATTTAAAAATAGGTATTGTTACTTAACCCTGCTTAATATCCTCATGCAATGATAGTTGTTTTTATTTTAAACTTTGAAGGTTTAAATCACGACGATAGCATCGTAGCAGCCCTCTCCGCTTTGGCGAATCCTTCACTTTTAATACCTGCTGACCGGACAAAAATACCCGCTGACCGGACTAAAATGCCTGCTGGACGGACTAAAATACCCGCTGACCGGACAAAAATGCCTGCTGGACGGACTAAAATACCCGCTGACCGGACTAAAATACCCGCTGACCGGACTAAAATACCCGCTGACCGGACTAAAATACCCGCTGACCGGACTAAAATACCCGCTGACCGGACTAAAATACCCGCTGACCGGACTAAAATACCTGCTGAACGCTCAACAACAACCCCGAAACGGGCTGCAAGAACCTCTGCGTCCATCCGCGCCATCAGCGGGAAAAGAATATAAAGATGAATCCACAAGCCGGACAGGCAAGAGCAGCAACCCTCAAGTTTTAAATAGACAACTCCCTTTTGGAAAGTTTCCACCTTTCCAAAAGTTCCCTTTCCATCCTAAAATCAAGTAAATCCTGTTCAAGACAACCACCACAGCACCACAAAAACCTTG
>JACONI010000070.1:18350-29550 GCA_014323825.1 Ekhidna sp. | reverse complement strand
TCACCATCACTTGGACCTACACCGATGATGCGGACAACACCGCCACACAAATGCAGGACGTGATAGTAGACAACACTCCCCCAACGGTTACAGGGAACTTAGCTCCGGTTACCGCACAATGTCCGATCAGTGCGGAAACTGACCTGACCAAACCTGCTGCTCCCACAGACAACTGTGGAGGGACAGTCAAAGTGGCCGTCAAAGACGATACCAACTTCCCCATTCAGGCCGGCACCACTACTATCACGTGGGTATATACGGACGAGGCCGGCAATATGTCCGAGCAAACACAGGACGTGACCATACAAGACACCATGCCCCCGACAGTTACAGCCTTGAACATCATTACCGCAGCATGCTCACTTGAAGAAAATGACCTCACCATCCCCAAAGCCACGGATAATTGTGATGACGGGCAGATCATGGGCACACACAATGTACCCTCTTTCCCCATTACCTCCAACACCACCATCACATGGACCTACACTGATAAGGCAGGCAACACCGCCACGCAAACACAGGCAGTAACGATTACCGCATGTCCGCCGGAAGAGAGGGAGCCGCTGAGTGCAGCGGGCGATGCAGTGGAAGTAGTAGTTTTTCCGAATCCTTCGGGTCGTTACGTGGAAGTGCGGTCTCCCGTGGAAAGCACGATCCGCATCCTGAGCGTAGGAGGGGAGTTAGTGCTGGAAAGCACCACGAACACGAGGGTAGATGCAGCCTCCCTCCACAGCGGTCTGTATCTGATACAGCTGCCGGCCGGCCGTTTGCTGAAGTTTGTGAAGAGGTAAAAAGTCAGCACCGGGATTAAAGGATGAATAAGATGATAGCATCTCTTCCCAACGAGGTGTAGTTTGTAACCCGGCAGTGATAACTCTATGCTGTCTTTTCAAATAAAAGACTAATTTTAATATGCAAAAAGTATCGGAAAAAAACGTTCGGGTTTGCATTTTTTTTGATCCGGAAGAAACAGATAACGAGGACAGTTTATATTTAAAATCTATTTCCAACAATCCTGCGTTTGACTTTCTCAATGACCCCGCAGAAGATATTTATTCATTAACTGACGGAACGCCTATAAATGATTAAGAATACAATCGTATTGGTTCCTTTTCCTTTTGATGACTTTTCCATATTGAAAGTGAGACCTGCACTTTGCCTGACTTCCGGAATAGGAAGCTATGAACATGTAATCATTGCCTTTATTTCAAGCAAAATAGCTGACGGTCTTTTGGATAGTGATGTCCTTATCAAAAGAAATTCCAAATATTGGACATATACGGGTTTGTCAGTAGATTCAGTCATCCGATTACATAAAGTCGTAACCATTCCGAAGTCATTGATAAAAAGAAAACTCGGTACGATCAACGAAGAGTTAAAAACGGTTGTTTATGGGAAAATAAAACAATTATTTGTCAAATAACTCCCTCTCCGAGTGTAGTTTTTTTCCTATTCTTCTTATGTTTGCTGTGATTTTTTGAGTAGATTTTTCATAGGTAAGGGAAGTTTCATATCCGGAGCTTCCCTTCTTTTTACCCTCTGCCGGATGTAGTTTGTAAGTGCACCCTGATATCTTATATTGTCACGCTATCCCGCTAAATAGCATTGTAATGATTTATTTTGCCGAGAAAAGTTATATCTTTACAATTATTCTATTAACATTGATTTAATGAGATCACAAGTTTTATGTTAGAGCAAGAAATGAAATACTTCAAAAGTATTCAGGATGAACTTAAAGCTAAAAACCCTGAAGGAGGATTTGCTGTGATTAGTGGTGAAGATTTACTCGGTGTGTGGTTAAATCGTCAGGATGCTTTGAAAGAAGGTGTTGAGGAGTATGGGATTAAGGCGTTTTTAGTTAAGAATATTGATGATGACGTTAACCATACCATAAATTTTACCAGGAATTTAATCTTTAGGGATGCCGTTTCTTACCGCTAGAGTTACTAATCTTCATCAAACCGGCCCCAATAATAGAGGTTACAATAGTTCCTCCTCAATTTGTGGCAATTCAGTTAAAAAAGGAGAATAAACAAGTCCCATCGAAAAAAGCGATGGCTTTAATAGATACAGGGGCATCAGGCACATGTATATCCCCATCTATCGTTGATGAACTTAACTTGATTCCTTTTGACATCCAAAAAGTTCACACTGCGAGCGGATTAACTGAACAGTTGTTATATGATACCGGCGTTATTTTACCCATAAGTCAGCCGAATATTATCAGCGTTCAAACACTGTGTGCCGATTTAAGCGGACAGCCTTTTCAAGTATTAATTGGAAGAGATATTCTATCCAGATGCACATTGTTCTACAATGGTCCGGATGAGTCTTTCTCGTTATCCTTTTAGCAGGAAACTTCCGGTAAGTTTTGAACTCTCCGGAAATTAACGAATCATTATACCCCCTAAGTGTAGTTACAAACTACACCTTTCTATTCTACTTGTCTTGGATGGGACTTATTTGATTTTAAGAGGGCCATGATTTTTATTCACTTTTTTATTTGTGCTCAATTGCTTCTTTAAACTTGGGATATGCGATGCTAATGGACTCTTGAAAAGTTTATTTTTAATTAATAAACTGTCCTGCGATAGATGCTAAAACAGAGAGAAGTCCAACAATGGCAATTAAAGTTTTAATATTGTTATTTTGTATATTCATCTGTGCATTAATCTGCTTAACCTCATTAGAAAGCATGTCTAATTTTTGTTCGAACGTTTGTGCTTTTAAGTCCATAAGTTTCAGAATTGCTTCAGAGGTATCTTTTCCTACCGCTTTATCAAGTTTACGCATTTCAGTTTGAATTTGTTTAAATTCCATAACAGTAAAGTTAAAAAATTAAAATTAAATTATTTAGGATGGTGTAGTATTATTGTAAATTGATAACAGAAATAAATAAAAACCTGTCAACTTATTTTAGGACGAGCCCCTGAGTAATTTATATTTCCTTTTGTCTCTCGCTCTCTATCCCTTAATTTTGTCGGAATTTGTTTTAATCCGAACTGATTCCGGTAAACGATCTTCAACTTATGCCAAAAAATCCCAACATTAAATCCGTACTTATTATTGGAAGCGGCCCTATCATCATCGGTCAGGCGTGCGAATTTGACTACTCAGGCTCACAGGCCTCAAGGTCGTTAAGAGAGGAGGGCATTGAGGTCACTTTGATCAATTCCAACCCCGCTACGATCATGACGGATCCCGTAACAGCAGATAACATTTATTTAAAGCCGCTTACAAAGAATGCTATTCGGGAGATTCTGGAAAAGCACCCGAACATAGATGCCGTACTTCCTACGATGGGAGGGCAAACAGCCTTAAACCTTGCGATAGATTGTGAAAAAGCAGGTATCTGGAAAAAATACAATATAGATATGATCGGAGTGAATACCGATGCAATTGAGACGACGGAGGACAGGGAAAAGTTCCGTCATAAGATGATAGCATTAGGGATTGGCGTGTGTAAAGGAGAAACGGCTACTTCATTTCTCAAGGGGAAAGAAATTGCTCAGGAGATTGGATTTCCGCTGGTAATTCGCCCTTCCTACACATTGGGAGGATACGGAGGAGGTTTTGTTAACTCTCCTGAAGATTTTGATACCGCTTTGAATGCAGGTCTGCAAGCCTCTCCAATTCACGAAGTTTTGGTAGAGCAGAGTATTATGGGGTGGAAAGAATACGAACTTGAACTGCTCAGAGATAATGCCGGAAATATCATTATCATTTGTTCCATTGAGAACTTTGATCCCATGGGCATACATACCGGAGATTCTATCACTGTAGCTCCGGCTATGACACTTTCCGATACGGTTTATCAGCGGATGAGGGATATGGCTAAATTAATGATGAATGGCATTGGCCATTTTGCAGGGGGGTGCAATGTGCAATTTTCAGTGAATCCGGAGACGGAAGATATTATTGGAATTGAGATTAACCCGAGAGTCTCCCGATCTTCGGCACTTGCATCTAAAGCGACAGGATACCCCATCGCAAAGATTGCGGCAAAATTGGCAATTGGATACAACCTGGATGAGCTTAAAAATCAAATTACTAAGACGACATCTGCCCTGTTTGAACCTGCTATTGACTACGTAATTGTAAAGGTTCCCAGATGGAATTTTGACAAATTCAAAGGATCCGACAAAATGCTTGGACTTCAAATGAAGTCAGTCGGAGAGGCCATGGGTATAGGGAGGACATTCCAGGAAGCCCTTCAAAAAGCATGTCAGTCGCTGGAGATCAAAAGAAACGGACTAGGGGCTGATGGAAAAGAATTGAAAGACCAGGATGCGATCCTTGAAAGCCTGGAACATCCGGGCTGGGATCGTCTGTTCCATATCTATGATGCATTTAAGCTGGGTATCCCTTTCAAAACAATACATAAGTTATCCGGGATTGATCCGTGGTTCTTAAATCAGATAGAAGAGCTGGTCACGCTGGAGAAAGAGATTGAGAAATACACCATCAGCGATATTTCCCGGCCTTTGTTGAAAGAGGCCAAAAAGAAAGGATATGCAGACAGACAAATCGCTCACCTGTTAAACTGTCTCGAAAGTGAAGTTTATAAGAAAAGAAATGATCTTGGAATCAAGCGGGTCTATAAACTGGTAGATACTTGTGCTGCAGAGTTTGAAGCGCAGACACCTTATTACTATTCTACTTTCGAGGATGAAAATGAATCAGAGGTATCTGACAAGAAAAAAATCATCGTTTTAGGTTCAGGGCCCAATCGAATCGGGCAGGGAATTGAATTTGATTATTCATGTGTACATGGCGTTTTGGCGACCAAAGAATGCGGCTATGAGACGATTATGATCAACTGTAACCCTGAAACGGTTTCAACGGACTTTGACGTAGCAGACAAGCTTTACTTTGAGCCGGTTTTCTGGGAGCATATCTATGACATCATCCTCCATGAAAAACCGGAAGGGGTTATCATTCAACTGGGAGGACAAACGGCACTTAAACTTGCAGAAAAAATTGAAAGATACGGGATTAAAATAATTGGAACGAGTTTTGAAGCACTTGATCTGGCAGAATCCAGAGGCCGATTTTCTGATTTGCTAAAAGAAAACGATATTCCCTATCCGCTTTACGGAACAATCGAAAATGCCGAGGATGCTGTTGAACTTTCTAAAAAGTTAGGCTTTCCACTTCTTGTCAGGCCAAGTTATGTGCTTGGAGGGCAAAGCATGAAGATTGTGATCAATGAAACGGAACTTGAGCAACATGTTGTGAATATCCTCAAGGATAAGCCTGATGGAGAAATTTTACTTGATCACTTTTTAGAGGGTGCGATTGAGGCTGAGGCTGATGCGATATGTGATGGAGAAAATATCTACATTATCGGAATAATGCAACATATCGAACCGGCAGGTATTCACTCCGGAGATTCTTATGCAGTATTACCTCCGTATAATCTGGGTGATTTTGTGATTCGACAGATTGAAGATTACACAAAGAAGATTGCTATTGCCCTTAAAATTGTAGGTTTAATCAATATTCAATTTGCGATTAAGGATGATAAAGTTTATATTATAGAAGCGAACCCAAGAGCTTCCAGGACTGTACCATTCATCTGTAAAGCATACCAGGAACCTTACGTAAACTATGCAACCAAAGTAATGCTGGGTGAGAAGAAAGTAACAGATTTTGATTTCAACCCTGTTAAGAAAAAAGACTATGCCATTAAAGAGCCTGTTTTCTCATTTCACAAGTTCGCTAATGTAAACAAAGAGTTAGGCCCTGAAATGAAATCTACCGGTGAAGCAATCTATTTTATAGATGATTTGATGGACGACCACTTCATGAAGATCTATTCGGAGCGAAACCTATACTTGAGCAGATAGGTTAAAGGAGTATGCTAAAAGTTTTATTAATACTTATTCTCATAATCTATGTTTTTTACAAAACAGCAGGTTTCTTATTTAGACTCATCTTTGGTCCGTTAAGAACAGATTCGGGAAGTTTTCAAAGAAGAGGACAGTATTCAAAAAAAGCTCCGAATAGCAAGCTCAATATTGATAAAATCCCTGAACAAAGAACCGAAAAGAGCACCGGATACAAGGGTGGTGATTACATAGACTTTGAAGAAGTGAAGTGATTGTGATCACATTGTATGTAGGTTTTCATTTGTAGTTTTGTTAAATTTTAAATTCAATTTATGACTTGGTTTAAAAGAAAGAGTAAAGGTATCCTTACCAAAACCGAAGATAAAAAAGAGGTTCCTGACGGGCTTTGGTATAAAACTCCAAATGGAAATATCATACACATGCGAGAGCTTAGAGACAACGTATATGTATGTCCTGATGATGAATTTCACGTAAGAATAGGTTCAAAAGAATATTTTGAGATTCTTTTTGATGAAAATGAGTTCACGGAGTTAGATACCGATTTATCCTCCGGCGATCCTTTGAAATTTGAGGATAAAAAAAAATATTCGACAAGAATCAAGGCGACTCAAAAGAAAACAGGCTTAAAGGATGCTGTCAGGAGTGCTTATGGAAAAATGAATGGCCTTGATATTGTAATTGCTTGTATGGATTTTTCGTTCATTGGGGGTTCGATGGGTTCTGTAGTTGGAGAAAAGATCGCAAGAGCAATTGATTATGCGCTTAAAAATAATATCCCCTTTTTGATGATTTCAAAGTCAGGTGGAGCCAGAATGATGGAAGCCGGGTTTTCATTGATGCAATTGGCCAAGACCTCAGCTAAACTGGCACTTCTATCAGAAGCTAAAGTTCCCTTCCTCTCACTTTTAACAGACCCGACAACCGGCGGTGCTACTGCCTCGTATGCTATGCTGGGTGATTTTAATATTGCAGAACCGGGAGCTTTGATTGGTTTTGCAGGTCCCAGAGTAATCAGGGAAACAATGGGTAAAGACCTCCCTAAAGGATTCCAAAGTTCCGAGTTCGTTTTGGACCATGGATTCCTGGACTTTATTGTAGACCGGAGACAATTAAAGGCTCGACTTACAACTCTTCTAAAAATGTTGAAATAGATGGAACATAAATCCTTAGCTTTAGTTTCAGTTTTAATAAGTCTTATTTATGTTATCTCTCTGAGACTATCTGATGATTATATTTGTTAAAATTTTTAATTAAAACAGTAGGTAATATGTCTTCAATTGTAGTTACTTCAATCATCGCATTTACTGTGTTGATTCTATTATTAGTTTTAGTATTGTTACTGGCACAATCCAAGCTAGTCCAGTCCGGACCGGTAAAAATTACTGTTAACGGAGATAATGACAATCCAATGGTAACTCAGGCGGGTTCAACACTGCTATCCACTCTTTCCACTAAAAGTGTATTTCTGCCTTCTGCTTGTGGAGGAGGAGGTACTTGTGCGATGTGTAAGTGCAAGGTTATTGAAGGAGGTGGAGATGTACTCCCGACCGAGGTAGGTCATCTAAGCAGGATTGAGCAAAAAGAGAATGTCAGACTGGCTTGTCAGGTTAAGGTAAAAAACGATATGAAAGTCGAGATTCCGGAAGAAGTATTCGGAATCAAAAAGTGGGAAGCCACAGTGGTTAGAAACTATAACGTTGCATCGTTTATCAAAGAGTTTGTTGTAGAGTTACCCAAAGAGATGGCTTATGAGGCCGGCGGTTATATACAAATTGAAGTCCCCAGGTGCGAAGTAGATTTTAAGGACGTTGATATCACAGCTCACCCTGATGAGCACCCGGACGATCCCGAAAAATTCAAAATGGAGTGGGATAAATTTGGTCTTTGGCCATTGAAAATGAAAAACGACGAAACCATAGAGAGGGCCTATTCTATGGCATCATATCCTGCTGAAGGAAGAGAAATCATGTTAAATGTTCGAATTGCTACCCCGCCATGGGACAGAGCAAAAAACGCATGGATGAATGTCAATCCGGGCATTGCGTCTTCATACATATTTGGCTTAAAGAAAGGTGATAAGGTCACCATTTCCGGTCCTTATGGAGAATTTTTTATCAATCCTTCCGATGCAGAGATGTTATATGTTGGTGGTGGTGCAGGAATGGCTCCTATGAGATCTCATCTTTACCATTTATTCAAAACATTAGAGACGGGAAGAAAAGTCAGTTATTGGTATGGAGGAAGATCAAAGAGAGAGTTATTCTACCTTGACCACTTCCGGGATCTGGAAAAGAAATTCCCTAATTTTCAATTCCATATAGTTTTATCAGAACCACTTCCGGAAGACAACTGGAATGAAAAGAAAACAATGGAGGATGAAGGAGATGGTTTTACCGGATTTGTGCATCAGGCGGTAATTGATCATTATCTAAGCAAGCACGACTCTCCGGAGGAAATAGAACTGTACTTTTGCGGGCCTCCATTAATGAATCAGGCAGTCCAAAAAATGGGTGAGGACTATGGAATCCCCGATGAAAATATCAGATTTGATGATTTTGGGGGCTAGTCGAGAAAAAGATACCTAAACTTAAAGCCTTGCACTATTTGCAAGGCTTTTTTGTGGTGTAATCTTGCAATCCGGTTTTATAAAACTTTCAACTGAATTAACTTAGCTATGTGGACCTCAAACTATTCTTTGACCCGACTGAAGTAGATGCTGACAAGTCCTCTTCGTCTTTTCAATCCTCCATTTATGTCAATCATCATAAGATGCCCGATCACGATGGGTTGAGTATTGCGCTTATAGGGCTAAATGAATATCGTGGCAATAAAGATGAAAATAGTGATCCAAAATCAGCCGACAGGATAAGAGAGCAACTCTATAAACTTAAAAAGGGGTTTGGAGATTATGATATTATTGACCTTGGGAATTTGAGGAACGGGCCAACCCTTGAAGATACCTACTTGAGGTTGAAAGAGGTATGTGCTTACCTGATGAATAAAGGGATTATTCCGATTTTGTTCGGAGGAACTCATGATTTAGACCTGGGTCAGTATTATGCTTATGAGGATTCGGAGAAGCTTATTTCAGTTTTGAATATTGATAGCAAATTGGACCTTGAGGGTGATAAAGAAATCAACTCCCATTTGGATAAGATTTTTAAGCACTCCCCTAATTATCTTTTCAATTATTATCACCTGGCCTATCAGAGTTATTTGATCAACCCGCAACAACTTGAACTTTTTGACAGGCTTTCGTTTGAGGCACTAAGGCTTGGAGCAATTAAGGAGAACATCAGAGAAATGGAGCCGGTCATAAGAGATGCTGATATGTTAACTTTTGACATTTCTGCTATTCAGAATTTATACGTTCCCGGTGCGATTGATGCTAAGGTTTACGGATTAACCGGAGAGGAAGCGTGCCAGTTAATGTGGTACTCCGGACAAAACGAAAAGCTAAGTTCTGTTGGTCTTTACAATTATGATTTTAGACAGGATATTGATAATAAGACCGCTTTTGTTTTAAGTACCATGATCTGGTATTTTATTGAAGGGTTCCATCACAGAAGGGGAGATAAGAACTTTATGTCAAATGATTATCTGAGGTATGAGGTTCATATTGGTGGAAATCCTGATACCATACGCTTTTATAAAAGTAAACTTTCAGAGCGTTGGTGGATGGAAGTCCCTAGTTCTGAAAGTCAGGGGCTGTTTGACAGAAGCAGAATGCTGGCCTGTAGCTATACAGACTACAAAATAGCATTAAAAGGCGAAGTGCCGGACCGATGGATAAGTTTTTATAATAAGACTTAATATTCGGGTGGGATTATTATCCGGAGGACGAAGTAAACCACAACTCCGGAGAAAGCTGTAAAAAAAAGTATACTTTTAGTATACTACCTCTTGGAAGAAGATAATTATACCGAACTCACGTTAAGTTAATTAAATGCCTTTGTTTGGATTGTATTCTTTTAAAAGTTTTTTTACGTCATTTATCAGCACGTCCACTTGTTCCTTTACAGTCCCGTCGTAAACACCTCGAACTCTTCGATCCTTATCAACAAGGAGAAAGGCACCGGAATGAACAAAACCGCCCGGAGCTTCAGCATCTTCATCAGCGATTGACAGATAGCTCCCCTCCGCCAGTTCATAGATTTCATCCTGGTCTCCCCAGAGAAATTTCCAGCTTTCAGAACTTACTCCGAGACGAGCAGCATAGTCATTGAGTAAAGGAATCGTATCATGTTTTGGATCAATCGTATGAGATAGAATAATAAAACCTTTATTTGATTCAAATTTTTCATAAACCCTTAACATTTGAGCCTTCATTGCAGGGCAGATGGTGGGACATGAAGTGAAAAAGAAATCAGCAACATAGATTTTATCAGATATTGATTCATTTGTAATGATTACGCTATCTTGATCCATTAACCGGAAATCTTTGATGGTATGATATGTAGTATCTTTCTCTTCAATGACGGTGGCACCATACACGGGCAGTAAATTTTCCTTCCCCGATTGGCTACAGGCAGCAAGCAGGACGAAAACCGGAATAAATTTCTTCATTCTCTTTCTCTAAGTCTTTTGTATAGTTTGATAGCGACCATTAGAATAACTACAAAACTAATCAGCCCTAATGTACCCCAGACCCAGCTAAGCTGATTTTTTAGCACGATCAGGAAAACGACTGCAAAAAGGATTATTGTGGCAATTTCATTGAAAACTCTCAGTTGTGTTGAGGAATATTTTGCGATGCCTTTTTGAAGTTGCAGATATATCCCATGACAAGCAAAGTGATACAGGAATAAAAGGAATACAAACCCTAGTTTAATATACATAAATGGCTGTTGGAGCCAGCCCGGCCGAACAATCAAGAGTGAGAGACCAAAAATTAAATTGAGAATAGCAGACGGCCATGTGATGATAAACCATAGCTTCTTACTCATAAATGCCAGCTGTCGGGATAGAATACTTCTGTCCGGTTCTTCTTTTTCGAGTGCTTCCGAGTGATAAATAAACAGCCTGACAATGTAAAAAAGGCCTGCAAACCAAGTAGTCATAAAGATAATATGAAGTGCTTTTAGGTATAAGTAGCTCATAGAAATTTTTTAGGTATTACCCATTGTGCATTTTAAACATTTATTTCTTTATTAGCAGCAACATGGTAACCGCTTCCCTCAATCTGTCTGCATTTTTAGTAAAAAAATATACGCCCCCTTGACAATTAAATATTTTCATACCCATCTTTGTATTTTAACAAAAAAGTTTTAATCTTGTAACTGAAATAATTTTTTAACCAATAATTTTTTTTATGATGTTTTATTTTATTATACCCCCCCCCCCCCTAT
>JACONI010000070.1:10249-18330 GCA_014323825.1 Ekhidna sp. | reverse complement strand
CCCCCCCCCCCCCCCTATATATAGTTAAACTTTTTCAGAAAGTTCTCCTATTTATGAGCGTGGGGATAGCGCTAACCGCTTGCGGCGGCGATGACAGCGGGAAAAAAAATACCCCGCCAGCCGTCGGAGACCTGACTTTTTCTATAGCTGAAAATGTCCCGACAGGTACAGTAGTGGAAACCGTCGAGGCGACAGATGAGGAGAAGGATGCGTTAAGTTTTGCCATTACGGAGGGAAATACCAACGAAGCCTTTGCGATAAATGCTGACTTGGGGCAGCTAGTCACGGCTAAGCTCCTCGACTTTGAGAAAATCCCCCGTTATGTACTCCTCGTGACCGTCTCCGACGGACAGATGTCCGTTACCGCAAACATTACCATTGATCTCGAAGATGTAAATGAAGCACCGACTATTGCTCCTGATCAATCTTTCTCCGTAGTCGAAGATGCAGCGAACGGAATCGCAGTAGGGACGGTGCAAGCGGCCGATCCGGAGAAGGACAACTTGACCTTTTCCATCTCATCGGGCAATACCGGCAATGCTTTTGTTATAGGTGAAAGCACAGGGGCTATTACGACGGCAGGGGCGCTGGACTTTGAGAACAATCCGAATTATACCCTGACCGTAAGCGTTTCCGATGGAAATCTCTCGGCCACAGCCGACATAACCGTCAGTGTTACCAATGTAAATGATAATGCGCCTACTATTGTCGATCAAACCTTTTCCGTACCCGAAGATGCGCAGAACGGCACAACGGTAGGAACCGTACAGGCTAGCGATGTCGAAACGAATAACCTCACCTTTACCATCACTTCGGGAAATACCGGCAATGTTTTCGTAATAAATAAAAGTTTGGGTGCCATCACCACAGCAGCAACCCTTGACTTTGAGACTACTCCGAATTATACCCTTGCGGTAAAAGTATCTGACGGGAAGCTGTCAGGTACGGCTAACATAACTATCAATGTGGAAGATATTAATGAGTCGGAACCCGAGCCGGACGATTCCGATATGCAACCGGCTATGCCGGCAGCCGATTTTACTGTGAGCAGCACGAATACCACAATAAATATTGATGGCCTCGCAAATGTGTATACAATAGCTTTGGAAATTTCGCTCACTAACTGGTCTGTTACTTCTTCTGATGATGGCATTATTCCTGATAATTATATACAGAAAATGGGTGATATGCGGTTTGCGTTTCCTGTGAGTTTATATAGTTCAAGTCCTGGTGGCACTTCCCGCAGCATTATGCTGACGGTTTCAGGCACAGGCGGCGGAAATAATTTAGTGCTTACCGTCACTCAGGCGAAAAGCACAACAGACATCGGGCTTATTCATGGCACTGATTATTATGTTATTCAAGATAAGGGATTCTCTGTAATTGCATTTCAGCGTCCAAGCACTGCCTATTCTGATGAAGCTTCAGTCTCGTTAGATATGTTGACTGTTGATGGAAATATGCATTTCTTTACTGTTTCCGTAAGTCCGTCGGAAAGTATTCACTTGCGTAATAGTAATCCGAGAGTTAACAATGAGATATTCGTCCATTACACGCCTCCAAGCGGAAGTAACCTTACATACGGCAATAATTACAGCCACAAGTACTACAGAATCCTTAAGAAAAGCAAATATCGTCATGATTCTGCGGCCGCCAAGCGACAGGTAAAAGCCAAAAGGCGCATTTTTACATACATGGAGTTCCAAAGTACTATTCATGAAAACGCAAAAGCACATTATCGCACTATTTTTTGCCTCAATTATCATTTGGAGCTGAATGGTTCTTATTGAAGATGGCTTTAATTTTGAAGTCAGTGTCGAATCATTGACTTTCGAGAGGTTTTAAACTTTCCAAAAGTTCTAATTTTGGAACAGTACCAAATTCACACTTGCTTACATCGAACTCACGTTAGATAATATTTAAACATAACTGATAATGCCTATAATAAGTAAATATGCAAGAAAATAGATTTTTTCATCAAAAAAATAAATAAAAAAGCTGTTTTACTTGAAGTTGGATGTGGTTCTAAATGGCTAGGGGAATATATGAAAAGTAATGGATGGGATAACTATGTTGGTATAGATATTGTTCCACCTACAGATATAGTTGGAGACATCCGTTTATGGAAACAACTTGGTCTAAAACAGAATTCTTTTGATTATATAATTGCCTTCGAAGTTGTTGAACATGTTGACATATTCCAAAGCTGTTTTGACTTATTAAAAGATGATGGTGTTCTTTTGCTAACTACTCCTGTGCCTCATATGGATTGTATATTAAAAATATTTGAAAAAATGGGACTAAATCAAAAAAGAACCTCACCGCATAACAATTTAACATATCTAAGTAAAATTAAATTATTTACACCTATAGTTTTAAATAAAAAGGCAGGCTTGGCTCAATGGGGCAAATTCAAAAAGAATATGCATTGCTAATTTACAATAGATAAGTGATTAAAAAGTAGATACAAAGAATATGCTATCATCTCTTTCGACTTTGAATAACATTTGGTCTTCCTCCTGAAACGAGCTAAATAATGTCTTATGCTACTATTTTTATGTGTATTGTTTTTATTGATAATCTACTACATTTTAGTAATGCCCAAAATGTCAATATATTAAAAGTATGATTTTTTTTACAAAAAAAATACATTTGCTGACACCGAACTCACGTTATCTGGATATTTTTTAGCAATGCCATAGATAAAAATAGAAATAACAAATCCAGTAAATAATATGTTAATATTTTTCGTAACTATACACACATTAATAATAACGAAATAATAAAAAGGTACTCTGATCATTACACTGACTGGGAAATTGATACTTTCTCCGGGTGTAGTTTATAACTACATCTCCATGTCTTTCAGAGATAAGGCAGGACGAGTTGCACGAGTAAAGTCATTGTAACTCATCAAACTGTCGGATAGGCGTTTGTGAAGAGATGGAAAACCTTCCCGAAAATCTGAAATAAACAAAAATGACCACTTGATGGTTAAAAAAATAATTTTTAAGCGTATAAATTTGAACATATCGGGATTGATTTAAATTTTAGGCAAAAAACGAAATCTGATTTCAAATATTTATCTCCCGGAGACCATATAACTTCGTAACATGGAAAGACCGCATTTTGGTGATATTTTCATGGAGTTTGCTGTTAATTTGGCCAAACGATCACATTGCATCAAGCGTCATGTTGGAGCTGTGCTTACAAAAGATACACGTGTTATCTCTATTGGCTATAATGGGCCTCCTGCCGGCACCCACAACTGTGATGAGGAATGGCCTGATGTCGGATGTCCGAGAGATTCAAAAGGCAGCTGTTCACTGGCACTCCATGCAGAGCAAAATGCAATCCTCTATGCCGTCCAAAATAAGACGGATGTAAAAGGTGCTACACTTTATGTAACCTTATCTCCATGTATTGCT
Organism: Ekhidna sp.; assembly: GCA_014323825.1. Lineage (GTDB taxonomy): Bacteria > Bacteroidota > Bacteroidia > Cytophagales > Cyclobacteriaceae > Ekhidna. The sequence continues at coordinate 14,902 of JACONI010000070.1, read as the reverse complement.
TGTGCCAGGATCATCTACACTATGAAGATTTCAAAAGTAATCTTTCTAAAATCTTATTCCGAATACAAAGGGATCAGTAGTGAGGAGGGTATAGACTTCCTTAGAAAGTTTGGTGTGAAAGTAGAGAGATATAAGGGAAATCTTAAACATATAAGTAAACTGGTATGAACAAAAAGAGTTGCATCCCTCTTTTTTAGTAATTTTTTCATCATTATCCTTCTGATATATCTGTTTTTATGTGATCAATTTTTAAAAAAAGAGGTTAAAATCAATTCTTATGAATACAATTAGCTAATTTTTATAATCTATTTTTGACTAAAATAAAAAGTTCTTGCAAAATCAAAAGTTTTGTAAAAGATTCTCATAATGAAAAATATCACTTTAATATTTATTTTATTTGTTTTTTCCTGTCAGTCTGATAAAAGATCAGAAGTTGCTGAACTAAAGAATGTTGTAATTGCGATCCATGACGAAGTGATGCCCAAAATTGGAGAATTGAGAAGAATAAGGAGAGATTTGATGCTTCAGGCGGACTCATTAAAAATGTCCGATTCAACCGGAGCGGCTGCACTCCTGATTGCAGCAGATGAAATTGCTTCTGCCAACGAAGGCATGATGGATTGGATGCGTAATTATGACCCTGAATTTGAAGGTTCCGATGAAGAAGTAAAAGCTTATTTTGAAGATCAGAAAATCGCTATTCAAAAAGTTAAAAAAAATATGGAAAGTTCGCTTGCTGATGGGAAAAAGGTGGCAGCTGTGTATAAAATCAAATAAGATAGGCATTATATAAATGAGTCTTTTGAAGTTGAAAATGTATCGAAGAGTTGTTTTCTTTTTTCAAGTAACCAAAAATTCGCCAAATAGGCAGTAGAGATAGGAATTACTTATCATTGATAGTAAAAGAACGTATTTACCTTGTGCTATTAGTGAACATCTATTATTTTACAAACGATTAGTTAGATAAACTATAAATATCATATTAAATTTAGCCAAATATGTGGGGATTAATTAAAGAGATACTTACTAGTCCTTTTGGGAGTTTTGCCTCTGTTTTTGCTGCCTCTATCTTTATTATTTGGTTAGCTTTTAAAGCGGGATCAATCATTGAGAAATTCAAATTAGTAAACAAATTAGAGTCAGCCATTGAAAGTATTAAAGGTGATTTGTCTTCTATCAAGGCTCGGATAGAAGTATTTCAAAATTGGATGGAAGTATTTCAAAAAAATTCTAATCCTTTTGCACAACAAAAGAGTCCGGTTAGTTTGAATAAGAAAGGAATAGAAGTAGCGAAAGAGATATCGGCTGATGTCATTCTAAATAAGTGCTGGAGTAAGATTAGTGCTAAGATTAAGGAGGAGTTAGACAAGCGTCAAGATCATAATCCATACACCGTTCAGGAAATATGCTTTGCTATCGGTCAGAGTTATTCAAATTTTTTTGATAAAGACGATATGGATAAAGTCAAAACAGTAGCTTATCATGAAGGAGTGGACTTATCTGCATTTGATTTGCTAATCGGGATATCCATACGAAATAGATATTTTGATGAGAATAACATAAATGTAAAGAATGTAGATAAGCATGATCCTGCTCATAAATAATTAATCCAAACCGTACTAAAGTTTGTTAGTGTAAACAGTATATCATCACCAAAAAGGTCTTATTCAAAAAGAATCATTCGCATTTTTGTAGCCACTTATCTATGTCTTTTACGCTGGTAAGTCCTGCTTCATTACCCCATTCATTGGTGATATAAGTGAGCACCTCTGCGATTTCTAAGTTAGTAATCGGATTTCCCGGCATCATTTGGTTGTATGTTTCACCGTTCACGACGATTTCATCTGCCTGTCCGTTTTTAATGATGCATGCAGCTCTTTTCAGGTCTTCCATCAGATAGTCCGCACCTGCTAAAGGGGGAAATACTGCGGCTAAGCCTTTTCCATCCTGTTGATGACAATTAGCACAATAAGCAGTATAGATTTTTGAACCCTCTACTTTGTACTGTTTCAATCGAATTTTATCTCTTGAGTTCATCTGATCGGAAGATGCTGATTTGATCTCTGAGGAAGAACTTCCACAACTTGAAATCAGGAAGACAATGGAAAGAGAGGTAAGTAGTTTTTTCATGTCATTAAGTTAACGTAAATTCGGTGTAAGCAAGTGTAATTTTTTTACAAAAACAGGTGTTGTTACCTTATTATATTTAATGGATGGTTTTTTAAGATCAGCATTATAACCGCTTCCGGTTACATTTGCATTGCTTCCGGTTAAAATCAGAACTTTTAGAAAGTTTCAAACTTTCCAAAAGTGAATGATTCGCCAAAGCGGAGAGGACTTTTACGCTTTGTTATCGTGGTCATTTAAACCTCCAAGGTTTTGGAAACCTTAGAGGTTTTTGTGGTGCTGTCGTTTTGTTGGTTAAACCTTCAAGGTTTCTCTTTTGCTTTTCTGCGCGCCTTTTTATCCCCCGCTTGGCGGCTGAAGGATAATGACGAGTTGTATTTTATGCATGTCGTTGTTGTCACTTGTTGCAGTAACTATAGCATACGTGTTACGACCTCCGCTTGGCGGCATCAGATGGAAGTGGACAATATTACCGTCCTCTACCGGATTATGGTCCCGCAGACGAATACTTTCAGGAGGACTTACAGAAAAAGTAAAGGGATGTGCCATACCATTAACTTCAAACGTCGTTATGACCCAGGCATGTTCATCAGAATCAGAGTGTAGCTTTCTTAATTCTATCACCATCGGTCTCAAGGGTTTTAAAGTAAAACCTGCAGCATTACGTGATGCTACCGTATTTTTTGTTTGATTGACAGTAATCACCAAGTCGCTACCGCCTCCTGTGCCTGAAACTGTCAGCATAATATTGCGATCAGTGCCAGCAGAGATTCCATTATATCCCCCCACCACCATCAAAAACCGCTTATCGCCCAATTTTTGTATTTCGGCATCAGGAATAATGGCATAATCAGACGAGGTAATCGTCCAATTCATAAGCGTCGTCTCTACATCTACTGTATATACATTTGCTAAGCCGTCAATATTTATCGTATTATTTGTGCTGCTGACCTTGAAATCTACCACATTGATAGTTATGTTAGCCGTGCCTGACAGCTTCCCGTCAGATACTTTTACCGTAAGGGTATAATAATTCGGATTATTCTCAAAGTCAAGAGTTCCTGCCGTTGTAATGGCTCCGGTAGTTCGATTTATATCGAACACATTGCCGGTATTTCCCGAAGTGATGGCAAAGGTCAGGTTGTTCATGTCGGCATCCGCAGCCTGCACGATTCCGACTGCCGTGTTGTTAGCAGCATCTTCGGCTACAGTAAAGGTTTGATCGACAATAGTAGGCGCATTATCATTTACATTGGTCACATTGATGGTTATATCTGCCTCATCTGCCAACTCTCCGTCCGAGACGCTTACTTTAAGGGTATAATTCGGATTATTCTCAAAGTCCAGCGCCCCTGCTGTGGTAATAGCCCCTGTGCCTTCACCTATGGCAAACACATTGCCTGTATTTCCCTGAGTGATGGAAAACATGAGGTTGTCCTCCTCCGGGTCTGTCGCCAGCACCGTCCCTACTGCGGTTCCGTTTACAGCATCTTCTGCTACGGAGAAGGTTTGGGCAGGAGTAATAGCCGGTGCTTCATTTATATTGGTCAGATTGATGGTTATATCGGCTGTAGCCGAGAGATTTCCATCGGAAACGCTTACGTTCAGGGTATAATTTGGATTGTTCTCAAAGTCGAGGGTTCCTGCCTTGGTAATAGCCCCTGTGCCTTCAGCGATGGCAAAAGCATTGCCAGTATTTCCCGCAGTGATGGCAAAGGTGAGGTTATTCGTTTCGGCATCGCTAGCCTGCACGGTTCCTACCGTTGCTCCGTTCACCGCATCTTCGGCTACAGTAAAGGTCTGCTCGGTAATGGTCGGTGCAGTATTTATGGGTTCAGAGGTACCTGTGTCTTCGTTGACATCGGTAACATTGATGATTATGTCTGCCGTTGTCGAGAGATTTCCATCGGAGACGCTTATGGTGAGGGTATAAGTGGGAGCGGTCTCAAAGTCCAGCGACGCTGCTGTTGTAATGGCTCCGGTAGTTTGATCTATATCAAACACATCGCCTGTATTTCCCGCAGTGATGGCAAAGGTGAGTTCGTCCTCCTCTGGGTCTGTCGCCTGCACGGTTCCGACTGTGGTTCCGTCAGGCGCATCTTCGGCTACGACGAAGGTCTGCTCGGTAATAGTCGGCGCTTCATTCACATCGGTCACGTTGATGGTTATGTCTGCGGATCCTGACAGTTTTCCATCGGAGACGCTTATGGTGAGGGTATAATTCGGAGTGGTCTCAAAGTCGAGTAGCTTAGCCGTGACTAGCTGTCCTAAGTCAGCATTTATTGCAAAGGCTTCGTTGGTATTTCCTTCCGTAATGGCAAAACTCAACGCATCCTTCTCCTCATCTGTCGCCTCGACGGTCTCGACCACCGTACCTGTCGGGACATTTTCTGCGATAGAAAAAGTCAGGTCGCCGACGGCTGGCGGGGTATTTTTATTCCCGCTGTCATCGTCCCCACAGGCGGACAGCACCAAACCCGTGATGATAAATAAAACAATTTTTGGAATAAATTTAACTATTCGGGG
>JACONI010000070.1:0-10229 GCA_014323825.1 Ekhidna sp. | reverse complement strand
GGGGGGGGGGGGGGGTAAATTGTACCCGCAAAGCCCCTAAGCATATATATAGCATGTTTTTCATATTTTTAATTTTTAGAGTTACAAATTTATACAATATAATTCTTTATTGCAAAGTTTTTATTTTTTTTAATCCCTCCTGTGCAACGGTCTCAAAATGTAATCTGTTATGCATCCATCGAGGCAGGAAGGATTTATAGCTCAACGATGCAGGAGATTTCAACATTTACTCCTTTCGGCAATCCACTCACTTCGACCGTTTCACGAGCGGGAGGATTTGAGGGGAAGTATTTACCATAAACCTCGTTGAGCCTTGAGAAATTACCCATATTACTCACAAATATTGAACACTTTACGATATTCTGAAATGAAGTTCCTGCTTCTTCAAGAATAAATCCGATGTTCTTCATGACTTGTTCAGTTTCAGCTTCTATGGTACCCTCTATCAAATTTCCGGTACTCTGATCTATTGGAATTTGTCCGGAGACATAGATTGTATTTCCGACTTTAACAGCCTGAGAGTATGGCCCTATCGGTGCCGGTGCTTTTTTTGAGTTAATAATTTCTTTCATTATTCTACGGTAACGGATTTAGCTAAATTTCTCGGTTGATCAACATTAGCTCCTCTCATTAGGGCAATGTGATAGCTTAATAGTTGAAGAGGTATTACGGACACTAAAGGCATTAATGACTCGTGCGTAGCAGGTATTTCAATAGTGTAATCTACCATATCAGGAATGATAGCATCTCCTTCATTTACAATGGCGATTACGATTCCTCTACGAGCTTTTACTTCCTGAATATTAGACACTATCTTATCATAGCTCCCGTCTCTTGTCGCAATGAAGACAACAGGCATCTGTTCATCAATGAGGGCAATAGGGCCGTGCTTCATTTCCGCAGCAGGATAACCTTCGGCATGAATGTATGAAATTTCTTTGAGTTTAAGTGCGCCTTCCAAAGCAACAGGGAAGTTATAGCCTCTTCCAAGATAAAGGAAATTGTGAGCATCTTTAAACCTCTCAGATATTTTTTTAATTTTCTCATTAGACTCTAGAGCAGCAGCTACTTTTTTCGGGATTTTTCCAATCTCCGTCACTAATTCCCGGTATTTGTTCTGAGCGATTGTTCCTTTGTAAAAGGCAACCCTCAGAGCTATCATGTAAAGAACGGTTAATTGTGCAGTGAAAGCCTTTGTTGAAGCAACGCCAATTTCCGGACCTGCATGCAAATAAGCCCCCTCATGGGTTACTCTTGCAATGGAAGAACCAACGGTATTCACGACTCCAAGTACTATTGCACCTCTCTCTTTTGCTATCTCAATAGCTGCCAGAGTATCTGCTGTTTCTCCTGACTGAGAAATCGCTATAACGATATCTCCCTCCTTGATTACAGGGTTTCTATATCTGAACTCAGAAGCATATTCAACTTCTACCGGTATCCTGCATAACTCTTCTATAAAGTATTCTGCAACCAATCCGGCGTGCCAGGAGGTTCCACACGCCGCAATTAAAATTCTCTCCGCATTCTGAAGTGCTTTTGAATAATTTCGAATACCTCCGAGAAACAAATTACCGGTCTCAGTATTCAACCTTCCTCTCATACAATCAGCAATAGACCTTGGCTGCTCGAAAATCTCCTTGAGCATAAAATGATCATACCCGCCTTTCTCCAACTCTTCCAACTCCATCTCAAGGGTCTGAACATATGGCGTTTGCTGAATATCTTCAGAGTCTTTAACGGAATACCCTTCTCTGGTTAGCACTACTATTTCTCCATCATTCAAATAAACAACCTCATTCGTGTATTCTACGATTGGAGTAGCATCCGATGCTAGGAAATATTCTCCACTCCCCAGACCAATTACGAGGGGACTTCCTTTTCTGGCAGCAACAATTTTATTTGAATCCTCTTTTGAAATCACTGCTATTGCATAGGCACCAACAATTTTTGAGAGCGCGACTCTCACAGCATCTTCTAAACTTAATGATTCAGTTTCCTGAATATCCTCTATGAAATTTACTAACACTTCGGTATCCGTTTCACTTGAGAAGTGATAACCTTTCTTTTTAAGTTCTATTTTTAAACTTTCATAATTTTCTATAATACCATTATGAATGATCGCAAGAGAATTATTATTTGAAACATGAGGGTGAGCATTTTCATCACTTGGTTCTCCATGGGTAGCCCATCTCGTATGTCCTATGCCAATAGAACCTTCTTTTTTATGAATGGCTTCTTCTAATCTGACGACCTTTCCTTCTTTCTTAGTAATATCCAGATCAAAACCATCAATAAGGGCTATACCCGAACTATCATAACCTCTATATTCCAATCTTTTAAGCCCTTTTAGAAGTATGGGATATGCATCCCTTTTTCCTATGTACCCAACAATTCCACACATATTAATTTAGTCAAACTCTGTGTAATATATTCTAAGCTTAATACCATTTTTCTTAAAAATAGTTCTTTGAAGAGTTATATCTTGTGTGCTCAACAAAATCAGCCCGTCAATTTCTCTAAAGCCATTGGTTAAAAAATCCTGTACAAAAAGAGTAGGTTCATTAATATTCAGTTTACTTTGCAAGTCAGAATTCTGGTAGTTTCTATAGAGTGTCTGAAAAAATAGCGTAGGGGTAATAAGGAGCCTGGCTTCATCTTCGGCAATTTTACTGGTGGCAGCTAACTGGCTGCTGCCTAAGAAGGAGTTATCAGACATGACAACATTTCTAAATGGGTTCACGACCAAACCGGGGCCGAAAAAACCACCTTCGGTAACAAAAAAATTATAAAAACTCTCGAGCGTATTTCTTTTAGGTTCTTCATTCACTTCGAAGAAAATTGAAGCACTATTTATTATTATTTGATTGTTTAACTCAAAAAAAGATTCTACCTGAGAAAGAGAAAAACTTGTTGATATTCCTGCTAACGGATCAATAATTGTCTGACCATTCGACAGGCTTACTGCCTGCCCATCTTCAATCATATTAAAAGAGCCGGAAGAATTATTTCTCTCAAGATTTACGTAATGAGGATATACGCCACTTGCAGGGGCAAATCCAAATTCTGCTACGTAAGTTGTATCTCTGTATGTAGTGTTTCCCGTATCACTCACTTCTTCTATGCCGTCCGGATCAGTTACATATAAATAAATTCGAGTTGTATCGTCTCCAAGAGAAATTTCACTTATTGAGTTGCTTTGTGAAGTTGAAGTTAATGCAAGAGAGGGCCATTCAGTAGTACCAATTAATGATTTTCCTGTTTGAGAAGTTTTAAAAAGTGAAGCCCCAAATTCATCTGTCAGTTGAATATTGGCGATTAACGTATCTGAAGCATCAAAAACTGTTTCAAAAGTTCCTATTTTATTTCCCAAATTTTCACTTTTATTGGACAGGTAAACCAGGTTCGTTAATGTATTCGGAAGCTGATGTATGGAAAAGGATTGAGTTTTATCCGCTTCCAGTGGTATAGAATTACTTGCGACAAAAGACATTCTGACGGAATCATATTCAAAGTCAGATTCAATGGTATTAGATGGGATATTACTCTCCCTAAAACGCATCGAGAAATAACTCTCCGCTTTTATTGATCCAACCAGGTCATCTCGGTAATTCCCAATCAAAATCCGGTTCTCACTATCAGTCCTGAGACAGTCTATTTTAACATTGGCAGCGGAAAGAGTGAACTCCACAAAATTTACATTATCCCTTGATTGTAATTCATATTGAATTCCGATATCGGTTGCAGTTTCGCAGCCTAAAAGAAACGGAATCATTAAAATGATTCCCGGGTTAAATATTTTGAAGATTAATTTTCTTTTACCCAATGAGTTCATTGTATAGATTGTAGTATAAATCTTCAAAGTTCTCACCACTTTCAATTGTTTCAGTTTTCTTATCGTCGGATAAATCAGCAATTAACTGGTTGAAACTATCGGAATTTTCTTCATTAGCATTAATTACGGAATCAGCATATTGCATACCGAGTTTTATAAACCCATCGTAATCAGCCGTTTTTAACGGATCCAGCATCTTATCATCAATATCGATCATCTTAACTTTTTCAATCAAATCATCTCCGAATTTATGTGCAAACCTGTTGTTATAGACGGTAAATACAGTTTTCGAATTCTGGTAGGTTGGGTCATTTTTGTAAGTTGTTTTTATGTATAAAGGGATCAGACTGGTTATCCAATCGTTGCAATGAATGATATCAGGTGACCATCCTAATTTTTTTACGGTTTCCAAAACGCCCTTACAGAAAAATATTGCTCGCTCATCATTGTCTTCAAAGAAGTTATCTTCTTTATCAAAAAACACGGATTTCCTATAAAAATAATCTTCATTATCAATAAAATAGACTTGGAGTTTAGCATTTGGAATAGATGCAACTTTAAGAATTAATGGTTTCTCCTCATCTCCTACAGCTATGTTAATACCGGAAAGTCTTACAACCTCATGAAGTCTGTTTTTTCTCTCATTGATAAGCCCAAACCGAGGAACCAGAATCCTGATTTCCATTCCTCTTTCTTGCATGGCTTGAGGAAGTCTTCTCACAAATTCGGCCACTTCTGTGGTTTCAAGAAATGGATTTATCTCACTCGCTGCATAGAGGATTCTTATATTTTCCATAAGTTAATCTTTATATTGTTTTTTTAATTTTTGTACAGGGATTTAAAAAGTGAACACAAATTTACTCGTTTTTTTATTATTACATAGGCTTTCAATAAGTTAGCATGTTAAAACCTGTGAATTAATGCGAACTTTGAGTACTCCGGTTGAGCTTTCTAAAACGTTAGAAAAATCTTTTTCAAGAAGACTCTCCATTGGTTTCGTTCCTACTATGGGGGCTTTGCATCAGGGTCATTCAGCGCTTATTTCCAAATCCAAAAATGAAAATGATGTTACGGTTGTAAGCATCTTCGTCAACCCCGCCCAGTTCAACAACTCTGAAGATTTAAATAATTATCCAAGACCTCTCGAAAAGGATTTAAACCAACTGGATAGCTTAAATGTAGACTACGTATTTACTCCGGATGAAGAAGAACTTTATCCTCAAAAGCAAACTATTTCTATTGATTTCGGAAACATGGCTAAGGTTCTTGAGGGCCAGTTTCGTCCCGGCCACTTCAATGGAGTCGGCATTATAGTAAGTAAACTTCTGCATATCGTCAGCCCGACACGTGCATATTTTGGTTTAAAAGACCTGCAACAGTTTCTATTAATTCGAAGAATGTGCGAAGAGCTTCATTTTCAAGTAGAGATAGTTGGTGTTGAAACAGTGAGAGAAAAATCAGGGTTGGCCGTGTCGTCAAGAAATCAAAGACTTTCACAAGACGGCAAAGAGGTAGCAAAAAATATTTACAAGGGGTTGAAAAAAATTGAGGAAGGGATTCACTCCGGAAGTCCATTAGACTATTTATTGGAAAAATCGAAAAATTTTTACCGTAAACTGAACGGGCTCGAAGTGGAGTATTTGGAAGTAATCACTCCCTCTAACATGAATTCAGTTACTTCATACCAAAATTTAAAAGAACTGGCAGTGTGTTTTGCCGGTTATGTGGAGGGCATTAGGCTTATTGATAATTTATGTTTGCAACTTAAATAGTCAGGTAATGTTGATTGAAGTATTAAAATCCAAAATACACCGTGTAAGAATAACGGAAGCAGAACTTCATTATGTTGGGTCTGTCACCATAGATGAAGATTTAATGGATGCTGCAAATTTAGTGGCAAACGAAAAGGTTCAGATCGTTAATATCAACAATGGAGAAAGACTGGAAACCTATGTAATTAGAGGCGAGAAAGGGTCAGGCCAGGTTTGCTTAAACGGCCCTGCTGCAAGAAAAGCACAAGTGGGTGATATTGTCATTATTATTTCCTACTGTTCAATCAATCAGGGAGAAGCTAAAAATCACGAACCTATTGTTATCTTTCCTGATGATAAAAATAAAATAGCTAAAATAAATGTCTAAGCGACTTTTTGATGTTTTGAAAATACTGACAGGTATCGTCCTTTCAGGATTGTTGATTTTTCTTGTTTTTAGAAATGTAGAATGGGAAGAGTTTTGGTCAAAAGCCAAAGTGACAGACCTGAGTTGGGTTATTTATTCAATAATTCTTTCCGTTGTTGCTTATGTAGCCAGGGCATATCGCTGGAACATTTTACTCGAACCACTAGGGTATCACTTAAAAACCTCAAGAACCACTCTTGCTGTTCTGGTCGGTTATCTGGCAAATCTGGCAGTTCCGAGATTAGGGGAGATCACGCGATGTGGAATTTTGAAAAGAAATGATAACGTTCCCATGCCCCAATCCGTTGGAAGCGTAGTGACTGAAAGAATCATAGATCTCTTTACTTTAATATTCTTCTTTTTGATTAGCCTCGTTGTTGAATACGATAGAATTACCAATTTTATATACAGTGCCTATCAAGGCGTAAATATCCCAACATATCTCCAATATCTCATCCCTTTAGTTATGCTTCTTAGTATTGTAGCCATCATCCTTTTCGTCAAAAGAAAAGAATCACTTAAAGGAAAATTCATTGAGTTAATCAATGGTTTCCTGGACGGGCTGCTCTCTTTAAGAAAGATTAAAAGACCGTTGAAGTTTATCACTTCAACACTAATATTATGGCTGGTTTATTATCTGATGTCCTACATAATTGTATTTTCTATTCCCGAAACTTCTCATTTAGGCTTGGGAGTAGGATTTATGCTTATGGTAACAGGAGGAATCGCTTTTGCAATCCCTGTCCAAAGCGGCTTTGGAACTTATCATGGTATGATTACAGGAATGCTATTCTTGTATGGAATAGACAAAACTACCGGCTTATTTCTTGCTACTCTTTTACACACTTCCCAAATAGTAGCTGTTGCAGTATTTGGGTCAATAGCACTTATTATCTCTTCGATCATAAGAAAAAATAAAACTTTGCTGACTAATTGTCAGTATACTACACACTAAAACAATCCACTTTTTTAATGGTATTGTATTTGATAAAATTAACTTTGTAAATAGAATAATAAAAAACAGATATGCTATTCATAATAATTATTGGATTCATGATTGCTAGCTGGGTAGTTAGTAATCGATTAAAGAATAAGTTCAAAAAGTACTCTCGGTTTGCTTTGGGATCCGGACTTAGCGGGAAAGAAATAGCAGAGTTGATGCTAAGAGACAATGGAATATATGATGTAACCGTTACTTCAGTACAAGGAAGATTGACAGATCACTATAACCCTGCAAATAAAACAGTAAATCTTAGTCCGGATGTCTATAATGGAAGATCGGCGGCGGCGGCCGCCGTTGCAGCCCATGAGTGTGGACACGCTGTTCAGCACGCCAAGGCATATCGGTGGTTGGAATTTAGGTCAGCTATGGTGCCGATACAAAACGTGAGTGCGAAGGTTATCAATTTTATGTTCATTGCCATGTTCATTGGAGCCTTTGGCTTAAATATGTTTGCTCCGAGTTCAGCACTCTTGATAATCATCGCTTGCTATTCAATTTTCACCTTATTTGCATTTGTCACCTTACCGGTAGAATACGACGCAAGCAAAAGAGCACTTGCATGGATACAAGCCAGGAACATTGTAGACGATAGGGAACATGAGATGGCGAAAGATGCACTGAATACGGCGGCTTCTACTTACCTGGTAGCCGCTTTGGGATCACTTGCGACACTTCTTTACTATGTGATGCTATTTATGGGTAATCGGGATTGAGAACTTGGAAAATATCTCTCAAATTAAAACCTTCCAGAAGGAGGGTTTACTCAAATGTGATAGAGAAATATTATCGTAGCGGTAAAAGCCGGCTTTTCAGCAACCAATTATTTACCGTATTTCATGCTCGTATCTATACTATCAAATCTTTAGAAAAAGACTTACTATATCATCGGTCTGGGGTTCATTTCCCTTGTGATTTTTAAATGCTTCAATAATACCGGATAACGTTGGTGAGTCTTGATCTGATAAGATACTCATCAGCGTTCTTTTATTAAATTTTTTTCCATTTGTGCCAAATTGGTCAGCTAATCCGTCTGAATGAGTAAAGATTGCGTCACCCTGTTTCATTCGAATTTTTCTTGACCTTAAATAACGAAGTATTTTTTGTGTATTGAGTATGGCTTTTCTGGTTGGGTTAAATTTAAGTTTACCTTTTGATAAATAATATAAGGGTAAACCTGTACCACTGTAAATCATCTCATTTATCTTGTGGTTGAATTTCATTACAATTAATTCACAACCTATCCCATAACCTTTTTCTATCTGTTGTTTTTGTATGTCTTCCAAGCTTTTGTATAAATACTTGATGAGCATGTGTGGACTTAAATCTTTATTGTAGACCTGATTTAAGATGGATATAATACTAATAGAAGCTAATGCTCCCTCTACGGAATGTCCCGTACAATCTCCGATTACGATCCAGGTCTCGTCAATTTCATTTTTTATCCAATACCAGTCTCCTCCGATTACATCTTGGGGTTGATAAAAAAATTCGTGTAATCTAAACTTGCTAAGCGTTTCATTCAAATCGGGTAATATCATATCCTGAATACGCTTGGCAGAGGCAATTTTTTCACTTTCTTCTTTTTCAGGTAGTCTTATTTCCTCTTCCGGTGAATATTCAAGTTTGGATTCAACGAGTAAGAATTTAACGTAAAAATGAAACTTTGCAAAAGACTTATTTCTACTCAAAATAAATATCCATACGTCTTTCGATACCTTCATCATGTACAAATACTTTTCCTCTTCGTATTGATTGATAAGATGGAGTATTTCTTTTTCAGGATTGGACGCTAAAAAGTAGAGTCTCATTACCAGTGCCTCATGATCATCAGCATCAAGATTCGGATCTATTTTATCCAATTTAATTTCACTATTGAGAATCATGCCGGAATAGAGGATGTCAGTAAAGTTGGATCTTACCTCGGAAAAAAATTTTTGTGCTTTCATAGATTGGCGATTTCATTTTTAAACTTTTCATAGAATTTGTAGTACATCCTTTCGGCTAATTCTTTATTAGGCTCTTTATCTTGCGTATAAACGGAAATGAAATGTACGCCATCAATAAAGAAAACAATGATACTTCCGGATTCTATAATAATGAAAGAAAAAGATGTTGTGAAATTTTCGTCTATGGATAGCATTGGAATGTCTTTATATGCTCTTAATATTTCAACATCTGAGCCGCCTTCTATTGAAATCGAAATTTCAACACTATTAAATGAAACGGCTAGCGCATTTGAAAATGAAGAAAGAAACTGATTTAATAATACTTCAAATGATGATTTCATTATTTAATAATTTACAAATATTGTGAACCAATGCATAGGTAAGAAAGTTCTGTTAAAGTAAAATTAACCATATAGTATTTATTATGAACCATGATTTAGAAACATTAGGTTTCGAACAAATATTCACAAACGAATTCGGATCGGGATATATTCACGAAAAGGGTAAAACTATCATGCTAAAGGCAGAGTCTGATTTTATACCGATCAAAAATTTCAGACAACTTTTTACAATGCTTGCTGATGAAGTAGAAGAAAATAATGGAAAATACACAAAATTTATTTTTGATAAAAGCACACTTAGAACGTTCCACCAACCTTCCATGAAATGGTATTTTACCGAATGGAAAACAAAAATGTTAGCATTTGGGTTAAGTAAACACTTTAAAATACTACCGGATATGGATTACTTTAAAAAAGCAGTGGAGGCTGCAAGAAAGCCATTGCTAGCTAAATATCCTAAAGATGTGTTGGCTGAGCTTAGAATCGAATATTATGATAGTATAGAAAGTGCACTTAAAGCTACTTAAATGGAACACGTAATTGAACCAACAAAAGTAACACCTTTTGTAAAGATTTCATTAACAGACAGTTTATTAGAAATTAAAGGAAGGTCCTATTCTGAAAACTCTATAGGTTTTTTCAGTGTAGTAAATGAAAAAATAAAGGAACTCCTTATAGGAAACGATAATTTGGAAGTAAAGTTTGTAATGGAGTATTTTAATACCAGCAGTGCCAAGTGTATTTTTGACACTCTATCTGTTATTACAAAACTAAATATTCCGAAAGAAAAAATTAATGTTAAATGGTTTTATGAGGAAGATGATTTTGATATGCTGGAGATTGGGAAAGACTATATGGATCTTTCCGGCTTAGCATTTGAATTTTGTGAAATTGAAGAGGGTAATTTTGAGGTGCTGTTGGCTTAA
>JACONI010000069.1 GCA_014323825.1 Ekhidna sp. | reverse complement strand
ATTTTCCTTCCATCCATTCAAGTTTTATCGTGTTTGAAATTTTCAAAAATCGGTACTACTCTATTTTGGTAAAAAGAAATGCAGAAGGTAATCTTGACTATTATAAAATTGACAGTAAATACAAAGAAGAACATTATTTCACCGAGACAATAAATGGACAAAAACTAAAAAGCAAAATTATTTATGTAACGCCTGCTCTCGACAGTTTATCGGCGACCATGCGCTGAGCTATAAAGGGGCTCATTCTAACACGATTACCCTGATGATGAGGATGTGGGTGAGAGGTTGCGGTATCAGAGCTATAAGCGTTATTTAGAACATTTCGCTTAGCAAAGTGTTAAAAACCTTAGAAAAACAGCAGGTAGTCCTCCAACCCAAGCATAGCTTTTACGATAAATTGGAAGTCGATGAATTTTGGACTTATGTAGGCAAGAAGCGTCATAAACTCCGGTTGATTTATGCTTATCATCGGGCGAGTGGAGAGATCGTTGCCTGGGTCTTTGGCAAACGTAATACAAATACTGTCAGAGAGTTATGGTGTAAAATAGAGGCACTAGGCATAAAATGGGGCGGGCTATTGACGGATAATTGGAAGCGTTTTAAGCGGGCATTTAGTGACACCTATCACGTGATAGGAAAAGAGGGCACTAAGAGCATTGAAGGCAACAACTGTCGGTTAAGACACCGGATCAGGCGAGCCTTTAGGCAAACGTGTTGTTTCTCAAAAAAGATGGAAAATCACATCAAAGCCTTTGAATTAGCTTTTTATTACATCAATTACGGGCATATTTAAGCTATCATACTTTGTGATACACCTCCACTTTTTGAAGTTCTTTCTTTGACATCGTTTTCATAATAAACGTTTTTTAAAGATTAAAAAATTATTGACAACAATTAGAACCATCGGAAAAACCATCTAAAAAATCATTCCAGGCTTTTCTGAGCCCAATTGTCATTCTTAAAAGAATAATCATACCCCCTTCAATCTCCACCAGTTCATCCTTTTTCAATTCTACCAAATTCAAATTTTCTAAATTTTCCATTTAAAAAAAATTATTGTTAATGCCTCCACTTTCGGGTAGCAGGCTTCACCCTTTATGAGAATAAGTATAAAGGTGTTCAGTGCAGAAAAAAGCACGGAAGCGAAAAATTTACGTTGCCAATCCCCTTTCTTAATGACAAAAAATAAAAGTTGAAAATCTCCATTGCAAAATGCCAACAACAAACAATAAGAAGCCCCGAAGTATTGCTTGAGTATTGAATGGCATTAAGTCAATAAACATGATTTCATAGCCTTTAAAGGGTCCTCTTCCTGCATTGTAACTCCGGTTAAACTATCCCAATGGCTCATGCCCAATTCCTGACACCGGAGTTCCTTTAAATCTCGCCCATTGAGTTAAGTAGAATATCTTCAATGAGATCAAATTCCCCGCTTTGAAGAACCTTTTCAACAACTCCATTTTGCAAGTAGAATATCGTATCACAAATATCTTTCAAAAGCGGTAATACATGAGAAGACATTAAAACAATTTTACCCTCATTTCTCAATCGTAAAATAATCTTCTTAATTGCTAAGCCGGAAATTAAATCAATGCCATTAAAAGGTTCATCCAGTAGTAAAAAATCATTTTGCTGCATGAGTATTCCCTGAAAAACAAGTTTCTTTTTCATACCCGTTGAGTAGGATGAAGTGTACTTATCTAAAGGTAAATTGAATGGATTATAATCTTTAAAAGGTTTAGGATCTACTTGTCTTGCATGACAACAAAAATATAAATATTCTCTGCCGGTAGTTCTGGGGAAGAAATAGGGTTCTGTTTCAAGAAAGCCGGTATGGTTTTTTAGTGGGGACAATTTATCATGTCTTACAGTTCCTTTGAAAGAATATAAACCTGCAATACAATTAAATAAAGTAGTTTTTCCTGATCCATTAGCTCCCACCAGACCATAGATTTGATTTTCACGTAATTGCATCGTCACTTCGCTCAAAACCTCTTCTGATCCAAAAGATTTTTTGATCGAGTCAATCTTGATCATCTAAAATTGGTTTTAATGAACTAAATGAGTTAATAGATTGCATATAGATAATAAATAGTGCGATAAATGCAAGGTAAGGTTGAATGAAAACAGCGAGAGAAACGGCTATGACTATTGATTGGTTAATTTGAGATGCAGCGGAAGGATATCGGGAGTATTTCGTTAAAAAGCCCGCAACTACGGCTAAAAGACACCAAACATAAACAAATGAAATAAATATCCACTTGTCAAGATTCGTAGCAATTATTGGGATAAAAAGGATGAAAAAACCTATTGAATATAGCATGATCCTACGAATTTTAAACTTCAAAAAAGAGGCTGTAGATAAGTTATATTGCCAGATTAAAACAGGCTTCTCCATTGCTTCTTGAAAGGGCAATACTAAAATTAGCATGAGTAAACAAGCGCAGATCAGGCTAAGCATATAGTTTTGGACAATCACTCCCATAATGTAGATAAACAGGAAAGGGAAAGGGAGTAAAAAATATTTTCTGAAGGCCGATATCCATTCATAATCGTATTTGGCAAACGGATGAGGGAGGATAAATAATCCAAAAGGTTTTTTTTTGAAAAAAACCAGCATAAGTGTAGTCAATGATAAGATAGAAAATTCAAGAAAATCCTGATTAAATAAGTAAAAAATAAGAAAGGGTGATACTACAGCTATATTTTCTAATAACCTTACAATGATAAACCTTAGTTTATCAAATTGCTTTCTCAGGAATTGTAATCGGCATTGATTGGTTGTTTGATATAATAAGAAAATCGCTAAAAGCATATACAGAAAACTTCCATACTCCCGCGAATTCAATGAGACGGATAAGACCAGAAAAACAATGATAAGGGCAGGCTCGGATATAACCCAATGAAGTCCAATACTTTTTATGGTACGAACGATTATTAGCCATTGCAGCCTGAAATAGTAGCACATGATTATACAAAAATAAAAAACTTAACGTGCAGCGAGAGGTAATAACATCAGCACTCCGAATACAATGAGAACCGGAAGAATTCCACCTTCAATATCCTGAAGTTCTGTCTTTTTCAATTCTACTAAATTCAAATTTTCTAAATTTTCCATTTAAAAAAAAATTATTGTTCATGCCTCCACTTTCGGGTAGCAGGCTTCATCCTTTATGAGAACAAGTATAAAGGTGTTCAGTGCAGAAAAAATGCGCTGAATCAAAAAATTTGGAGGTGTTATACAAAGTATGATAGCTCAAATATGCCCGTAATTGATGTAATAAAAAGCTAATTCAAAGGCTTTGATTTTCAAACTAAGGAAAGTATTTTTCTCAAAAACGGTGGAAATATAAAACTTAGACCTGTTGAATACGACAGAGCGTGTTTTGATAGTCTAATAATTGATAATCAATTAAAGTTTGAGACAAACACACCTTCGCAAGAAAGAATTCGAGATGCAAAAAATTATTTCTCAATTGAACTTGACAAACTATCAACAGAGACTCTTTTAAAAGTTTTAGACAAAATTGAATCAACAGACCTTACAATAATCGAATTAGAGGGCAAAAAAGATTCAGCTTTAATGTTTGAACTCGAAAACAACAGAGGGAAAGACTTGACAAATATGGAAAAAATCAAGTCCTACTTTATGTATCAAATGTATGTTTACAGTGACCCAGAAGAAACTGAATCGAATATTGAAAATGTATCAGATATTTTCAAGTTGATTTATTTAATAATCAACGACTTTAAGAAACTGAATGAAGATAGCGTTCTAATTTATCACAACAATGCTTATATCAAAGGATACAACTACAGAACGTTAGATAATGTGAAAGAAGTCTTCAAAAAATCAGAAAATAAAATAAAATGGATTAAAGATTACATTTCAGAGTTATACAATTCGTTTTTTAATATGAAAAAATTTGAAAGTTCTTCGGATTTCTATGCTAAAAAGCTATCAAAAATGAATGCACCTGCTTTTGTCTATCCATTTATCATAAAAGGATATAAATTTTTTGGAGATGACAATTCAAAGCTCAATACATTGTTCAACCTACTTGAAATTCTAACTTTCCGAGCAAGGTTAATTAATAGCAGAGCAAAGATTCAGGAAAGGATAAACGCTATTCTTCTCAACTTCAAGGGAAATTTAGTTGAACTCAAATCAAACATTAAAAAGAAACTTAATGAATCTTGGTATTGGAACGATACAAATACTAAGAACTATTTGAATGGCGGAATGTATGGAAACAACGTCTTAAATTATCTTCTTTGGGAGTATGAGAACTCAATACAAAACAAAGGTTATAGTATTAAGAACCTTAGTCTTGAAAATGAGGAAATTGAACACATTTCACCACAAACACCAACTAATGGCAAACCAATATCAACGGGATATGAAGTAAACGAGAAAAATGAGTATTCAGAGGATTTTATAGCTAAGCACTTGAATAGTTTAGGAAACTTAATGCTTATTTCAGGCTCTCATAACGCTTCAATTGGAAACAAATCTTTCAATGAGAAACTGAACTCATATAAAGACAACCCTCTATTAAATCAACAATCAGAGATTAAAGACTTTTCAACTTCTGAAAACAATTCATTCTTTTGGAAAACAGAATCAATCGAAAAAAGACATAAAAAGATAGTTGATTTTGCTATCAAAAAATGGAGTTTTGATAATGTATAAATTTTAATGCTCCCTAAACAGTCACACTACGCATACAATAGCCATTGGAACACTTACTTTGAAAGGATTAATGACCTGTTTTATTTGAGATCGTTCTTATCAGTAAGCCCTTTCGTAAGTTCATTAAGCTTTTCCATTTTTTGTTCAAAATCACCTTTCAACGTCTTGCGATACGCATCCAGATTAATGACCATCTCATCCACTTTCTCCGGGATTACTTCTTCAAAAAACTGACGTAATCGCTTGGCAGTGGTTGGCGACTTCCCATTGGTTGAGATGGCGATTTTTACATTTCCCTTCGTAACTATGCCGCCCATGTAAAAATCGCAAAACGGTGGATTGTCTGCTACGTTTACCAAAATATTGTGTGCCTTGCACTGATGGTAAATATCACCATTCAACGCTTCATTATCAGTCGCAACAATCACCATCTGATGGCCTGTCAGATCATTCTCCCGGTAGGCCCGTTCAACCAATTCTATCTTGTACTCACCTGCCAGCCTGGCAGTACCTTCTCTAAAAAAAGTCGCTACCATTTTTACATTGGCATCCGGGCTGGATTTTAACAAAAAGTGGAGTTTCTCCTCTGCAACGTATCCCCCTCCTACAATTAACACCCGTAGGCTGCTGAGCTTCAAAAAAACAGGATACAAGTTGTTGCGTTCCATGATCAGGCCATTTGGAGTGCCTCTTTTGCTTTTAGCTCTGCAAAAACATTTTTCAACTTTTGAGAATGTCTCACTACTTCTCCCAAGACAATAACCGCAGGGGTAGCAACTTGGCTCACTTGCACTTCATTCACAATTGTATCAACGATTCCCACGGCTTTTCGCTCGTTTTCCATCGTCCCGTTCTGAATAACAGCAACCGGAGTAGTCCCTCTGCCAAGACTTTTATAAATGTGTACAATTTCTTCCAGCTTCCCAAATCCCATGAGCACAACCACTGTGGCACTAGTCCGGGCAGCTTGCAATAAATCATCCGAGAGTTGCCTTTCACTGGTCGTGCCCGTAATCACCCAGAAACTTTCAGCAATACGTCGCTGTGTGACAGCGATCCCCAGACTTGCCGGCACCGCAGTGCTTGAGGTAATGCCGGGAACCAGTGCAATCTCTATCCCGAAACTGGCAACATAGTCAATCTCTTCCGAACCTCGCCCAAATACAAAAGGATCGCCGCCTTTTAATCGCACCACATGTCCGTCAGCGAAGGCCCATTTAACGATCAGTTCATGGATTTCTTCCTGAGCGTATGCTTTGACACCCTTACGTTTCCCAACGAATATTTTCCTGGCTTTAGGAGCATACGCTAAAAGTCGTTTGTCTAAAAGCGAATCATACAACACCACCCGGGCATCAGTCAAAGCTTTGACACCTTTTATGGTAATCAGATCAGGGTCACCGGGACCTGCACCTACCAGTGTGAACTTAGGCTTGCGCATTGGTCAATTCTTTTACTCTGTATCTGTCCACTTTCTCATAAAATACTTTTGCATCGTCCAGATAGGATTTAGCGAAAGATTCTCTCGGTTCATTCTGATTGATTTGATAAGCAAAATCCTCAAACGAGCTAACTAAATTGATCTTCCCCTCTCTGATATATGCTTCATCAAATCCTTTAATGATACTCGCATGGCTATTAGTCTTCAATCCGTCAGATGTCATGATGGCTTTTGCAGAGTTCACAATCGACGAATAAGCGTGGTAGATTGCATCTGACCATTTTTCACTCCGGAGAGACTTCTCTGCCAAATCAATCTTCTCCTCACTCTCGAATAGCAGAGTCGCCACTAAATCAATCACTACACCGGCACATTCCCCCACGCCTATCTCTTTCACATACTTTTCATTATGTCCCCAGTCAATAAAATCTTCAGGTTGAAGATTAGTGGTATCAGATAGCTCTCTGAGCAAATTAAAAAAGTAAATCTTGCCCTGTCTGTCATAATAACCTAAAAAGTTCTCTCCCTGCCCGGCATGAGCTTCAAAATCCCGCAAGATTCTTCGTAGTGCCTCCGGCCCTCTCTTACTAGGCACCTTGATAACCTTATCCGCAAATCGCCCCTTACCATTTCCCAATACTCCCCCTCCCAGCAATACCTGAAGTGCCGGAGCAGTAAGTGCACCTGCTTTCACACTCATCCCCTGAAAGCCTATATGTGCTATGCTATGCTGCCCGCACGCATTCATGCACCCACTGATCTTAATGGTGATGTCATCATTTTGGATGTACCGGGGAAATTCATTTTGAATAACGCGATCCAACTCCGCGGCTATTCCGGTGCTGCTTGCAATCCCCAGATTACACGTATCCGTACCAGGACACGCCGTAATATCTTTCGTTGAATTATATCCGGCATCAGCGAATCCGAGTTTACTCAATTCCCGATAGAAAAACGGGAGTAATTCCTCCCGAACATTCCTGATCAGCATATCCTGACGAAGTGTAAATCTTAGCTCATTGCTTGCATAGTTCTTGATCAGGTCTGCAAGTTTTCTTGCCTTATCCGTATAAAAATCTCCCAAATGTACGTTTATTCCGATTGCAAATAAACCGGTTTGCTTTTGAGAAAAAAGGTTGGTTTTCTTCCATAACTCAAAAGTCTCATGATCCTTTATAAAAATATCTTCTATCTCAACATCCGGGAGATCAACCTGATGCTCAAATGCAGCAGTATCAATTTCATGTTCTGTATATCCCAGTACTTTCTGTTCTTCCCGAACTAACCGAAGAAATTCTTCCTCTCCAATATCGTTCACTAGGAACTTAAGTCGTGCTTTGTTTCTTCGGTTACGTTCACCGTGGCGATCAAAAACCCTGAGTACTCCTTCAACCAGAGGGATCAGGTATTTCGTTTCCAAAAATTCGTGGATTGCGATCCCGTGACTTGGTTGGGAACCCAGACCGCCGCCAAGTAATACTTTGAACCCTTTGCTTGTCCGTCCATTCTCCTCCCTGATCTTCGCAATAAAACCCAGATCGTGCATAAATGCCAGGGCATCATCTTCGTCAGATCCGGAGAAAGACATTTTAAACTTTCGCCCCATTTCCTGGCAAAATGGATTTCTTAAGAAAAATTGAAAGGTTTCGTATGCGTAAGGAGAAACATCAAAAGCTTCATTTGGGTCTACGCCGGCCATGGGACTTGCGGTCACATTCCGAACCGTATTTCCACAAGCTTCCCTGAGGGTAATATCATCCTTCTCAAGTTGCACCCACAATTCAGGAGTCCGATCTAAACTCACATGATGAATCTGAATATCCTGTCTTGTTGTAATATGTAGTCTGCCGGTAGAATATTCATCTGAAACATCCGCAATCCGATGCAATTGCTCCCCGGTCACTTTTCCGTATGGCAGTTTAATTCGAACCATCTGGACTCCCTGCTGCCGCTGACCATAAACTCCTCGTGCTAATCGCAGGGAACGAAACTTCTCTTCATCAATGTTACCTTCATTGAACAATCGGATTTTTTTTTCAAGATCCAGGATGTCTTGCTCTACCAGGGGATTTTCTATTTCAGTTCTAAAACTTTGCATCTCAGTCTCACTTTAATGATTTATAGTTTAGCCAATCAGATGTATACCACACTCTCTTGACCGGATTGCTTTTACAGGATCGAAATAGGCGGTATTCTTCGGAAGCCCGTTTACTTTGATATAATCATCAAGATCTTCATCTTTCCAATAATAAAAAGGGCTGATCTTCAAAATACCTTCATTGCTATAGCTTAAAATATCAAGCGAGTTCCTGTACGCTGTTTGCCTCACCCGGATGTTAGTAAACCAGACTTCCGGCTCATGCTCAGCCAGCATTCTTCTAAAAGGCTCTAGCTTGACTAACTCGGTGAATGCCTCATGCCTGGGGTCATCAACGGCAGGTAATCCAAGCGTTACGTCCGTAAATGCTTTGGTTTGCCTAGGCACATAGATGTTAATATTCAGGTTATAATCACTGATTAATTTTTGCGCATGTTCATAGGTTTCATAATTATTATAACCCGTATCGCACCAAATGATATCAATGTTAGGGTCTTTCTTCGAAAATGTAGACAGCAACACTGCCGAGTAAACCCCGAAACTTGTTGTCACAATTCTCTTTTTAGTCAAAGGCAAAGCCCATTCAATGATCTCACCGGGAGTCTTATGACGAAGTAATCTGTTTTGTTCTTCTAAGTCAAGTTCAAGCATATACTAATCTTTTAATCCCATAGATTTTATAGGATTATGCAAACGTAAGATAAAAAAACAACCTGTGAAAATTTTTTAATTAATTAAATCGGAAATAAATGTGTTATTGTAAATACTTAGGATCCTATCTCTTACCTGCACCATCAATAGATGAATTGTGCATTTAGCCTCATCATCACAATCCTCACACTTCTCGTAGAAATTGAGACTCACGCATGGCACCGGTGCAATAGGTCCCTCCAGCAAACGATAGATCTCGGAAATGGATATCTTGTCAGGTTTCTTCAAAAGATAATAGCCTCCACCCTTTCCTTTTCTTGAAGCCAGATACCCTGCTTTTCTCAACTCAAGCATAATGCTCTCCAGGAATTTACGTGGAATACTTTCTTTTTCTGCGATGGCAGCAATATGCACTCTTTCCTGGTATCCCAGCCTTGCTACATGTATGAGTGCTTTGAGTCCATACTTGGTTTTTTTGGATATCATAGAAACTTCAATTGCGCATTAGATGTTAAATTTACAAATCAATCAAACATATAATAAAAAATAAATGGATAATAGAAAATATCTTCCAATCATCATCATCGGATTTATTGCGATCATTGTAATACTATCGTTTGCTAACAGTATTTTTTATCGAATTGAAGCTTCCGAACGTGCCGTACTTTTCAAAACACTCAGTGGTACACTTGAAAAAGATGCAATCATTGGACCCGGATGGCATGTCAAAGCTCCTTGGAATGAAATCTACCGATATGAAGTTTCTGAAAACAAGGTTGAGGAAACGATGGATGTCCTTGATAAAAACGGTTTGAATATCAGTGTTGATGTTACGGTCCGATTCCACCCAAAATACAATGCAATAGGTACTATTCAGGAAAATTTCCGAGGAGACTACATTCAACGCTTAGTAATCCCTGAAGCTCGATCCACCGTAAGGCAGGTAATGGGCAGGTACACCGCTGAAGAAATCTATTCTACAAAAAGACCGGAAGTTGAAGCTGCGATCAAAGAAGAGACAAGGCAGGTGCTTGGTGCTCCCGGTAACGATGTGGAAATGAAGAGTTTACTTATCCGATCCATTAAGCTGCCGGAACAGATTAAAATGGCAATTGAAAATAAACTGAAGCAAGAACAAGAAGCATTAGCTTACCAATTCAGACTCGAAAAAGAAAAAAGTGAAGCTGAAAGAAAAAGAATTGCTGCCGAAGGAGAGGCTGCTGCCAACAAAATTATAAATAACAGTCTGACCCCTCAATTATTAAAGATGCGAGGAATTGAAGCGACCAGAGAGTTAAGCGGATCACCCAATTCAAAGGTGATTGTAATAGGAGGAGGTGATGATGGGCTTCCTTTGATATTGAACGGTAATTAATTTCCAACTTTTTAGTGTAGAATACGTATTTTCGAGAAAATAAATTTTTAAAAAATTAACCAGTTAACCAAGCTAATATGTCCCAAACTGCGCAAATTATCATTAACGGAAAAACCTTTGAACTTCCTGTTACCGTTGGATCAGCAGATGAAGAGGCAATAGATATCAGTAAGTTCAGAGGACAGTCCGGTGTTATCACGCTGGATAGAGGTTTTAAGAACACCGGATCATGTGAAAGTGCGATTACATTCCTCAACGGAGAAAAAGGTATTTTAAGATACAGAGGCTATCCAATAGAGCAGCTAGCTGATAAATCTACTTTCCTTGAGGTTTCCTACCTTCTGATTTATGGTGAACTCCCGACATCAACTGAACTTGAAAGTTTTGCCAAGGAGATCACGAGTCACACATTAGTAAATGAGGATATAAAGAAAATCCTAGATGGTTTTCCTTCTTTGGCACACCCAATGGGGGTTTTATCTTCTTTGGTTACCTCTCAGACCGCATACTATCCGCAAAGTTTACTTCCTAACAGACCTGAAGAAGAAATAAATCTTAGTATTATCAGGCTTCTCGCTAAAATGCCAACATTTGCTGCATGGGCTTACAAAAAGAAAATCGGACATCCTGTAATATATCCAAATAACAGCCTGGACTACTGTAGTAATTTCCTGCACATGATGTTTGCGCTTCCTGCGGACAGCTACGAAGTAGACCCGGTAGTCGCCAATGCGTTAGACAAACTATTGATCCTTCATGCGGATCATGAGCAAAACTGTTCTACTTCTACTGTAAGAATTGTAGGTTCGAGTCAAGCTAGTTTGTGGGCATCAATTGCTGCGGGAATTAATGCACTTTGGGGGCCGCTTCACGGTGGTGCAAATCAAGCTGTTATTGAAATGCTGGAAGGTATTAAAGCAGATGGAGGAGACACTAAGAAATGGATGGCTAAAGCTAAGGCTAAAGATGATCCGTTTAGATTAATGGGATTTGGACACAGGGTGTATAAAAACTTTGATCCAAGAGCCAGAATCATTAAAAAAGCAGCCGATGATGTCCTAAATCAACTGGGCGTTACGGATCCTGTACTTGACATTGCCAAAGGTCTTGAAGAAGAAGCACTTAGAGATGATTACTTCGTTGAAAGAAAATTATATCCTAATGTAGATTTTTACTCGGGAATTATATATAGAGCATTAGGCATCCCTACGGAAATGTTTACAGTGATGTTTGCCTTGGGAAGGCTCCCCGGATGGATCGCACAATGGAAAGAAATGAGAGAGAAGGGAGAACCGATCGGAAGACCTAGACAGATTTATGTTGGTGAAAATGAAAGAGATTATGTTGATACCGCTAAAAGATAGAAAAATCTAAACACTGAATTTTAATTCATCTTTTAATGACTTTCTTGCATTAATCTATTTGATGATATTTTCTTGTTGGTTTAAGAATTTTCCTATATCCCTACAGAGGATAATTGCTTTTCTAATACTTCCTGTTAAGAATTTCAGAATAGATCACTGCTTTCTTTGCCTCATCAGCACCAAAACCATCCATCCATTCTTCAGTGTAGGATTTCTCATCCTCATCTTTCTTTTGGAATAGACGAGACTTCTTGAAATGTTCATTTCGTTCAAAAGCTATGTCTGCTCCTTCGGCCATCTTAATAGACTCTTCGTATACACGTCTACTTTCATCATCGGCAAATACTCTTTCTTTTCTTTCACTTCGAATATTCTCTTCATATTCCGAAGGTTGTTTTTCTTCAGGCTCTATTTCAATGGGTTCCTGTTCGGGAGGCTCCGGCCGGTTTTCCTCCGTGATTTCTCGAAGCAATTCTTCAAAAGATTTTGGTTGCCGGTTTCTTTGAGGGGCATTTTCTGTATTGGGAAGCGATTTCCTTTGAGGTCGTTTTTTCTTCCCTCGAATGAAAAAATAAATAACTGCAGCTATTAGATACCACCAAAAATTAAAATCATCCATAAGAAAAATAGATATTGTTACAAAAAGTATGATTTCTAACTTCTACAAAAAGAATAAGTTAGCGTGAATTTGCGTGAAAATTAATTTTTAAAACTAATGAAAATACAACTCACACTAACCTGCCCTCCATTTAAGAATACAAACGTAGTCAAAAACGAAAAAAAGCTAGAAAGCAAAATTATTTATGCAAAGCCTGCTCCCGCCCGTTTATCGGCGACCATGCTTTGTAGCTATAAAGGGGCTCCTTTTTTTATCAAAACACGCTGCGTCCATCAGCTCAATCAGCGGGAGAAAAATAGAAAAGTGTAGTTACAAACAAAACTTTGTAGAGAAGTTTACCCTAAAAATCCTGTCCATCCTAAAATCAAATAAATCCTGTTCAAGACAACTACCACAACATCGCAGCAACCTCCAAGGTTTCCCAACACCTTGGAGGTTTAACTAACGAGACGACAGCACCACAGCAACCTCCAAGGATTCTCAACACCTTGGAGGTTTAACCAACAAGGCCACAGCACCACAGCAACCTCCAAGGATTCTCAACACCTTGGAGGTTTAACTAACGAGACGACAGCACTGCAACAACCTCCAAGATTTCCCAAAACCTTGAAGGTTTAACTAACGAGACGACAGCACCACAGCAACCTTCAAGGTTTCCCAACACCTTGAAGGTTTAACTAACGAAACCACAGCACCACAAAAAAAACCTCCAAGGTTTCCCAACACCTTGAAGGTTTAACTAACGAGACAATATCACCACAAAACCCTCCAAGGTTTCCAACACCTTGAAGGTTTAAACAACGAAACCACAGCACCACAAAAAAAACCTCCAAGATTTTTCAACACCTTGGAGGTTTAACTAACGAGACGACAGCACTGCAACAACCTTCAAGGTTTTTCAACACCTTGAAGGTTTAACTAACGAGACAATATCACCACAAAACCCTCCAACGTTTCCCAACACCCTGGAGGTTTAACCAACGAGACGACAG
>JACONI010000068.1 GCA_014323825.1 Ekhidna sp. | reverse complement strand
TCTAATATCATTCATCCACAATGGCTTCTCTTCTTCATCAAAACACATCTCTGTGGCCAAGTGGAGAGCCTTTCGCAAGGTATCCCGTCCTCAAAAAACAAAAGTGAATGCTTCGCCAAAGCAGGGAGGACTGCTACGATGTTATCGTCGTTATTTTAAACCTTCAAGGTTTTCAAAACCTTGAAGGTTGCTCTAATATCATTATCCACAATGGCTCCTTTTCTTCATCAAAACACGTCTGCGTCCGTCAGCGAAAGCTGCGGGAGAGTGGAGAGCCTGTCGCAAGGTATCCCGTCCTCAAAAAACAAAAGTGAATGCTTCGCCAAAGCAGAGAGGACTGCTACGATGTTATCGTCGTTATTTTAAACCTTCAAGGTTTCTCTAATATCATTCATCCACAATGGCTCCTTTTCTTCATCAAAACACGTCTGCGTCCGTCAGAGAAAGCTGCGGGAGAGTGGAGAGCCTGTCGCAAGGTATCCCGTCCTAAAAAAACAAAAGTGAATGCTTCACCAAAGCAGAAAGGATTGCTACGATGCTACTGTCGTTATTTTAAACCTTCAAGGTTTTCAAAACCTTGAAGGTTGCTCTAATATCATTATCAACAAGGGCTCCTCTTCTTCATCAAAACACATCTCTGTGGCCAACAAGTGGAGAGCCTGTCACAAGGTGTCCCATCCTCAAAAAACAAAAGGGTAACCCGAAGGAATGAAGATGTAAGCCTTCTCTAGGTGTGGTTTATAACTGTACCCTTGTATTTTTTGCCATTCTACTTTTGGTTGGGAGTACAAGAATAAAAAACCGCCCGGTTTATTCTCTCCAATGCTTCGTATTATATGGAACTTGGATTAAAATTAATAACTTTATCGTCAAATATGAGTAATAATGGAAGTTGCGAGCATTGACAGGAGTAAAGAATGGACCATTGACGATTATCTTCAACTGGAAGAAGGTTTACTTGCACAATTGATTGACGGAAAACTCATCATGTCACCGGCACCCACAACAAGGCATCAAAGAACATTAAAAAATCTCTTTTTATTGATAGAGGGGATGATGAAGGGGGAGACTTTTTTTGCACCTATGGATCTTTATATAGGAAATAAAGATGTATTCCAACCGGATTTGGTTTATGTATCAGATTCAAGTAAAGACATTATTACCGACAGAGGTATTGAAGGAGTGCCCGAATTAATCGCAGAAATCATATCACCTTCAAACAGCTTTATTGATAGAAATACCAAAAAGAAAAAATATCTTAAAGCAGGCGTTCGGGAATATTGGATTATAGATCCGGCAAATGAAACATTGGAAATTTACACTCCCGAAGATGAAGATAATCCCAGACTCTATCTTGCCCGAGATGGGAAAGTAACTTCCATCCTTTCAAAAACTATTCACTTTGACTTGGAAGAATTATTTAAAATCAAATAATTTAAAGAAGACTTTCAATGAGTTTATCTTCAGTAAGACCTTCTGCCTCAGCCTTAAAATTTTTGACGATTCTATGTCTCAGCACAGGCAGTGCTATTGAACGTACATCTTCAATGTCCGGTGAATATTTTCCATTGATCAGCGAATTGCATTTTGCTGCCAGTATTAAAAACTGCCCTGCTCTTGGCCCCGCCCCCCACTCTAAATAATCCTTTGCCAACTGACTTGATTTTTCTGTTCCCGGACGAGTTTTGGTAACCAAATTAACTGCATATTCAAAAACATTATCGGCAACGGGTACTTTCTTTATCAATTGCTGATAACTAACAATTTTTTCTTTCGAAAGTACTTCGTTTACTTCATTTGAAATGTCTGAGGTAGTTAGCTTCACGATTTCCAATTCGTCTTCAAACGAAGGATAGTCCAGCCTGATCATAAACATAAACCTGTCCAGCTGGGCTTCAGGCAGCGGATAGGTTCCTTCTTGTTCAATTGGATTCTGCGTGGCTAGCACAAAGAATGGTTTATCTAATTCATAATTATGACCCGCCACAGTAACCCTTCCTTCCTGCATTGATTCAAGCAAAGCGGATTGAGTTTTAGGAGGGGTACGATTAATTTCATCTGCTAAAATGACATTGGAGAAAAGTGGTCCTTTGATAAATCTCAGGCTTCTTTCTTTATCAAGCGTCTCGGCACCTACAATGTCCGACGGCATTAGGTCAGGTGTAAACTGGATACGGTTAAAATCTAATGAAAGACACCTCGAAACAGTATGAACCAGCAGAGTCTTAGCCAAACCCGGCACTCCAACCAATAATGAATGCCCGTTGCAGAACAACGAGGTAATTAAAAGACGCACTACGTGCGACTGACCAAGTACTTTCCGGGATATTTCACTTTCAAGTTTTTTAAAGTCGTCAGCTAATTCACCCGCTAGTTTTACACTGTCTTTTTCTTCCATATTTAATGTCCCCTTATGGGTTAGTGAGATTACAATATTCGTATTCGGAATCTATGTCTATGAATACATTGCTTCTTGCTTTTTCAAACCACTCTGAGATTTTAAGGTTTTGTTTTCTTGAAAGTGCCGCAGCCGCTATTTTTTGATAATCGTCATCAATATTGGCTTGATGAGGTTTTATTTTATTTTTAAAATAAATGATACGAAAAGCGTAAGTACCGTCAGCCTGTTGGAATCTTAAAGGCTTCGTTATGTTACCAATCCTCATAGTATCTATGGTGAAAAAGATATTTGGGTCCAGCTGCTCTGTAGAAATCCTGAGTGCACCTGCTTCATCATGGAAAAAACCACCCGCAGAAGAGGTTTCCTGATCATCTGAGTACTCTTTAGCCGCTGCCTGAAATGTAATGCTGTCATTAACTATTTCAGTTCTGAGGCTATCCAGATAATTCTCTGCTTTATCATAATCTGTCTGATCAGGTTGTGGTGTAATCAATACATGACGTGTCCGGTATGTGTTACCTCGTTTTTCTTGCAACTCAATAATATGAAATCCAAACTGTGTTTCTACAGGCATTGATATTTCTCCGGGGGATAAAGAAAGAGCAGTAGCTTCATATTCGGGAGCTAATTCACCCCGACCAAAAAAACCAAGCTCTCCTCCTCTGCCTGCTGACCCCGGGTCTTGAGAATACTGTTTTGCCAGTGTTGCAAAAGCTTCCCCTTTTTCAATTCTTGACTTAATATCTAATAGAAGATTTTTTACTTTCTCCTTTTGCAACGGTCCGGGTTCCGCCTGCTTAACTATCTGAGCAATTGAAACCTCTGTTGAAAAATAAGGGAGTGAATCCTGAGGTATTTCTTTGAAAAACTTACGTACTTCGGCAGGAGTTACCTTCATATCAACGGTAAGTTCTGACTGCATTCTTTGGATAGTAAGTTGCTCTTTGATATTTTCAAATATTTCAGACTTAATCTGCTCTATACTTTTACCGTATGCTTTTTGGATTTCCGATTCGCCTCCAAACTGCTGAGCCATCACTGCCATTCTTCGATCCAGATTGCTATTAACCTCCTCGTCCGAGACGATAACCGAATCAATTTCAGCCTGAGCAACAAGCATCTTATTAACGACAAGTTGTTGAAGTATTTTGCATTTTGCATTACTCCCTCTTGTCTGGCCTCTTGCCAGGAAATCAAGATATGCTCGTTCAAGTTCAGATTTTAAGACAATGTAATCATCTACCTTGGCTATGATTTTATCAATCACCACTCCTTCACTTTCCTGAGCACGGCCATTTGAAGATAGTATTGTAAATAGACTAATTATTAAATATTTCAAATGCATCCGTCTGTTTTGCTTCTTCATAAATCTTTTTCTCAAGTTCTTTCTTTAAGGCGATTTTTCGCTTATTGACAATTACATCGGCAACGCTTTCCCTGATAAATTCCAGAGGGGCGACTTCACCAACAAGTTTATATTCAAAAATTCTAATAAAATAGATAAAGTCTTCGTCAGATACTTCAATGAAACTGTTTGTTCTGAGAAATCTTGCCTTATCCGTGATTTCTTTAAGTGGAGTTTCAAGAAGCACCTCTTCGAACTTCACCCAGGCATCCTCTGTGAAAGCTTTTACCGCATTTTGTTCTGCATATTTCCAAATTTCAGTGGTATCAGCAGGATAGTTTTTTAAACTTCTTCTTAATTTCCAAACCTGAGGAGCATCTTGAGGAATTTTGAAATAAAGACACTTTGCTAAATTTTGACGCAGAACAAAGTTTGCTGATTTTTGGGCATAATAGTCAGTTATCTCCTTTTCTGATACTTCTTCATCAAGGTTTGCTTCTATGTATCTTTTCTCTAATTCGTGAACCATTAAGGCGTATTGATAATTCAGTACTTTATTTTGTATTTGAGCTTCATTGAAGTCAATGACCTCTTCGGCTTTTTTAATCATTAGCTGTTTTTTAACCCAGTCTGTGACAAATTTTTCGGCAAAAATGATACTGTCAGCTTTGGATAGATTAACAGGTGTCAGTTCAATGAGGTTAGCTTCAGTGAGCATATTATTCCCGACTCTAGCGACAGACTTCTCCTGTTCCTTCTGCTTTGGCTGGAGATATTGACATCCAATGGCAAACGCTGAAATCAGAGCGATTGATAAATTTCTCACAAAGGATAGGTTTTGATCAATCTGCAAATATTGTGATTCTTTTCAGTGGAGAACTCAATTTTATCCATAATTCTCTTTACCAGCATCAATCCTAATCCTCCTTGTCTTCTTGTTGATACTAACTTGTCCATAGAGGGGCACTCGTACTCATTGATATCAAAACCAACACCCTTATCCTTAAAGGTAAACATAATTTGTGTAGGTCTAAATTCAATATTAAATTCAATTTTATTGATTGGATCACAATTATTTGCATGGATAATAAGGTTTGCACATACTTCATCCACTGCAAGTACAAGTTTATGTGCCTCTAAATCAGGTACACTCTCTTCATCAAGGGCATCTGAAGTAAACTGCCTGACCTTTATCAACTCATCCTTGCTACAAACTATGGTTAACTTTTTACTCATTAAATACGTTAATTGCGTCTTTTTCCGTTTCAACAATGAGTAAAAGTTTCTCAAGGCCCAAGATTTCGAATACCTGTTTCACTGATTCATTTATTCCAAACAAGACTAGCTTCGCATTATTGGTGGAGAACTCTTCCAGATGGGATATAAATACGCCTAAACCTGCTGAAGAGATATATTCAAGTCCTGACAGATCTGTTGCTATTCTCTTCTCTTTGTTTTCAATTGCTTCTTTGAAGGCATTGTCAAGAAGGATACTGGAACCGGCATCTATTTCTCCTTTTACCGAAATGAGGTGAATACCTTCTTTGTTTTCCTTATTTATTTCAGTCATCAGTATTGTTTTTAAATCTTACGATTACAAGCGTATAGTCATCATCTATCTCCAATCCTTCAATGAATTCGGATAAGTCATTTTTTATTCCTGCTCTTATGAGTTTAGGCTTTTTATTGCAGTGCCTCTCAAAAGAAATTTTTAGTCTCTCATCTCCAAACTGCTCCCCATTTTTATTCTTTGCTTCGGTGATCCCATCAGTGTAGAGCAGTATCGTATCACCATCTCCGTAATCAATTTCGGTTTTATTAACGTACTTGTCGTATGATGAGTTTCTTAAAATGCCCAATCCCATTCCATCGGATCGCAGGTAATTAACTGTGTTATTTTTTGTGCAATGAATAAGCCCGGGACAGTGACCGGCTCTTGAGAAGCTCAACTTGCTTCGATCTGCATCAATATTAAAATAGGTAGCTGTTATAAATGAATTTTTATCAAGACATTTACTGAGCGCAAGGTTTGCTTTCCTCATGAAAACTTCGGGCGAAGCACCTTCTCTTACCAGGCTGTGAAAAATACCTTTCATTTGAGCCATTTGAAAGGCTGCACTTGTTCCTTTGCCTGACACATCTCCAATGATAAGTCCAAACCTATTCTTTTCATATTCGAGGATGTCATAGTAATCACCTCCGACTTCATCGGCAGCCATGGAGAAGGCTTCCATTATCAAATGTTTGTTGTTGATCAATGAAGTCGGCAGCAAGCTTTTCTGAACAGTTTTGGCAATTTTTAGTTGTTCTTTATAGCGTTCATTCTCCAGTGACTCTCTAATCAGCGTAAGGTTTTCCAGTGAAATGCTTGCCTGATTAACAAAAGTTGTCACAATGCCTACCATCTCCTGATTGAAAGCTTCCGGTATCTCATTTAGCAGCACGATATATCCGGCTTGGATGTCTCGGACAAGAATAGGTAATGCCATTATTGACCTGAATGTCGGGTGTTTAATTGTGCTGCTTAGCTTACTTGTATTGGTATTCTTCCGAAGTTTTAGATCCAGAATGTCTTTAATAAACTTATTATCAATCTTTTCTTTAATAATAGCTGTCTGTTCATCAGACAGGTTTCTGATTACTTGTCTTTTGCCATCATTACCATGAATTTCTAACCAGGCCGCATTAGCAGATACGACACTTATTGCACTATCAATTAAAGTCTCATATATCTGATCGGTTGTTTCCCCTCTGGGCACTGACTGACTCAATTTTTGAAAGTCCAGAGCTTCTTTAAGTTTTTGTTCAAATACGGAAGAAGTAGGAAGATTAAATAATGTTACCAATATTGATATGATGGCATAAGCGAATAAAAAACCAAATAAACCGAGTATGAATACTCTATCCAGCATATCAATTACCAAAGTGTTCGTTGCTGAAAACCAGCTGAGGCTTCTGTGGAAATGATAGAGGTATATTCCCGAAAGTAAAATAAAAAGGATACCCTTCCACTTTTGCCTGAAGTTGAGATAAGCAATCCACTTTAGATTAAAAACCAGTACGATCGAAACGAGCGCTAACACAAGCATGGCCACCCTGAAATAATAGTCACCGGAGTGTTTCCCAAAAAGATCAAAGACAAGTGCAACTCCGAATGCTATTTCAAAGAATCGCCATAACCGAAGTAAGTTTTTAGACTTTTGATACAGAATTAATCTTTTCCATACAACCAATGTTGATATAGTGTAGATGATGACAAGACCAACGAGAATGTTGTAGAAGAAATTGAAGAGAGGTGGGCCTTCTAAGATACTACTATTGGCAAACAGGGCAAAAAACCCTTGTATTCCAAGGGATAACAAGGTAGTTACCAGTCCTGTGATAAAAACCTTCCAAAGCAAATCTGTAAAATTCAACAAGTCTGCTCTGGTGATTGCATAACGGTAGTAAATGAATGTAAAAAAGACAAAGAGCGAAAAGGACAGCTGAGGAAAGAGGTCGGAAAAATTCTCTTTTATCTCATAGCTTTTCACGAAAATTAAGTAGATGCTTGATCCGGCGAAAAGAGCCCAAAAGAGCAAGGCCGCAAAAAAAACGAGTCTTATTTTGAGCTTATTGGGCATCAACTACAAAAATACAGGTCACCTGCTACTTACCTCAAAAAGGTTGAATTTTACAGGTTAATTAATGTTAAGGGAGAAGATCGAGTATTTGTCCCAGATATTTTTGATCAAACTTATCAAAATCATTCAACTTATCGCTATCAACGTCTAAAACACCAATTACCTTATCGTCTTTCTTAATTGGGAGTACAATTTCAGACTTTGATGCACCGCTACAGGAGATATGCCCCGGAAATTCATCTACATTGGGAACAATGATTGTTTCCTCTTTCTGCCAGGCAGTGCCACACACTCCCTTCCCTTTTTTGATTCTGGTACAGGCAGGAAGTCCCTGAAATGGTCCAAGAATTAGTTCAACTTCAGCAACCACCAAGTAAAAACCCACCCAGAAGAAATCCATGCCTTCTTTTAGAACCGCAGCTATATTGGCTAAGTTAGCTATCAGGTTTTCTTCACCAAGAAGAAGTCCCCGAATCTGAGGAATCAGTGATTTATACTTCTCTTCCTTAGTGGCATTATGCAATATCGTTAGATTTTCAGCCATGAATACGCTTAATAATGTAATTAATTAATCTTTTAATATACTTTCTCCGGCAATTAGCTGCTCGAAAATTCCATATCAGAGGAAGTCATATCTTTTATTTCAACTAAAAAATTTATGAAAACAAATTCATTTTCTTGTAAAAGTCAATTTTAATATTTAATATAGCCAAAATTTATACACAATAAAAAATTAAGAAAATGAAGAATTCACAAATTTATTTCAAGTATGTTTTTATGTTGTTATCAACGGGAGTGTTGATACAATGTTCAGATGATGAATCAGAGATGGAAAATGCTGCACCCGGCATTTCCAATCAGACTTTTACGGTACCGTAAAATGTTGCACCCGGCACGAGGATCGGGACGGTGGAAGCTAATGACCCGGAGAATGATAATTTGATCTTTGTTATTACTTTGGGCAATACCGGTGATGCTTTTCAGATGAATGCACGTTCGGGAGACCTCTTCACAACAAAAGCACTGGACTTTGAGACTAATTCGACTTATACCCTTAAGATAAGTGCGTCTGACGGAAAGCTGTCAAGTACGGCCGACATAACGATTAATGATGAGTCTTCCTTAATGACACTGGAAGGAAAAGCGCAAAAGGGACCTTTTTTAAATGGTACTTCTGTTACCATCTCAGAGCTTGATGAGGATTATACACTTACGGGTAGAGATTTTAATACCCTAATTATTGATAATTCGGGTGCTTTCGAGATCCCCGGAATTGAATTAAGCGGAGATTATGTTACCTTTACGGTTAATGGCTTTTATTTTAATGAAGTGTGTGGTGAATTTTCTAATTCACCAATTATTTTAAGTGGAATAGGGGATGTTGGAGAGACCATATTAAAAAACCTAAATGTAATCACCCACTTGGAAAAAGCAAGGGTGGAATATTTACTGGCACAGGGCTCTTCTTTTAGTGAGGCAAAAAAGCAAGCACAGCAAGAAGTGCTTAACATCTTTCATATTGATGATAATATTGGGGCTTCAGAGACCCTTGACCTGACAGAAGATGCTGTTCTAATTGCTTTATCGGCTATATTACAAGGTTATCGTAGCGAAGGCCAGTTCTCACAATTAATGGCTAATATTATAACCGATATAAGAGAGGACGGCACACTGGATAACAGATCAGTAGGAGAAGACCTTTATTCACATGCTAAAGTCCTTAATACTAAAAGTATTTTGATGAACATTGAAAACTATTATGATGACATTGGGCAGTCTCTAACTCTTTCCGAAGAAGGTTTTAAACCTATTATTGATAATTTTCTACAGGAAACAGAATTTCAAAAGGATACTTCAATAATAAATTACTCGCGTTTTGGACGCAATGGCTCCGCTAATTTACTATTCGATGCCCTAGGAGATGGTTTTCAGTCGACTTTTATAAGTTTAAGTGCTAATTTACCAAATCCATGTATGAAATTAAAAATTGTGATGAGGGCAGACGAAGATAATGCTTGTTATCAAGTTCCTAATCCTGTCAATGTTATTCAGAATCATTGTTTTTCTAAGCTGGAGAGAGTATTACCCGATAGGAAAGGGGTTGATTTCTCTATTGAAAGGAATGTGCTTATTATGGAAGCAGACGGAACCACTACAGACATGTATGTAGACCTTTCGACACTAATTGAAGATAGCGGTGGTTTTTTACAGAGACCTGCAATTGAATCGGGTAAGTACATAATAGAATATTACGAGGGTAATACAACCGATGATGGTGAGATAAACGATGAGCCTGTGAGGACAAGGACTATCGTATTGGGAATCGACGATCCCGACTGTACAAATTGTGAATTGGATGAATAGTTATTTGAGCCTCCTCTTAAGTGAGGAGGTTTTTTGTTAAAAAAAATCATTGAAATATAAGAATCCTTTGTAAAATCTAACTTTTAGTGCTGAGAGGCGGGTTTTGCAAAGGGTTTTTATAAATCGTCAATTGATCTTCTAATATATTTTCCCGGGCAGTTATTTCTCCATTGATCTCCGGTGGCTTAATCCCTCTTTGAAAGATTACTTTTGAGGTAAAAATCCGTGCTTCATCCCAACAGTTGTCCTGAACGAAAGCGTTCAAGACCTGAGAGCCTCCCTCAATAATTATTGATTGAATGTTCTCTTTATGAAGCGTTTTAAGAACCTCCTCCGGTTTCAATTCATCGCATTTGACCCACCGGTTGGTTTTTTCCATTTTTTCTTCCGTCAAATTGAAAATCAATGTCTTTGCGTGGCTGTTAAAAATAGCTTTATTCTCCTCAACCCGAAGGCTGCTATCAAAGAGTACACGGAGTGGATTTTTGCCTTCCCAATACCTGGAAGTAAGGGATGGGTTGTCTTGAATTGCCGTGTTTTTTCCAACTAAAACAGCATCTTCCTCCGTTCGCCATTTATGCACAAGCTGCCTTGAGTATTGATTGCTGATCCATTTGGAATCTCCGTTTTCTCTGGCAATAAATCCGTCCTGCGTTTGAGCCCACTTCAAAATCACATAGGGTCGTTTCTTTTGGTGGAATGTAAAAAAACGCTTATTCAATTCAATAGCTTCCTTCTCCATTAATCTCTTTCCAACCTCAATGCCGGCTTTTTTCAGCTTTTCGATTCCTTTTCCGTCAACCTGAACAAAAGGATCTCTACAGGCAGCGACTACTTTTCTGACCCTTTTATCAATAAGCAAATCTGCACATGGTGGTGTTTTGCCATAATGAGCACAAGGTTCTAATGTAATATAAACAGTACTATCAGGCAGAAGGGATTGATCTTCAACATCATTTACTGCGTTCACCTCAGCGTGAGCCTCACCATATCTCAGGTGGAATCCCTCTCCAATGATTTTATCTTCATACGTGATAACACATCCCACCATTGGATGAGGACTAACGGAACCCCGGCCTAGCTGCGCCAGTTTCAGGGCACGCTGCATGAATTGAATGTCTGACATCAGGTAGCTTTGCTAATAGTATGGACGCAAGACAAATCTGGGAAGAAACATCCAAACAACTGGAAAAAGTTTATGCAAGGAGAGAAGCAGAGAATATATCTTATTTGTTGCTGGAGGATTTGCTCATGTTGAGGAAGGGTGATATTCTCACCGGAATGAGGAAGGATATAAAAGAGAAGGCTCTTTCGGAAGCAATTGAAAGAATGCTTCAAAATGAACCCCTCCAATATGTAACCGGAATTGTTCATTTCTATGGCAGAAAGTTTAAAATAAAGAAGGGAGTTCTTATACCTCGCCCGGAAACGGAGGAATTGGTTGATTTAATCATCAAAGAAAATAATATTATTGAACCTAAGATTCTGGACGTAGGAGTAGGATCAGGCTGTATTGGAATTACCCTCGCACTAGAAACAAAAGGTAAAGTAACGGGAACAGATATTTCTGAAGACGCATTGAGCGTGGCATCAGCTAATGCTTCTCTACTGGAAGCCTCCATAATTTTCAAAAAGAATGATATACTGTATGAGGAATCGGGAGAGAAGCAATTGGACATATTAGTCAGTAATCCCCCCTACATACCGGAATCAGATAGACATAAAGTACATGCTAATGTGTTAGATAATGAGCCGGATGCGGCACTCTTTGTATCGGATGAAGCCCCGTTGATTTTCTACAAAAGAATAGGAGAAGAAGGGAAAAGATGCTTGAAAACCGGAGGTAAACTCTATTTTGAAATACATGAGCAATATGGAACCGAAGTAAAAAATTTGCTTGAAACCCTGGATTACAGACAAGTCAGCGTTCATAAAGACATGCAGGGAAAAGATCGCATGGTAAGTGCCATAAATTAAGTCAGTAAGTTATCTTCCGACTACTGAAGAGTTGTTTTCAAGTGTAGAACTGCTTCCGGGCTTTGCTATGACCGTTATTTAAAATCCTCAAGGTTTAAATCACCACGACAGCATCGCAGCAGCGCTCTCCGCTTTGGCGAATCCTTCACTTTTAATACCTGCGGAACAGACAAAAAAAACCGCTAGATGGAAAAAAATAACCCCGAAACGCGCTGCAAGAACCTCTGCGCCCATCAGCGCAGTCTGCGGGAGACGAATAGAAAGATGAATCCACAAACCCCACCCGAAGAGGAGTTTACCATAAAAATCCTTTCCATCCTAAAATCAAATAAATCCTGTTCAAGACCACAGCACCACAAAAAAAACCTCCAAGGTTTCTCAACACCTTGG
>JACONI010000067.1 GCA_014323825.1 Ekhidna sp. | reverse complement strand
GTGCTGTCGTCTCGTTAGTTAAACCTCCAAGGTGTTGGAAACGTTGGAGGGTTTTGTGGTGATATTGTCTCGTTAGTTAAACCTTCAAGGTTTTGAGAAACCTTGGAGGTTGCTGCGGTGCTGTCGTCTCGTTAGTTAAACCTCCAAGGTGTTGGGAAACCTTGGAGGTTTTTTTTGTGGTGATATTGTCTCGTTAGTTAAACCTTCAAGGTTTTGGGAAATCTTGGAGGTTTTTTTGTGGTGCTGTGGTTTCGTTAGTTAAACCTCCAAGGTGTTGGGAAACCTTGGAGGTTTTTTTTGGGGTGATGTGGTCTTGTTGGTTAAACCTTCAAGGTGTTGGGAAACCTTGGAGGTTTTTTTTGGGGTGATGTTGTCTCGTTAGTTAAACCTTTAAGGTGTTGGGAAATCTTGGAGGTTGCTGTGGTGCTGTCGTCTCGTTGGTTAAACCTTCAAGGTGTTGGAAACCTTGGAGGTTGTTGCGGTGCTGTCGTCTCGTTGGTTAAACCTCCAAGGTTTTTGGAAACCTTGGAGGTTGCTGCGGTGCTGCGGTCTTGTTGGTTAAACCTTCAAGGTGTTGAAAAACCTTGGAGGTTTTTTTTGTGGTGCTGCGGTCTTGTTGGTTAAACCTTCAAGGTGTTGGGAAACCTTGGAGGTTTTTTTTGGGGTGCTGTGGTTTCGTTAGTTAAACCTCCAAGGTGTTGGAAACGTTGGAGGGTTTTGTGGTGATATTGTCTCGTTAGTTAACCCTCCAAGGTGTTGGAAACGTTGGAGGTTTTTTTTGGGGTGCTGTGGTTTCGTTGTTTAAACCTTCAAGGTGTTGAGAAACCTTGGAGGTTGTTGCAGTGCTGTCGGCTCGTTAGTTAAACCTCCAAGGTGTTGGGAAATCTTGGAGGTTTTTTTTGGGGTGCTGTGGTCTTGTTAGTTTTAAAAATTAATTTTCACGCAAATTCAAGCTAACTTATTCTTTTTGAAGAAGTTATAAATCATACTTTTTGGAACAGCACCAAAATTAGAATTAAAATGAAGAACACAGAATTACGAACGATCACATTATCTGTTGTGATACTCCTTCACTTTCATTGGTCCAATGCTCAAAATGAGCCTGTAGAAGTAGAGAAAGGCTACAAAGTCGCAATAAAAACTTCCGGTATTTGTGAAATGTGCAAGGAAACTCTGGAGTATGATCTTGCATTTGAAAAAGGGGTTAAAGAAGCTACACTGAACCTTGACGATAAGGTCATGACCATTGTTTACAATCCTAAAAAGACGAATCCGGACAAGTTGAGAAAGCGAATAACCAAAATAGGATATCATGCCGACTGGTTAGCACGAGATTCAACTGCTTATCAAAAACTTCCTTTTTGTTGTAAAGACGGCTCACACGGAACCCCCATTCCTCAGGTGCCTCTCAAGACCAGGGATGATTAGTAAAGATATTGCTAATTTTACATGGTGTCCCGTCCGAAGCAATTGTAAGCAGAAGAGGTTACCATACTGATTTTAAAAAACAATCCATTAAATATAATGAGGTAACAATACCTTTATTTTCCTTAATCAAAACTTCATTTTTTATGCTTGACTAACCCAA
The DNA here is from genome assembly GCA_014323825.1 of Ekhidna sp. Lineage (GTDB taxonomy): Bacteria > Bacteroidota > Bacteroidia > Cytophagales > Cyclobacteriaceae > Ekhidna. Next base: position 13,819 of record JACONI010000067.1, on the reverse strand, counting down.
AGTCAACACCAACCTTGACCTCTTTGGGACGGCTCCTTAACAAAGCAGAAATTTTCTCGTCATATATCAGGTTCAGGTTAAATTAAATCAATTCGTTTCATTAACTCCGGTTTGTGCTGTCTGCTAACGGGTATGATCTTGTCTTCTATCAGAATGCTGGAGTCCTCTATGTCTTTGATTTTATCCAGGTTTACTACGTAAGATCGGTGAACTTTGAGAAACTTCTGCGGATTCATCTTTTCAATGACATTTCGGATGGTTGAATGTACCACGTATCCTTTCTGGATGGTCTTGAAAACAGCATAGTCTCCTTTTGCTTCAATGTACAAAATATCATCATCATCAAGTCTTATCAGTTTGGAGTTGGCTTTTATATAAAGATGATTGGAGAGAAATCCTCCTTCCTCTGCTTTGATCTTCTTCGCATTTTGAAAGTTGCTTAGAGCCACTTCAATAGCCGGATTGATATCTTTCATACCGTATGGCTTTACGATGTAGCCGTATGGACCAAGTTCCGATGCTTTTCTAACGGTCTCCTCATCTGCAAAGGCGGTCGTAAAAATGTATGGAAGCTGATCTCCAATTTTCTCCGCCACATCCATGCCTGTCTTTTCTCCCTTTAGTTGGATATCTAAAAGGACAAGATCTATTTCATGCTTTTCTATGAATGCAAAGGCTTCATCAAACGATTCGGCAATGCCTACGGTCTGATGGCCTAAAAGGTTCAGTATGTCTGATAGAGAAGCCGCGATTTCCGGGTCATCTTCAACGATTAGAATTTTTTTGTCTGCCATGTTGATTTCTATTTTTTAGGAAATTTAATAATAAATGTTGTACCGACTGATTCTTTGCTTTCTACTTCAATGGTTCCTTTATGCAACAGTACAAACTCATGGACGATAGCGAGCCCCAAGCCTGTTCCTTTTATATTGCCCACGTTAGAGGCTCTGAAAAAAGTATCAAATAATTTCTTCTGATCTGCATCGGGAATGCCCATTCCATAGTCTTTTACCCTGACTTCGAAGTCATCTGCATACAAAAGATGAATCTCCGGAGGCTGCTTGTCCGGGGTATACTTGATTGCATTTTCTATCAGGTTATTAAGGATATGTGTAAAGAGTGTTTTATCCAGATTCATCTGATATTGCTCTCCTTCGGAAAATAACTCCACCTGATGCCCCTGTTCGTGATAATTAGGCAGCACTGCCTTACTTATATAATCGGAAGGGGAAATAGCTGTAGGAACAAAAGGTATTTTCTTCGAATCAAGTTTACCAATGATTAAGATATTATTGATAAGTTGATTCAGTCGCTCCACATTATTCTCTACCCTTTCCACGTTTTGGAGAAGTTTACTCCGATCAGGTTCTTTAGCCTGGTTAAGTTGAAAGTTGAGCAGTTCGGTATTGGTTTTGATGGTCGTAAGCGGGGTTCTTAACTCATGTGATGTCATGGAAATAAATTGAGATTTCATTTCATTAAGCTCTTTCTGATGTTCCAGGGCACGCTCCATGTTTTCTTTTGACTTCTTTATCTCTGTGATATCTCTCACAAAAGCCGAGAAGTACCGCTTGTCCCTGAATTTTAGCGGGAAAATGGTAAGTTCTACGGGAAATTCTTCCCCGCTCTTTTTAAGTGCTATTATTTCAATTCGATTGTTCAATCCCGAACCATACCCTGCCTTCAAATAGTTCTTCATCTCCTTTTCATAAGCATCCCAATGTATATGCGGAATGACGGTTTCACTGATTTTCCTGCCTTTGATCTCCTCAAAGGAATACCCGAAAATCTCTTCAGCCCGGGGACTCCATTCAAAAACTCTTCCCAGATAGTCGATTGAAATCAGGCCATCGAGTGAATTTTCAAATAACTTTTGCAGTTGTGTACTTTTAAATTCATTTTCCTCTCTTAGCTTCTTCTCTTCAGTAATATCTAGGTGGATGCCAATGGATCCGATCAATTCTCCTGATTCATTGTAATTAGGAGCACCACTGATAATAGCCCATCTGTCCTTTCCCTGTTTATCCAAAATTCTGATTTCATAGTTATCTGATTTTCCCTCCTCCCTTCTTTTATTCTGGCTGGAAATAAGATTCATTGCTTCCTCATCCTCCTTGTCAATGAAAACATCCGTGGCTCCCTTTCCTATGATCTCATCAAGTGTGTAACCGGTCAATTCCAGAAAAGGCGTATTGGCAAATTGAATAATGTCATCATTATCTATCTCCAACAGCCCGAGCTTGATATTATCAATAATTCTCCGATATTTTTTTTCATTTGACTTGAGTAATTTTTGTGCCTGCTGGCGAAGTTTAATCTCATTCTCCAGGTTTTGAAAGGCATAGCTGCTTTCAAGGTTGACCCCAAATTGACTGATGACATCAATAAAAGGGTAAAATGATTCTTTATTGAAATTACTGGCCCTCCCGTCATCATAAAATTCAAGAAGTCCGAATTTACCTAGTTTGAAATAAAGAAACTTCCCATTCAGTGCTGCATTAAATAGCGAGTGTCCGGTCTCGGCAAGATCTCCATTTGAGAACAGATCACTTAATTCTTTTCTGTCTGCAGTTGTAACATCTGTCTGTGAGGGCATTGAATAAATGTGGGAATACTGCACTTCTTTATAGGTGACTGCTTCCATTTTCCATACTGCACCATACTGAAGTGACTTTCTCGCTAAAAACTTTTTAATGAATTTTCTGGCAGTATCCTGTGGATTTTGGTGTTTCGTGCTGGTTAAGCTTAGTTCATAGAGTAAAGAGAGGAGTTCAACGGTCTTTTCCATCAATGAAATGAAGATATAACAATGGTCTTATTGTAGAGTTCAAGGTAGCCCTCTTTGCTGGAAGAGATCTCTCCAATGGAGAGCACTCCTTCAGATTTAAAGGAACCTCCGGATTTTTGAATTGCCTGTTTTACTGCTTCCAATTCTTTGTCAAATGAATCTTCAAGATACAGTACCCTCGAAATACAGTCAACAATCAATATATCCTTCGTTGATCCGTCCATTGATTCCATAGCGGCAGCAAAAGCACTTTCTACCAATTTCTGACTATTTCCACATAAGATATTTAATGAAACATTTTGACTGACATTGCCAACACATACCAATGCTCCGTCTTCATCCACAGCAATAGGGTCTCTTACAATATCTTCTTTTCCTTCTTTATACATGCCGAACGGAAATCCTTTAGAAATGCTGAAGAAATCAGTATCTTCAAAACTAACTTCTGCATGAGCTTTTACTACCTCTTTATAAACTTCAAAAGCCGGTTGCCAGTTTAGCTCGTATACTTTATTCCCTTCCGTCTTATTCGCCACAAAAGGACCGGCTATTTTTTGCCATCCATGTTTTACTCCCAGCTGTATCTCTTCTGTGGAAAGGACAATCAAAGCAGCGTCTTGATAAATTCCCGTATTATCAAAAACACAAGGGGTCTGTTGTAAGCTTAACGAACCACACCCCGCCCCAACATAGTCTACTCTATTCCAATATTGCTCATAAAGACGCTCTAAAAACCTGGTGATATTGATCATTAAACCATCTAAGAAAACGAGGCACGATCGGTCATTTTCTTTTAGCGGCGGCAATTTGAAGTCCAGTTTTCCCTTTCCAACCCCTTCAACAATATGTGGGTTATGATCACCATCAATGTATTTGACAACACATCCTGCTTCGTGGTGTTCTCCTTCATTGATCACCATCGGAAAAATACCTCCCGCTACTCTGAAACCATTTTGATTAGCCTGATCAATGATTCCCTGAATATCTACACTCGTCTTTTCTGCGAAAAGTAAAAGATTTGTGACATCAGGTTTTAAATGACTGTGGATCGATGAGATGTATTGATTTGCTAAGAACATACGTGATTTTTTTTAGTAAATTAACGGAACCGGAAGTTTGCGTGTGAAAAAACAACGATGAATGACAGATTATAAGGGTTAATTGGTAAACAGATTAATTCCGGGTATTAAGAACTGTATTAAATCATTCATCTGATTATTCCCTTCAATCATCCCGGAATACTTGCCAAAAATCCTTATTCCCTCATTTTCAATACGTGGCATTCAAAGTTTTGTCCTCAAAAAAATAAAATGAAAACAATAAAATACACTACTAAAAAGCCAACTGTCATCACTATTGATGATAGTCCGATGATGACTAATTTTTTGAAAGTTTTTCTGAGTAAGGATTATGATGTTACAGCCTACAATTCGACAACTAAGGCTCTGAAAGAGCTATCCGGTGGAGTAGTCAGTCCGGATTGCATTTTAACGGATTTCCATGTTGCTAATGACTTGACGGGACTGGAGTTTATAGCAAAGTTGAAAGAAGTAGATCCCATCATTCCGGTGCTTGTGCTATCAGGTTCATGTGACATGAATCAAAAAATAGCCTGCCTGAAAAACGGTGCCGTGGATTTTATATCTAAGCCATTTAATCCGATGGAACTAAATGTTAGAATTAACAACGCATTAACTGCTTCTTCACAATTAAATCAATACCGTTATGCAGTATAAAATCCCGCTATACAAAAGATTATTTGATGTAGCAGCAACTTCTATATTGCTGTTAATACTTGCACCACTCTACTTTCTAATCGCACTGGCGATCAGGCTGGAGTCTAAAGGAAAAGTTTTTTATTTCCAGCCAAGAGTGGGAATGAATTACCGGATTTTTCCTTTCTTCAAGTTTAGATCCATGTATGTAGATGCAGACAAACGTGTTGAAGAACTAAAGGATCAGAGTCAATACGGAACATCCACAATCAACAAGACCACCAAAACTCCTTTTCTTGGCAACATGGAAAATATTCGTGTCTCTGACGATGGAATTATGGAGGAGAGTGTGTTCCTGGAGGAGAGCCAGAAAGAGGTTGAGAATTCCTTCTTTAAGGTAAAAAACGATCCTAGAATTACGAAAGTTGGAAAGTTTATCAGAAGAACAAGCATTGATGAATTACCACAACTTTTCAACGTGCTGCGAGGCGAAATGTCTCTTGTAGGAAACAGACCCTTACCACTCTATGAAGCAGAAAAACTAACAGAAGACAGATTCATTGAGCGATTCAATGCTCCTGCGGGAATCACCGGATACTGGCAGGTAACAGATCGTGGAAAAGATGACGTTTCCGGTATAAGCAGAAAACTTAAAGATGTTGCATACGCACAAAAAAGCAGTTTCCTGTTTGACCTGTGGATTCTGTTTAAAACCCCTGTTGCCGCTATTCAAAAAGAAAATGTCTAATGAAAGAAGTCGGTTGATTAGATGATGGATCGAAGATGCTATCGCAGCATCAATAAAATTCATCAAAAAGACGAGGCTGGCATGTTTTCATGTTTGATGAGAATCCCGCAAAATGCGGGATTCTCATTTACCGAACGTATCCGTCATTTAACCTGCTATTTCTACCAATTAACGCATTTAAAATTTCCCACTTATCGTTCAAACTACTTTCGAACCAATAAAAGGATTGACACATCCTCTGACTATAATACACTATCAATAATGTATCAAAAAAAAATCATAAAAGCATTTACCATTATTTGCGGACTTGTTTTCTCAACAGAGTTGAATGGGCAGGAATCCGGTTTTAATGCGTCTGAGAAACTACTACAAGTTCAGGCACTTCTTATTAGCGAAACCGAAATGGACACCATCGTTGATAAAGTATTGCGATCTTCTTACAGACTGAAAATGTACGACGCAGAGGTTGCCTCCTTAAACGAAGAGAAAAAGATTGAAAGCAGGAGTTGGATGCGTTCACTTACTATAGGAGTCAACATGTTCGGCTATAATGTAACACCGTCCACCCTAGAGGAGACTAGCACAACTCAACTCTCAGTTCTTTCAAACGCCTCTGTAACTCTCCTTATTAGTCCATTCGAACTAATTGGGCAGAAAAACAGGATCAAAAGAGCTCAATATCGGGTCATAAAGCAGGAAATGGTGCTGGAAGATTCGAGAAGAGAAGCCAAAATCTTCATTACTAAAAAGTTCCTGGACTATCAAGCTGCACTGGAAGCCTATATACTCAACGAGAACAATCTCATGATCTCTAAGGAACTTAAGCATGTTGCAGATGAAGAGTTTAAAAGAGGTGTCATCTCCAACACGGAGTATAATCAGATACTAGGAGGTGTAATGCAAAACCGATTAAATCTTCTGGAAGCAGAAAATGCCGTGATGAAGCTGAAGTTTGAACTTGAAATCTTAATGAAAGACTAATATGGAACACTTCAATCAAATCGTTCGCTTGTTTCTTAAAAATGCCTTGCTGTTATTTATCCTTCCGTTTATTGCAATGGTTTCTTTGTGGTTCCTAACTAAAGATCAGCCTAAAAAGTACGAAGTAAAATCAAAGTTCTTGTATGATTTCGGAAGAAAAAGCACTAATGTGAACGGAGAAAGCATGAATCTCCAGGAAATTTACACCGAATTTTTGAATACCCTGGAAATTGTAAAATCCAGAAAGCTTATTGAGAAACTCAGGGTTCAAATTGCTTTGGAGAATATGAATGATACCTCTGATGTTTTTAAATATGAATGGTCTGATTCCAACAAAGAGCAGATTAGAAGAATCCTTCAGGACATTCTGGATGACAACCGTACTCCTTATTTAACCAACTCCGAAGCAGAACTTGAAATCCGGGATTTCTATCACTCAGCAAAACTCTCCTCCGGAGCCATCATGGACGCTATCTCGGCAAGAAGAGTGCAAAGTTCCAATTTTTTGGAAATAAAAATGACTTACTCACACCCTGAAGTGGTATTCTACATGAGCAATACCTTAAACCAATTACTTACTAAAGAGATGGGCAGCATCAACAAGCGCAACATCGGTAAGCAAAAGGCGGTCATAGAAGAGTTAGTAAAAAAAGCCAAAAAGGAACTGGATGAAAAAGTACAAAAACTGGAAAATTTAAAAGTACAAAATAACATTATCAACCTGGGAGAACATACAAAAGCCATCGTTACATATCAGGTTGATCTGGAGCAACTAAGAGGTAAAATACGACAGGAGATTGCTTCAACAAATAAGGCTAAAGAGTCTTTGAAGTCCGGGATTGAGAATAAAGAATTTGCATTAGTCAATCGTAATATCAATGAAAGTGTCTTAGAGAAAAAGGATGAAGTATATGCCACTCAAGATTTGAAATTAATCCATTTACAACAGGGTACTGACTACAGTAAATTGATTCAACAGCAGCAGGATATCTATAAAAACTATATTTCAATTAAAGATAACCTGGAGGAGATCAGTAAAAATGCAGCCTATGATCCTATCATGGTGCATACGGACATGACCATGCAACTCATTGATTTCACAGTAAAAGCTGACCGCCTTGAAGATGAGTTGAAAGAGTTAGACAAGGAGATTGAAAGAGTAAAAAAGTATGCGGCCTATTTTGCCCCTTTTGAATCTACCATTTCTACCCTTAGAGACGAAATATCAACGGCGCAAAAATCTTACTTACTTTTTCTTAATAAGCTAAACATGACAGAGTCATTGGAAGTGGGGGCGAGCAGAAGTAAGCTGGAATTAGTTGATCATCCCGAATTTCCGACAGAGCCGCTCTCCTCAAGAACAAAGCTTATCATTTTAGCGGGAGGCGTTGTGGTATTCATGCTGTTATTCGCCTTTATACTTGTGAATTACCTAATTGACAATCGAATTAAAGACGTAGCAACATTTGAGCGAAGAGTCAATAAAAAAGTAGTGGCAGCCCTACCGCGAATTTCTCAAAAAGAAAACGACCCTCTTCTCTCTGAAGCACTTGGTATGATTTATAAAGAAGGCCTCAAGAAGATTTCGAGAGCGATCGGAAAAAGCAAGGTGATTTCTATCAATTCTCTGACGACAAGCGACAGATTTGATGACCTCATTGAAGGCTTAAAAGAATACTGGGCTAACGAAAACATCTCAATATTGACTTTCAATGGAGAGAAAGAAAAGGTCGCTGAAGAGGTAGAGGCATCATTAAAAACTCATGATCGGGTCATTTGTCTTGCTACACCACTTCAGTTTTCTCATGACGGCATCAATGCCGCTGAAATTGCTGAGTGCAGTTTTCTGCATTTTAACCTTGGTCGGATTAAATCTATAGCTGACGACCGTATCATAAAAGACTATGAAAATGAAGTTGAAAATAATAAAGGATTTATCCTGAGTGAACTGCTCCCCGAGTATATGGACAGCTATATCGGCGAACTTCCAAAAAGGAGAAGTAAATTCAGAAGAGCAATCAAGAAACTAATAAATCGTGATTTATCATGGAGTTAATAAGTATCATCATTACAAGCCTGCTTTTATTCTTCGCCGTTTACGGATTTATCCTGGTATTGGCGGGTGCAACATACAAAACTAAAAATGTAACTCCTCGTACATTAACAAGTATCAAAATTCTTCTTCCGGCGTACAAGCCGGATCAGACTTTTTTGCAGGTATTGGAAAGTGTTCGGAAAGCAAAAAAGAACCATCCCGTTGATGTTTTTATCCTATTCCAGGAAGCGAACCAAGACATTGTACAGTCTGCCGAAAAATTTGGATTTGACTTCGAACAAAAACGCTTCGATCATCTGTCGGGAAATAGCTATCGTCATGTTTTGCAGTATTTGTGCAATCATCACTTAGATGAGAACACTCATGAATATATGCTCATTCTTGATAAAGATAACATCGTAGATGAAGCATTCTTTGATCATTTAGCCAAGACTTCACTTACTGATTATCATATCATACAGGGAGCCCGCAAGCCATTAAAAACGACTGAAGGGATTCAATTATTTGATGCCATCTCTGAAAGATACAATGACCTGATGTTGAGAAAAGGTAAACTCCAATTAGGTGGCGCACTGGAGATCAGCGGAAGCGCAGCGGTTATTAAAACCAATCTATTCAAGTATGCGATCAAACAAATGGATGAAGAAGCACCGGGCTATGACAAAAACTTCATGGTTAAGCTGCTTACCGGTCCTGTAAAACTTCGCACGTTGTTTGAAGATGCCTTGATCGTGAGGGAAGAAAAGACAACCGAAATAAATAACTATCAATCTCAAAGATTACGATGGTTTGGGGAGCAGTATTTCAATGCTTTTTACAATAGTAAATCTTTGATAAAGGCAGCATTTCTACAAGGAAAATTTAGAAGCTTTGACTACCTGATTACACTTATCAGACCTCCAAGATCGCTCCAACTGGTGGGATCCGGACTCTTAGCAGCATCTGACTTAATCGATCTGAACTTCGGTTATCTTTCGCTCCCTTTCTTCTTCAATGCAGTAAGCTTCGGGATCGTAGCAGTGCCTGCAATGAAACTTCATCAAGTGAAACGACTGATCATAGGATTGAATAAAGTCCTGTTCAGTAATGTGATTGCAAGTGTTACATGCCTTAAGAAAAAGTATCGGAATACTTTCATTCACACAAGATGATCACTGAAATCACATCTAAGTCCGGTACGTCGAAAATTACCTATGGAATTGCCGGTGGTTATTTTTTACAGCCCGTACCAAAGGTAATTGCTATGCTTTTACTCACATTTGCAGGCATAGCAGGGACATGTATTGGAGGACTGAAACTGGCCGTGTTACTGATGCTTTTATTCCTGGTATTGCCTCCTATATTAGCGGTAGTATGGAAAACGCAGATTGGTGTTTATCTGCTTATGACAGTCGCTTTCTTCTTGAGTGTTGGTCTAAGGTTAATACCTGGTATTCCCATAGGAATGTCCATTGATTTTCTGATCTTGTTAATGTTGATTGGAAAAGGATTTCGGTTACAATTCAGTCGAAACTGGTCGCAATTAAAAAGTCCGCTAACCGTGATTATTCTGGTGTGGGTAATTTATAACCTCTCACAGATTGCCAACCCCTGGGCCGTATCACGGACAGCTTTCTTTTATGTCATACGCCCGGCAGTTGGATACTTAATGCTTTACTTTTTAATATGGGATACCGTAAAAGGAACAATGCAAATCAACAGAATCTTTCAGTATCTTCTTTTTCTGGGATGGGTAGCAGCCGTATGGGGGATATACCAGTTTTTCTTCGGCTACTTTGAGTGGGAAATGGCTCACGTATTTCGAACAGATACTGTTCATCTTGTATTTAACCATGGGAGATGGAGAAGTTTCGGCCCTATAGGCAGTCCTGCACAATACGGCATTATCATGGCATCTCTTGCCTGCATCACCGGAAACAGCTTCTTCTACAAAAAGACATTCTTTGCAAAGCTTACCATGGCATTTCTATTCCTCTGCTTCTTAATGGCCATGGTCTATAGCGGAACACGCACGTCTTTTATCATCCTGCCTGTTTTTTATTTTGTGAAAGTAATTATCAGCAGGAATAAGAAACTGTACCTGACAATTATTCTGGGAATAATAGGCTTGATCATTTTAGCTAAGGTTCCTACCGATAATTATCAGATTCAACGAATACAATCCGTTTTTAAAGCCAATGAAGATAAATCCTATCAGATAAGGGCTGCTAATCGTAAAATGATCACTCCCTGGATATTGAAGCATCCTATCGGGGGTGGCTTAGGGAGCACCGGAGTATGGGGGCAACGCTTCAGTCCGGGCACGTTCCTTTCTGATTTCCCACCTGATTCGGGAATTATAAGAGTAGCTGTCGAGTTGGGATGGATCGGATTAATTATCTTCTTACTTATTTATCTTCAGGCGTTTTTTAAGGGAACAAAAGGACTATGGCAGATGAAAAGCAATGCCCATAAAGATAAAGTCGAAAGTATCACTTGCCTGCTGCCGGCATGGGGTCTGGTGGAAATGGGACAAGAAGTAGCAGGCGTTTTTCCTATGAGCTTATTGTTTTGGATATTTCTGGCTGTTTTATTTACTACGCTTAAGTATGCAAAAAATGAAACTGAGGCAAGTCACTGACCACCACCTAAATTCCGGTATTGGAAGATATAGCTTCGAGCTTAGCAATGCTTTGATCAAACTTGGGTACGAAGTGAAACTATCAAAGCTTTCTAAAAAAGATGGTGATGATACGTCCTTTGAAAGGCAGTACGAATGGATTGACAGAATCTATTATAAATCCCTAAAAAAACTGCACTCTTACCTACTTCCTTACTTCATTGGTGCACACTTGTTACCTAAGCGTGCTGATATTTACCATGCCCATTGGTTTATGGCCGGCCTCGGACTGAGTAAAGCAAGGAAGAAAAATAAGGTAATAACCATGCATGATGTCTCCCTACTGCATGAGATTGAAAAAGAGAATAAATTTCTGGAATACTACAAAAAAGCAATTAATCGCTTTTCCAATGAAGGCACTCCCATTATCGTAGTTTCGGAAAGTGCCAAAAGAGATGCACTTACCTACAGTAATCTCAAAGAAGAACAGTTATTTACTGTTCACAATGGTATAAACTTTCAACAGTTCTTCCGAAGAGAAATACCCAAGCGTAAAGATCGTCCTTTTCAACTTGTTTATGCAGGCGGCCTAAGTCCCAGGAAAAATGTAGAACTTTTACTCAAGTCATGTGCAATCCTGGAATCACGAAAAATAGAATATCAACTAAAAATTGCCGGAAATTATCCGGAAAGAACGCCTCTCCCTAAATTAGTGGAAGAACTAAAGCTTAAAAACGTTACATTTACCGGATTCATAGCAGATCATAAAATGAATGATTTTTATAATCTGGCTGATCTTTTTATCTATACAAGTAAGTATGAAGGTTTTGGGTTTGCTCCATTAGAAGCAATGGCAGCGGGAATTCCTGTAATTACCACTCCGGGAGGCTCTTTGGAAGAAATTTCAGGTGGAGGCGCTGAGTTGGTAGATTATGATAAAGAAGCACTTGCAGAAGCAATCATTTCAATAATCAACAACGAAATGAAGCAAAAGGCACTGCGTAGAAAAGGTGCAGAATGGGTGAAGCAATATACATGGGAAAACTGCGCCGGGAACACGCTGGAAGTTTACAAAAATGTCATTTTGTGAGAGGCATCATCACTTCAACACTCAACCGCAATTGTGGTATAGGGCAATACACCGAAAAATTAGCTCAACATCTGAAACCAAAACTTGACAGCCTCAAAGTCTTTCGAAAGGACAACCCGGACCAGGAGTTATTCTATACGTATCCTTACCGATCATTTAGAAGCATGCAACATTATGTCGCACCCTTTTTCTTATCCAAATCGATTAAAAAATTGGATGCTGATATTTGGCATGCCGACTACCTGGGTGCTTACTACGGAGTGGAACTGGCAGGCATCACACAACCGAAGATAGTCACCGTACATGATGCAATTCCTTTTCACTATCCCGGAAGTAAACCGGACTTCAAAATTTACAAGTATCAACTTAAGAAAGCCATTCGTAGTGCCAAGTATCTGGTGGTAGTTTCTGAATCTGCTAAGCAGGATCTAATACAAAAAACAGGTATGGACTCAAAAAAAGTAGTAGCGATACCCAATGGCCTGCCATTTGGAGAGTTAACCACTCATCCTAAACATAACAACCGTTTTACTATCCGATATCTGGGAGGACTTGGTGCTCCACATAAGAATGTAAAATTGCTTTTAGAAGCAGCCAGGCTGTTAGAAGACAGATGCCTTGATTTTGTCATTGAAATAGGCGGATACGCCCCTGAAAAGTTTTTTTTGAAAGACCTGGCGAAAGAATGGGGACTAAAGTCTGTCAGGTTTGTCGGCTTCATCCCGGATGAAGAGAAATCTAAATTTCTGGGAAGTGCAGACCTTTTTGCTTACCCAAGCCTGATGGAGGGCTTTGGCTTTCCCCCGATGGAAGCCATGGGATGTGGCACTGCTGTGATTAGTACTGATATACCTGTATTTAAAGAGTTGCTCGGAGACGCTGTTTTAATGTCAGCACCTGAACCTGAGAATTTTGCCGATAATATCGAAAAATTGATGAAAAATCAAATCCCGCTTGAGGAATATGCTGCTAAAGGACTGGAGAAAGTGAAAAAATACACATGGAGCCGGGCCGCTGAGCGTACATTGGAAGTGTATCATTCGGCTATTTCCAAATAACCCGGGTTCTATATAAGAATCTGAGTGGATTGAAAATAACCTATTGTACATTTTAAATAATGTTAATGCATCAAATTACTGTTAAGGCAGTTATTTTTGACAATTAAATATTTTTATACTTACTTTACATTTTTGTAAAAAGGGTTTAACCTTGTAACTGAAATAATTTTTTTAACCAATAAATTTTTTTATGATGTTTTATTTTATTATAACCCCCCCCCCCCCCCCCCCCTATATATAGTTAAACTTTTTCCGAAAGTTCTCCTATTTATGGCCGTGGGCATGGCGCTAACCGCTTGCGGGGACGATGACAACGGGGGAAAAAATACACCACCATCCATCGACGACCTGACTTTTTCTATCGCCGAAGATGTACCGATAGGAACGGTGGTGGAAACCGTTGAGGCAACAGATGAGGAGCAGGATGCATTGAGTTTTGCCATTACCGAGGGTAATACGGACGAGGCGTTTGCCATAAATGCCGAGTTAAGACAACTGGTCACGGCTAAAAAGCTCGACTTTGAGAAAATCCCCCGTTATGTACTCGTCGTAACCGTCTCAGACGGACAGATAGCCGTTACCGCAAACATTACCATTGATCTCGAAGATGTGAATGAAGCGCCGACCATTGCGCCTGAGCAGAACTTTACGGTAAAGGAAGATGCAGCTAACGGAACCGCAGTCGGAACCGTGCTGGCCACAGACCCGGAGGAGGACGACCTCACGTTTTCCATCACTGAGGGAAATACAGGCAATGCTTTTGCCATAGCTGAAGGTACCGGAA
>JACONI010000066.1 GCA_014323825.1 Ekhidna sp. | reverse complement strand
CCGCTGATGGTTACGGTGTGGGTGCCGGGAGTCGTGTAGGCATGGGAGGCATCCCCGGTGTAGGTGTTGTTATCGGCAGGTTCATCTTCCCCCCAATCTACGGTATAGCTGTAGCCGATTCCCGTGGTAGGGATGGTAATGGATTCGTTGTCAGCGGTTGTCTGCCATGTGGTGATGAAGGGTTTCGGGTCGGTCTGCGCCTGCCCGAAGAATGTGATGAATAGCATCAAAATTACAAGGAAGGCATATTTTAGTGATAAACGGGGGGGGGGGCATTAAATTATGTTTGTACAGCCCTTTCGGCAGCGTGTGTAACGTGTTCTCTGTGTTCATGATGTCTTTTGATCTTTTTTTATTTAACGTGCTCATAGCTCATTATTTTAGTTGGTATGAAATGCAAACATATACAAACATTTTAACTTGTTGTATAAAGCTTAATTTTTTTTTGATTTTTTTTTCGGTTGTCTGCTAAAAGGGTTCGGATTTCCCGAAAACCGCAGCTACAGACTGCTTTGAACGTTATCCATGCCTTTCCCATTATGCCGGACAGAGATGCGAAGCGTGGAGGTGCTTTAATCAAATTTTAAGCATTGAACTTAAAGCCGGCCATTGGGTTTTTTATTCTCCGGGGGTAACTTTACACCTTATTGTATCAACCGCGGCCGTGAACCCGGCGAAATACGGAAACCAATGAGTAAAAAAGGCAGAATTTTAGCAGCCATGAGTGGTGGTATTGATAGTTCCCTTGCCGCTGTGCTGCTACATGAAGAAGGCTATGAGGTGATAGGAATGACCATGAAGACATGGGATTACCAAACCTCGGGCGGACGCAGGAAAGAGACAGGCTGCTGTAGTCTGGATAGCATCAACGATGCGAGAAACATCGCAGTAAGTTTAGGTTTTCCACACTATATCATTGATATCAGAAACGAATTTGGTGATGCTGTCATTGCTTATTTCACCGATGAGTACGCAGCCGGAAGAACTCCTAATCCGTGTGTGATGTGCAATACCCATATCAAATGGGATGCACTCCTCAGAAGGGCAGACAAGCTGGATTGTGAGTTCATTGCAACAGGCCATTATGCTAACATCAGAGAAGAAAATCAACGTTTTATCGTTTCAAAAGGTATAGATGACTGCAAAGACCAGTCTTACGCCTTATGGGGGATATCACAGGAAAGCCTTAGCAGAACGAAATATCCGCTTGGTCATCTGAAAAAATCGGAGATTTACGAAATGGCCGGGGATAGGGGCTTCACGGAATTGGTGACGAAATCCGAATCCTATGAAATCTGTTTTGTGCCGGACAATGACTACAGAGGATTCCTTAAAAGAAGAGTTCCGGAGCTACAGGGGCAGCTTGACGGGGGAGAGCTTGTACTGGAAGAAACAGGCGAAGTTGTTGGAAAACATGAAGGATACCCATTCTATACCGTCGGGCAGCGTAAAGGACTTGGAGTTGCTTTAGGTTATCCTGTATATGTTACTGAAATACAGAAAGATAAGAATAGAGTCTTGTTGGGTACTTTTGATGAATTAAGCAGAGATGGTATGTATGTAAAACAGCTCAACATACAAAAGTACACTTCTATTGAAGGAGAGAAAAAAGACACGATGACGAAAGTTCGTTATAATGATCCGGGTACTCCGGCTGTTATTGAGCAGGCCGGTGATACGATGAAAGTTTACTTTGGCAAAGGAGTGAGTGCCATTGCCCCCGGACAGGCCGCAGTGTTTTATGAAGGAGCCGATGTCATTGGAGGGGGCTGGATCCATTCGGGGTTTCATCAGCATTCGGAGAGCTAAAAGCATTTGAAACAAATATTTTGTCTTACAGCTTGTTTCTTTACCGGTTGGATGGCGATGGAACAGGCTGGCTTATCCTGTCCTCCGGAGCAGGTATGCCATTTTTTTTTAATTATTTGTGCTTATTACATTAATTTTTTGCTTACTTCGCACTTTTAGTTTAATAATTGAATTTTAGAAAGTGAAGATTGAACAGATACATACCGGTTGTCTGGCACAGGAAGCCTATTATATAGAAAGCGGGGGTGAAGCTGCTATCGTGGATCCGTTGAGAGAATCAAGACCCTATATCAGTAAGGCAGAGAAGGAACAGGCAAAAATCAAATATATTTTTGAAACCCACTTCCATGCGGATTTTGTGTCCGGACATGTTGATTTGGCTTCAAAAACGGGTGCCGAGATCATCTATGGTCCGGGAGCAAAGACAGCATATGATATTTATGAAGCAAAGGATGGAGAAATATTCAACCTGGGGAATATCAAAATTAAAGTGCTTCACACGCCCGGCCATACGATGGAAAGTGTAACCTACCTGGTCATTGATGAGAGTGGGAGGGAACATGCCATCTTTAGTGGTGATACGCTATTCATTGGTGATGTGGGAAGGCCCGATTTGGCACAGAAAGGTAGAATTACACAAGATGATCTGGCCGGTTATCTTTTTGACAGCCTGCGGGAAAAGATTATGACGTTACCTGATGACGTTATTGTGTATCCTGCGCATGGTGCAGGCTCAGCCTGTGGCAAAAACATAAGTAAGGAGAGGGCAGACCTTTTAGGGAACCAGAAAAAGACAAACTATGCCCTTCGGGCGGATATGACAAGGGAAGAGTTTATTTATGAAGTGACCGACGGACTACTGCCGCCGCCTCAGTATTTTGCCTGGAATATTGCTATAAATAAATCGGCTGCCGCAGGATTAGATGAAATTCTTAAGAAAGGGAATGTTCCTCTGAATGTTGAGATTTTTGAGGCCATGGCATATCATGAAGGAGCACTGGTATTAGATACCCGAAAGCCGGGCGATTTTGCTCTTGGTCATGTTCCGAATGCTTTTTTTATCGGTATTGACGGGAGTTTTGCTCCCTGGGCAGGTGCTTTGATACCGAATCTGCAACAACCGATTATTTTCATTACGGACGAAGGAAGAGAAGAAGAAGTAATAACCAGATTATCCCGGGTAGGATATGACAACACCTTGGGTTACCTGAAGGGAGGATTTGAAGCGTGGCGAGAAGCCGGAAAAGAAATAGCTACGGTTAAATCGATCACTGCTTCCGAGTTTGCTGAAGTTTATAAAAGAGAAGAATTAAACGTGCTTGATGTAAGGAAAAAATCAGAGTATGAAGTTCAGTATGTGGAGAATGCACAAAACCTCCCGCTCAACTACATCCGTGAAAACATGGATCAGGTCGCTAAAGAAAAACGTTACCATATCCATTGTGCAGGGGGGTACCGATCAATGATTGCGGCTTCTATTCTTAAATCAAAAGGATTCCATAATTTGATTGATGTTGCCGGTGGATTCAAAGCCATTACCAAAACAGCAATTCCAATAACGGCACTTGCTTAGCCGTCTGCATTTTTGACAGTGAAAAGACAGTAAAATGTGAAAATACACTAATCCGAAGATGGCAGTGAACCATAAGTAAAGAGTTGTTCGTTATCTTTACATTATATGCAGATTCAAAATAAAACCGAGATAGCTCTCCCGAAAGTACTGAAAGTCATAAATGCTGCTAATTGGGCTGCTATCAAAGTTAAGACCTCAATAGATAAACAAATGATCAATGATACCATTTTTCTGATATTTACGTATAACTTTAATAATTATGAAGACTGAGCAAAAAGTCAGGCAACATGACGAGTTAATTGCGGAGTTGATTCAACTTCGGCAAGAAGGTAGCAAGCGGTTGAGAATAATGGAGAATGTACAGGTTATCGTAATTCCCGTTTACGGTATCCTCGGTGCTGCCGGCCTTTTTGCTTTCTTAAAAGTCTTCGGTGTCTTTTGATCATCTTCATTGTTAATTAAGCTGTTATATATGTATGTTGCTCTTCAGGTAAGTCTGCGCCATTCAATCAACAGAAAATGATATGCAAAAAGTACTTGTAACAGGAGGCCTCGGGTACATTGGTTCTCACACGGTTGTGGAACTTGAAAATGCCGGTTATGAAGCAGTTGTAGTGGATAATTTATCAAATACCGAATTGGAAACCACTGAAAGAATCCATGCACTCTTAGCAAAAGAAACGATATTTTACGAACTGGATATCAATGACACCGGGAAGTTGAGTCAGGTTTTTAATGAGCATAAGATCAGTGCTGTCATCCATTTTGCAGCTGCCAAAGCGGTAGGAGAATCCGTAACAAATCCGCTGAAATACTATAAAAATAATGTAGCCGGAACTGTTTGTCTCCTGGAGAGAATGAAGCAATACAGTGTTAATAATCTGATTTTTTCCTCCTCATGTACTGTTTACGGGCAGCCGGATGATCTGCCGGTAAGAGAAGATACTCCTGTTATACCTGCCGAGTCCCCTTATGGCAATACGAAGCAGGTTTGTGAAGAGGTAATCCGTGATACAGTAATGTCTGATCCATCTTTCAATGCTATTTCATTAAGGTATTTTAATCCGATAGGTGCACACGAATCCGGGTTAATAGGGGAACGGCCTCAGGGTATGCCAAATAATCTTTTGCCGTATCTTTTGAAAGTAGCAGCGGGAGAATTAGAGCAATTGTCGGTTTTCGGAGGTGATTATGATACTCCTGACGGAAGTTGTATCAGAGACTACATTCACGTAGTAGATTTAGCGAAAGCACACGTAATTGCACTGGACAGACTGATAAATAAAAAGAATAAAGCAGGTTACGAGATTTTCAACCTTGGTACGGGTCAAGGCAGCTCTGTCCTGGAGATCATTGAAACTTTTGAAGAGGTCACGGGAGAAAGGGTAAATTTTCAAATTGTAGATCGAAGACCCGGAGATGTGGAGAAAATCTATTCCAATACTGATTTAGCAAATAACGAATTAGGCTGGAGAGCCGAACTTGACCTCGCAGATATGTTACGATCTGCATGGAAATGGCAGCAGACTCTGAACAATAAAACAATTTGAACTTCCTAGAAAGATTCCGGTTGCCCTGCTGCATTTTTCTCACTAAAAACCCCAACGAAAATGCCAGGGCTGCTGATGCCTGTAGGCTTCCACAGGATCGACTTAGTTGCGCCTTCTTACTTCCTTATCACGATCCTCCCCACATATTTCTGCCCTTCCCTTCCTTCAATGAAGACAAAGAAGATACCCTCATTCAAACCTGAAATGTCGTACAATCCATCCTTTGAGACAGGATAATGTCCCATGACCTGACCTGTTGTGCTTATAAGTATCACTCCCCTCAACGACTTGGAAATACCCATCAGTCTGAAATAACCGGACGCAGGGTTCGGATATAGCTCCACACCCTCGGCAGACGGAACGCCAAGCACGTCATCATTCGGGTCATCGGTAACCGTAACGGTGATCGTCTGTGTAACATCGTTCACTCCGTCGCTTGCCGTTACTTCCACTTCATAGACATTATCATTATCCGCACTGCCGGAAGCCTCAAAGTTGGGAGCCGTATTGAACGTCAAATCTCCGCTGCGGTCATCAATGC
>JACONI010000065.1:15232-42255 GCA_014323825.1 Ekhidna sp. | reverse complement strand
TCTGCGGACTGCTGTCTCTTGTCCCATCATTTGCCGTTACTTGCACAACGTAGGTATTGTCACCATCCACACTGCCGGGGGCTTCAAAGTCGGGAGCCGTATTGAACATCAAGGCTCCGCTATTTTGGTTAATGCTGAAAAGACTTCTATCGGCTCCGCTGCTGAGGGAATAACTGATCATTGCGGTCGCATCCGCATCGGTGGCGGTGACGGTCAATACGGTAGTGGTTCCTTCAACCACATTTTTCGTGTTATTCGAGGTAATCATCGGAATGAACTCATTTACATCGGTGACCGTAACGGTGATCGTCTGTGTAGCATCGTTTACTCCGTCGCTCGCTGTTACTTCCACTTCATAGACATTGTCACCATCCACACTGCCGGGAGCTTCAGCGTCTGGTGCCGTATTGAACGTCAAATCCCCGGTATCATCATCAATGCTGAAACGGCTCCCATCCGCTCCTCCGAGTGAATAGGTGAGCATTTCGCTGTCCGTATCATCGGCACTGACGGTCAGTACTGCGGTGGTGTTCTCAAGGACGGATGCACTGCTTTCCGAAGAAAATACAGGGGCTTGATCATTAATGTAGAGCTTGGCAATTCTTCCGCTGCCGGTATCTCCCGTGATGAGCACGTCGGGGTCATCGTCCCCATCCACATCCGCAAAGGCGATGGAACTAAAACTAACTTCTGTAAAGGGCGTTTCCTCCTTTTCCGTGAAGCCTCCCGCCCCGTCATTGAGGTAGAGCTTGGCAATTCTTTCGCTGCCGTCGGTACTTCTACTTCCCGTGATGAGCACGTCGGGATCATCGTCCTTATCCACATCCGCAAAGGCGATGGAACCGTCATTAACCCCTGTAAAGGGCGTTGTTTTCAGGGTAAAGCCGCCCGACCCGTCATTGACGTAGAGGTTAGCAATTCTTTTGCTACCCGTATTTCCCGTGATGAGCACATCTTGATGCCTGTCTTTATTCACATCCGCAAAGGCAATGGAACCACTACTAACCTCCGCAAAGGGCGTTGCTTTCAGGGTAAAGCCGCCTTCCCCGTCGTTGACGTAGAGGTTAGCAATATCCTTGTTGCGGCTTACATTTCCCGTGATGAGCACATCGGGGCCGTTCTCCCCGTCCACATCCGCAAAAGCAATAGAGCTAGCTTGAACCTCCGTAAAGGGCGTTGCTTTCAGACTAAAGCCGCCCGACCCGTTGTTGAGGTAGAGGTTAGTAATTTTTCCAATGCCGATACCTCCCGTGATGAGCACATCGGGACCGTTTTCCCCGTCCACATCCGCAAAGGCAATGGAACTAAAAACAACATCCGCAAAGGACACTCCCTCTGTTTTTTCGGCAAAGCCTCCCGACCCGTTATTGAGGTAGAGGTTGGAGGAACTCACTCCAGATGCTATAGCACCCGTGATGAGCACATCCTGATGCCCGTCCTTATTCACATCCGCAAAGGCAATGGAACTACTACTAACCCCCGCAAAGGGTGTTGCTGTTTTCAGGGTAAAGCCTCCCGACCCGTCATTGACGTAGAGGTTAGCAATTCTTTTGCTTCCATCATTTCCCGTGATGAGCACGTCGGGATGCCCGTCTTTATCCACATCCGCAAAAGCAATGGAACCTAAACTAACCCCCGCAAAGGGCGTTCCCGATTGCTCCGTGAAGGTGAACTGGGCGGAGGCCGTGCCGAAGGCCAGGCATAGCACCGGACCGGCTAAAACCCGCCTGAGGCTGCTGGAGAACTGTTTTGTTTTGTTTTGTTTTGTTTTGTTTTGTTTTGTTTTGTTTTGTTTTGTTTTATAATTTCGCTATTAAACATGATAATATTTTTAAAGGTTATCAAATTGATTTCGTAAACAGTATTCATACATTTTGTATGATGTCATTGTGCAAATGTATGTTTGATTTTTTAAACGTACAAAAATTATTTAATTTTTTTTAAATCTTTTTTAAACCTCCAAGGTTTTGGGAAACCTTGGAGGTTTTTTTGTGGTGCTGTGGTCTTGAACAGGATTTACTTGATTTTAGGATGGACAGGGAACTTTTGGAAAGGTGGAAACTTTCCAAAAGGGAGTTGTTTATTTAACCCTTGGAGGTTGCTGCTCTTGCCTGCCCGGCTTGTGGTTTGTAAATTCATCTTACTTCTAAAAAAGGGTTCAGGGGTTATTTTGTTAAATAATATAATTTTATTTGCGTAAGTAAATTATGATAAACCAAAATCATTGAGTTATATCCCGTTTCTATTCTGCTGTTCAAATTGCTGAAAGAAAATATTGAAGTACTACATTCGGAAATGAGGGAATTAAAAAAAGAATATTACGAGAGCAAAGAATAAAAATCTAAAAAGTCTTGACCAATTCATTGACCAAAAAATTGGTGGGAAAAGGAACTAAAAAGTGTAAGGAATTTGAAACGGAATACGATGCTTTTAAATTTGGTGTTTTGATTCAAAAAGCCCGAGAAGACAAAGGTTTGACTCAAAAATAGTTAGCAGAATTAGCTCATTGTATTTGCAAAAACCAATTTTATCCCTTAGCCTTGTAAAGAATGCTTAAAATTAAACTACGGATTTTTATTTTCGTATAAGAACATAAGGAAAAATGGAAAAATTTGAAAAAATTAAGTTTAGTGATATTTTTCAGATGAGTCCAGATGGTTCCTTAACACCCAAAGAAACGATTAGTGTTAATGGCATCACATTTGGCCCCGGCATTAGTTTTGGTAGAGATGTTAGTTTGGGTGGAGTAGATTTTTTCCAATATCAATCACATGATATAGCGGTGGAAAAAGATAATAATATCCTTAAAATAAAAGGGTTCTTCAAAAAACAGGATGGCGGATCAGAATAACTTCATCTCAATAGAGGAAGCAACAAATTCTCGAAAGATTCAACCGTTGAGATTGGCTACAGAATCTGCATTTAATGAGCTTAAAGGTGATCTGAGTTCACACAAAACACAACTAAATTGGACATTCGGTTTTGTAATAGCTGTGATGATTGCCTGTTTTTTAACTTTCGTTGCTTTATCAATTGATGCATTCAAATTTCATAATTCAACTGAAGGAGAACTTAACAAAACAATCAACAAGTTAATGAACGAAAACTATCAACTAAAAATCAACTCGCTGAAAGAAAATATTGAAGCACTACATTCGGAAGTGAGGGAATTAAAAAAAGAATATTACGAGAACAAAGAATAAAAATCTAAAAAGTCTTGACCAATTCATTGACCAAAAAATTGGGAGAAAAGGGAACTTTTGGGAAGTGAGTTGTTTATTTAAAACTTGAGGGTTGCTGCCCTTGCCCGTCCGGTTTGTGGATTCATCTTTCTATTCTTCTCCCGCTGATGGCGCGGATTCTCCGGGGGTTATTGCAGCGCGTTCAGCAGGTATTTTAATCCGGTCAGCGGGTATTTTTGCTCAATCCGGGGTTCTTGCTGTTTGATCAATTAGTCATGCATTATTGATTTGAGAAAATTATTATTTTATTTTAAGCCCGAAGAAGCATTTGAAAGTATAGATTAGCCAATGAATCAATCGGCACCTTCAAATATGTTGATGAACAGGTTTTTTATCGTTTCGGTTATTATCTTTTTATTTGGGTGCAGCAACCGCATTGTATCTTACATCAACCCCAATTCAGCTTTTAAATCATTTGCTACCTACCGCATGGTAAACCCCAAGCTTGATAACAGCCAACTGGCAAATAATTTGAATCCGGTATTTCATACCATAAAGTCGGCGATCTCGGAGGAGATGAGTAAGAGGGGCTATGAACTGTCAGCGGCTGCACCGGACCTGACGTTACGATATGAATTAGCATCAGCTACCAGGGTACAGACAAATATGAATCAAGATCCCTTTAGTCCGTTCTCTCGAGTTACTTCCACCACGATTCATGAAGCGGTATTACTGCTTGAACTCTATGCTATAAATAAAAAACTTATCTGGCAGGGCAGCTACGATCTCAGGCAGGAGCGGAAAGAGAAAAATATTGTAAGAGTACTCAATGATGCTGTTGCAAAAATTTTCACTTCTTACCCTTACAGAGCAAACAATGCTCAGCCTGACCTGTCATTAACTGCATTCAAAAAGAAAAAATAGATGACAGATTTTGGTTTCTGGTCTCTTATTCCTCCCCTTCTTGCGATTGGGCTGGCCATAAAAACAAGACAAGTTGTTTTTTCCCTGACATTGGGAATCTTTGCCGGCTACCTGATCCTTCAAAAGGGGAACGTGTATGAAGGATTCCTGATTACCATTGATTCTTTTGTGAATGTTTTTCAGCGGAAGGGAAATACACGCATCGTGATACTTACCTTGTTAATTGGCGCATTAATTCAGTTGATCAGGTATTCGGGCGGAGTAAACGGATTTATTCGTTGGGTGCAGCAAAAAGGTATGGATAGTAAGCATACAAAAAGTAAAATTCAACTCGCTGCCGCGCTGACCGGTTTTTTAATTTTTGTTGAATCTAACATTTCGATTCTCACCGTTGGAACGATCTTCAGGCCTCTTTTTGATAAAAACAGGCTTCCAAGGGAAAAACTGGCTTATCTGGCAGATTCCGGTTCCGCACCGTCCTGCATCTTGTTTCCGCTCAATGCCTGGGGTGCTTATATCATGGGACTTTTGACGGTTTATGAGCATTTGGATCCATTCCGGACGCTTGTTTATTCCATTCCTTTCAACTTTTATGCCGTCCTGACGCTGATTTTCGTCTTTTATATCGCAAAGTCCGGGAAAGATTTCGGTCCCATGAAAAACAGGGTCAGTGAGGTAAATACAGCAGCAGAAAAACCCCATGAGACAACCGGTCCTCCTTTTAACATGATTATACCGATTGCAGTGATGGTTTTAAGTATGCCTTTGTTCCTTATCAGCAGCGGCTGGAAGGCCGCCGTTACCGGGAACGGAACGGCTGAGAAAATATGGACAAGTATTGGAAAGGGTTCCGGTTCCGAATCAGTGCTAAATGCCTGTTTTCTTGCCTTTCTGACGGCTGTGGTCATGTACTTTTTTCAGAGGAGATTGACCCTCAAATCTTTATTTGATCAATCATTCAGAGGCATGAGTGCTATGCTTGTGATGGCGGTCCTGATGATATTGGCTTTTGCCATCGGAAACTTATGTAATGAATTAGGTACCGGTATTTATGTTTCAAGAGTCACATCTTCGTGGCTGCTGCCGGAAGCTGCTCCGGCACTTATATTTATCATCAGCGGCTTTATTGCCTTCTCAACGGGGACATCCTGGGGTACATTCGCAATTATGCTTTCAATTGCAATGCCGTTATGCTTGGCCATTGATGCCAATGTTTATTTGATCACGGCCGCTGTTTTAGGTGGAGGTGTTTTCGGAGATCACTGCTCTCCTATTTCGGATACGACACTTATTTCATCCCTGGCTGCGGGTTGTGATCATATTGAACATGTCAAGACACAACTGCCTTATGCTTTGTTCACGGGCGGCTTAGCGGTCATTATGTATCTGATCGCCGGATTTATTTTTTAACTATCTGCAAAAGTCAGTGAATGCTTTTTGTGCCTCCGGAATGTCCAGCCTTCTTGCTGCCAAAAAATCTTCGCAGGCAGCTCTTACTTTCTTCATGCTGATTTTTAATGCACCCCGATAGAGATAGGCTTCACCAAAATCCTTATTGACCGTGATGGCATTGTCGTAAGACTCAAGTGCCTGATCAAAATATCCCAACTGATGAGCCCCGCGTGCGGCCAGAAAATTCGCTTTCGCAGAGTTATCATTTAGCTCCAAAGCTTTACCGGAATATATAATCACTTTATTAAAACGCTGATCGTGATAAGCGATTTTTGCAAGGCTTAAATACGCATTTATGTTTTTGTCATCAAGCCTTATGATTTTCTCGAAATCTTTTGTGGCAAGATCGGGTTTTCCCAACTCCTCATAAGCCCTGCCGCGATTGTACAAAGTTTGTGTGTGGTCAGGATCATTTTTCAGGTGTTCCGTGTATAGCTCAATAGCTTGTTGGTATTCACCTTTATCAAAGTAGCCGGCACCGGAGATCGATTTCCGGTCAGTGCAACTGATGCTCAGTATTAACAACAATAAACAACTCTTTTTTATCATAGGGCACAAAAGTAATCATTTGGAGTACTTCAGGAGGTCCCGTTCAAGCCGCTAAACAGAAACATTATTTTCTCTCAAAGCCTCGTTGAGTGATGTTTTTTTATCAGTGCTTTGTTTCCGTTTTCCAATGATCAAAGCACATGGAACCTGATACGTTCCTGCGGGAAATTTCTTTGGTATTGTACCCGGTATTACTACAGCGCGTGGAGGAACAAACCCTTTGTACTCTATGGGTTCACTCTCGGTTACATCAATAATTTTAGCACTGGCAGTAAGTACCACATTAGCACCAAGCACAGCCTCCCTTCCTACTCTAACCCCTTCTACTACGATACACCGAGACCCTATGAATGCATTGTCTTCGATGATAACCGGAGAAGCCTGGACAGGCTCTAAAACTCCCCCAATTCCTACCCCTCCGCTTAAATGAACATTTTTTCCTATTTGCGCACAACTCCCTACTGTAGCCCAGGTATCCACCATCGTACCCCCGCCTACGTATGCACCTATGTTTACATAGCTTGGCATCAGTACAGTGCCTTCACTAACATACGCACCGTATCTGACTATTGCATGAGGTACTACGCGAACACCCAACTGATCATATCCGGATTTTAGCTTTATCTTATCGTGAAACTGAAAAGGTCCGACCTCTATCAGCTGCATTTTCATAAGCGGGAAATACAGAATGACCGCTTTTTTTAACCACTCATTTACCTTCCAATCGTCATCGTCCGGTTCAGCGATTCTTCTCTTTCCATTGTCCAGTTCTTCAATCACTGTTTTGATTGCAACAGCAACATGTTTGTCTTTTACTAATTCACGGTCTTCCCATGCTTCCTCTATGAGGTTTTTTAATTCCATCGGATAATCATATTTACAGTCTAACGAAAACAAAGATCGTGATAAAATCTAAATAATGCCCATTGATAATGTAAGGGCCTATTGGAAATTCGCACAATCACCGGTGAAAACAAATAAAGGGAAATATGACATTAATGTCATCAGAAAATGAAGGAAAAAAACAAAGGGGCAGGAAGGTATCTTACTTCTTCTCAGCCAACCGAATCCGGATTTAATCCTTTGAGCGTTAAAAAGAAGCGGTAAGCTATTTGCCATTCATCATCCAAACTGAGCCTACGGAACCCATGAGGAAAATATGCCATTTATCATAATAAACACTTTAACAAAAATAATTAAAGTGCTGATTTTAAGTCAATTATTTATAATAAAAACATACAATCTAAATATATTTTTAGTCTAAACTAAAATATATAATTTTGTGTTATGAATGCAGAACTAAGTTTTACGGAGGAAAACTATCTGAAGGCGATGTATCATTTATCCAGTGAAGGAAGTGGAAGTGTAAACACAAATACACTTGCCGAGAGCATGAAAACTTCTCCTGCTTCGGTGCATGATATGGTGAAAAGATTGTCCGGCAAAAAACTTCTTGCACACCAAAAATACAGAGGTGCAACCCTCTCATCTAAGGGCAAAGAAGTCGCTCTTTCAATCATCAGGAAGCACCGGCTGTGGGAAGTCTTTTTAGTTGAAAAATTGCAATTCAAATGGGATGAAGTTCATGAGGTCGCTGAACAGTTGGAACACATAAAATCTCCGCTCCTGATAAGTCGGTTGGATGAATTTTTAGGCAGACCAAAAGTGGACCCACATGGAGATCCCATTCCGGATGAGCATGGCAACATGAAAAAAACAATCAAAGCTGCATTATCGAATGTCTCAATTGGCACACAAGGAGTCATGGTATCAGTAAGTAATGACAATTCGACCCTGCTAAAGCATCTGGATAAAATCGGCATCGAACTGGGTGTAAAAATTAAGGTTATTGATCAAATTGATTTTGATGGATCTATCGCAATAAGCATTGATGAAGGCAATCCTCAATTTATATCAAAACCGATTGCAGATAGTTTAATGATTACTGTACTGTAAAATGAAGAAATCAAGTATTTTATTATTAATTGCCCTACTCTTTGCGGCCTGTTCTAATCAAAACAATTCGGAAAAAATAAAGCCTCATGTTGTTACAACTACCGGAATGCTTTATGATGCAGTAATTAATATAGCAGGAGATAAAATGAGTGCAGAGGCCATCATGGGTCCCGGAGTAGACCCCCATCTCTATAAAGCAACACAGGGAGATTTGTCAAAACTCAACGGGGCAGATATTATTATCTACAATGGAATCCTGTTAGAAGGTAAAATGACAGAGATCCTTGAGAAACTTGGCAGAACAAAGCCCGTTATCGCAGCCGCACAAGCGATACCTGACAGTCTGCTTCTTCAATCTGGAAATTACGCAGACGCTTTTGATCCACATGTTTGGTTTGATGTTTCCAAATGGAAGTTTGTGGTCAATCAAATTAGTCAATCGCTTATTGGGATTGATTCGTTAAATGCAGATTATTATAGCAATCAAACAGACAGGTACATCGCCAGGTTAGATTCTCTGGAAAAATATGTAACATATCGGTTAAATGAAATTCCTCCAAATCAAAGAATCCTCATTACGGCACATGATGCTTTCGGATATTTTGAAAATGCGTATGATATACAGGTTGAGGCCATTCAAGGAATTTCAACAGTAGCCGATTTTGGACTCAGAGATATTGCTAACCTTATTGATCTTATCCTTGAAAATAAAATCAAAGCGATTTTTGTAGAAACCAGTGTTTCCGATAAGTCAATAAATGCATTAATAACAGGATGCAAAGAGAAAGGACATAAAGTAGAGGTTGGAGGGTATTTATATTCTGATGCAATGGGAGACTTTGGAACGGAGGAGGGCACTTACGTAGGCATGTTTGCCCACAATGTAAACACAATTGTAGAAGCACTCAAATGATCATTCAGTCAGAAAATCCCGCGCTTGAAGTTCATGACCTAACGGTAAGTTACGATAAAAAGCCGGTGCTATGGGGAGTCGATTTTACCATTCCAAAAGGAGCTTTATGCGGCGTTATTGGTCCAAATGGAGCCGGAAAATCTACCCTGATCAAGGCAATCATGCAACTCATTGACATTGATTCCGGATATATAAAACTATTCGACCGAGAACTTGATGCCGTAAGAAAAAAGGTGAGCTACGTGCCTCAAAGAGAATCTGTTGATTGGGATTTCCCGGCTTCCGTAATGGACGTAGTATTAATGGGAAGATATGCCAATTTGGGTCTTTTTAAGTCGCCGCGGAAGGCTGATAAAGAGGCCGCATTAAAAGCGTTAGAACTTGTGGGGATGGAATCCTTCAGGAAACGCCAGATCTCTCAATTGTCCGGGGGACAGCAGCAGCGTATTTTTCTGGCCAGATCGCTTACACAAAATGCAGACATGTATTTACTGGATGAACCTTTCGCCGGGGTGGACGCAGCCACAGAAAAAGCCATCGTTGAAATTCTCAAGAACTTAGCCGATGAGGGAAAAACCATTATTGTCGTTCATCATAACCTGCAATCGGTAGAAAACTATTTTGACTGGGTGCTGCTTTTGAACCTCAGGCTAATAGCATCAGGCCCAACCAAAAAAGTATTCACTCCTGCCCTTCTTGAGGAGACTTACGGAGGTAAGTTGACGCTGCTTGCAGAAGTCAGTGAATTGGTCAAAAAGGGGGAATTCAAAGCACGGGAAAAACACTAATGGAAACACTGATCGAGTTTTTTTCATTTAAGTATCCCAATGTCAAATACGTAGTTTTTGGAACGATTCTTCTATCTATCAGCTCTTCGGCAGTCGGTTGTTTCACTTTTGTGAAAAAGAAATCATTAATTGGAGATGTAATTTCACATGCGGTACTTCCCGGCATCTGTATTTCATTTCTCATTTCCGGGAGTAAAGATCCTTTTATTTTAATTATCGGTGCCTTTTTATCAGGCTGGATATCTATTCTTGTGATGAATAAGATTATTCAAAACACAAAAATCAAAGAGGATGCCGCTACGGGGTTTTCTCTATCCGTTTTTTTTGGAATTGGGATTTTACTTCTCACCTTCATCCAACACTCCGGTAATGCCGCTCAGAGTGGTCTGGATACATTCCTTTTTGGTAAGGCCGCAGCACTCGTTGGAAAAGACCTCATTGCTTTCGGCATGATTGCTATTCTTGTTCTTGGGACTGTATTAGCTCTTTACAAAGAGTTCAAACTTATAAGCTTTGATCCACAGTTTGCATCCGTAATCGGTCTTCCTACTAAGACATTAGAGTTCATTCTTATTTCAATAACCGTACTGGCGGTTGTGACCGGAATTCAAGCTGTCGGGGTTGTTTTAATAGCTGCAATGCTTATCACTCCTGCGGCTGCAGCCAGGTTCTGGACCAATGCGTTTCATAAAATGATTCTTCTGGCCGCTTTTTTCGGGGTAATCTCCGGAGTTTCCGGTGCTTTTATCTCTTTCACTGCTCCGTCAATGCCAACCGGACCATGGATGGTCATGGTCTTATCAATAATTGCTCTGATATCATTCTTTTTTGCACCCGGAAAAGGAATCCTGATAAGACAATACAAACGGTTCGTTATTCAACGCCAACTCCTCGAGGAGAATTTACTCAAAGCCTTTTACAAGCTCGGTGAAAATGAAAATCATCCAAAAAGAGAAATCACAACGAATGATGATAAGTTGAAACGCTCTTTTTCTTCAAATCAACTTAAAAAGGGCTTGAAAAAACTTAAAGCGGATGGATACATCATTGCCACCAAAAGCGGATGGAAACTGACTCAGGAAGGCTTTCAAAAAGGCAAAAGGATTACAAGATTACATCGACTCTGGGAACTATATCTTACAAAATATCTACGCATTGCTCCGGACCATGTACATGAGGATGCAGAAACGATTGAACATGTCATCACTCCCGAGTTAGAGAAGAGACTGCAAGAATTACTTGACTTTCCAACTTCCGATGCTCACCAACCTGCTATCCCACCGTGACGGATACCCTTTGGATCATACTGACCGGCTCTTTGGTGGCCATCTGCTGCTGCATTCTAGGCTCTTTTCTAATCCTTAGAAAAATGTCCATGGTAGGTGATGCCATATCGCATTCCGTACTTCCGGGAATCGTCATTGCATTTTTTATTACCGGCAGCATGCAGTCAGTCTGGATGTTGGTAGGTGCCGGAGTTTTAGGTGTATTCACGACCTTTTTAATTGAATTCCTTCATCGACAGGGAAAGATTCAAACGGATGCCTCCATTGGGGTGACTTTCACGTGGTTATTTGCACTGGGGGTAATACTGGTTACTTATTATGCAGGAAATACACACATTGACCAGGATTGTATCTTACATGGAGAAATTGCCTACGTTCCGATTGACCTGCTTTACACTTCATCCGGGTATCCGGTCGGTCCAAAGGCAGTCATTGTATTATCCGTACTTTTAGTGCTTATACTATTTTTTGTCATCGCTTTTTATAAAGAAATATCCATTACCACATTCGACCCGTCTTACGCTCAATCCATAGGTATCTCAACCGGTAAGTGGCACTACCTTTTGATGGGATTCGTATCTTTAACCACAGTCGCTTCATTCGAATCAGTCGGAGCGATTCTGGTAGTGGCCTTTTTAATATCACCGGCCGCCTCCGCTTATCTACTAACCACCGATTTAAGATACATGCTTCTGTTAGGGGCTGTTTTTGGAGTCATCAGTGCTGTCGGAGGTTACTTTTTGGCTTATTGGACAAATGGATCTATTGCAGGTGCAATGGTTACGGTTTCAGGAGTCATCTTTGCGATCTGTTATTTAATCGTAAGACTAAGGAAATGAGAAAAGCGGCGATAATAGTTATGCTGTCTGTTATGTTTTCATCTTGCTACAAGAAGATATCTCTGGACGGATTTGAAAAAGACAAATGGGATAAATATCAACTTAATTGTAGTACGTACAGGTTAGCTATTGCCGAACACCTCATTGATAATCAACATGTTTTGCTGGAAGGCACCCAAAATGAAATAGAGAGTCTCCTTGGTCAGGCTGCCGAGCATGAATTATACGAACGAAATCAAAAGTTCTTTCATTACAGACTTACACCTCCTGATAGTTGCAATCATTATGAAGCCATTTCTTACCTCTCCATCCGGTTTAATGCAATGGGCAGAGCCAATCTTGTGCAGGTGATGCTAAGAGAAGTTAATAACTAACCGAAGAGTGTATGATTCCGAAGTAACTCCGGCATATTAATAAAAGAGACTTTCGCCGGAAAATGCCCGCACTTACCCAACGCATATTTTGCTCAAACAAATTCAAGCAAGAATTTACTTAACAGCTATTTTGAATCTTTTATTATCTCTGATAATCTCATTCATATCCTGGTGATCCGGCTAGAAAATGACTTCAAAAATCTGTCTAAACTACCCTTTTCCGTCCAGTTTTTTTGAAGCAGTTTTACCTCCATTTCATGTCTCTCCTTTTCCCGTTCCTCTCGCTCCTTCTCCCGCTTCTCCTGTTCCTTTTCCCGTTCTTCCCGCTCTTTATTCCGCTTCTCCTGCTCTTTTTCCCTATTATTTCTCTTTAAGGGGCAAGGATAAGCCGCACAATGACGTAAGGTATGACTACCAGACTGGTGATAATTGCCAGCCAGCCTTCAAAGAATTTTAAATTTAACAGGCTAAAGATAGCGACAAGCATGACATCCGAAACATCTCTCATAATATTTCAAAGATACAAAAGAATTTCACTACCCAATAGCTCAACCACATTCTAGCATCCGGTCAATGAACCTGTCTGCCTATACTACCCCTTCTCTTCCGGTTTATTTTTTAGGATCAGTATGATAACTGCTGCGGGTTACATTTGCATTGCTTTGAAACTTTCCAAAAGTGAATGATTTGCCAAAGCGGAGATGGCTTCTACGCCTTCATCCCTTTACGTTTTAAATAAAAACAATTATTATTATAGGAGAATACTAAATATCGTTAAGCAGCAATGTTTTCTTCTCATCCAACCTAAATTTTGAAGAGCCTTAAATCAAATAATGCAGAAAAAATGAATGCCATTTGGGATTCGTTTAAATCCAATCTTGGAAATGAAGCAGTGCCGTTAAACAAACAGTGGCTGGATAAATATCTTGGAGATTTATTTTCGGTTGGAAAATTCTATTTTTATACTGTTGATTTTTCGACGTTCCCGGATTTACAATGTCCTTACGTTGACCCAAGCGCACTTGAATACTACGGCGTAGCGCCGGATGCTTTCTCGTTTAACCTCGTGCTTTCAAGTGTTCATCCCGGCGATATGCCTTTTTGTCAGGCTTGTGAAGAAGTGATCATGAATTTTTTTCAAAAGCTGGATAAAGGAGAATTACTCCACTACAAATCTAGCTATACGCTTAGGATGAAGCATAAAACGGGATCTTATCGTTACATTCAACATCAGGCGATGACGCTTTCAGTCGACTCCAACGGGGGAATGACCCATGTGATCAATGTGCATACTGACATCTCCCACATTAAACAAGAATCAGGGGGAACGATGTCTCTTATCGGGCTGAACGGGAGAAAGTCATTTATTGGAATTGACCCGTTCAATCCTGATTTTTCCAAGACTAATCCGTTAAGCAATCGGGAAAGAGAGATTTTGGAGTATCTGGCCAGAGGCTTTGAAGCAAAAGACATTGGAAATATTTTGAACCTTTCATATCACACGGTAAGAACGCATAGACGAAATATGCTCAAGAAACTCAATGCTTCCAGTACTATAGAAATGATTCATAAAGCAAAATCAAATCTCTTTTTCTGAAGAAAGACCCCTCCTTTACTCAATGAATGTTTTCAAAAAATACGCTTCGAAAGCGTACTGACAATACCTGTCAGGCTTAGTATTTCTACCTTTCTTAAAAAAGTTATTCCATTTCCCATGCTCCAAAAGTAATAAATGTCATTGACACATCCGCAAGTTTACTGCCCGATATGAGCGAAAGACAAGGCCGGAAACTCTTCGAAAGATATAATCAAATTTAAAGTCAAATAAATACTAATCAGGGCAGATTTTTTTGCTATGCCGGTGAAAAAATACCCCCACAG
Source organism: Ekhidna sp. (assembly GCA_014323825.1). GTDB lineage: Bacteria > Bacteroidota > Bacteroidia > Cytophagales > Cyclobacteriaceae > Ekhidna. Next base: position 28,111 of record JACONI010000065.1, on the reverse strand, counting down.
GGGTATTGACAAATACATATTCGGGATCAAAACTTTGCACCATAAAAAAAATAAAAACAATTAGTATTATTATGAGCTATAGAGTATTTAATAAATTACCGGTAGTCCTCTTAATGCTTTTGTTCATTGTGAGCTGCGGCAAAGATGACAGCCCCGATCCTGTAAAAGAAAAGAAAGAAGACGAGCAAGAAGAAAACGATAAAAACACAGTACAGGGAAAGATCTCCACTGAATCGGTTGATGTAAAAGTGTTTGAGCTGGTGACCATTAACGTTGCGGACACTACTCTTACGGGCGAAACCTTTACCGGCAGGATTGAGAATGATGATACCGAAGAAAAAGAGATTAAACTTCAAAACATTGGGGATAATCAATTAATTCTGATGATTCCCGGAGATGTCAGTACCGGAAGCCTTACGCTGACGACCGACTTTGCTTCGAATACACTCTCATTCAATGTTTCTGCGGTAGAGATTGAAGGCACTGCTGATGAGTATTTTAATGAAATCTTTGACGATATGGAGACCTTAGTTGAGGACCTCAGGCAGGATGCAGCTATTGATCCAACCGTTCTATCTGCTCTTTCCGACAATTTTGATGCTATTGAGCGTGATTTTAATAACCTCTCCGCTGCTGAAAAACAAGCCGTCGTCCGCTACATTGAAGCCAATATTGAAATTATTGATGCTTTGACGATATCCTCCGATGCTCCGGCTGCCCGATCCGGAGCAACGGATTGCAGCGTATTGGGGAACAATGCCGGAGCGATCGCCAAGACCGCCCTCATCGGTGCGGGGATTACCGCAAGCGTTTCGGTGCTGAGCAATTTGCTCTTACCCGGCTCGGGAGTGTTCGTAGGTGCCTTGTTTGTGAAAACTTACATTGCCCCTGCATTATTAGATTTGGCACAGGGAATCCAAAACTGTACGACTCAATACCTTGAAGTGCTGGGGCTTTCACTGGGAGCAGACAGCAATGCTCGTACAGACGGAAGTAATGATTTCATTGTAAATACCGCAACGCCGTTTCCTCTCTCCGTCCAAAGGGCTACACTCGATGAGCGCAGCGCAGACTCCGACGTGGACTGGATCGCTTCTTTGGTGAACACCTACGTTCGGCTGAAGGGAATATGGAACACCTTGTTTGCATCCGACTATGAGACCATGGATGGTCTTGCACAAGCTAAGACGGGTCTCTTTCCTACGGAATCGCTGGATTATTTGTCCGTAACCACCGATAACCCTTCCGTCACGGGCACGCTTTCGGGAACACCCGGAAATCCGTTGATTACCTTCTCTTCGGACTTAACCGAAGATACCGACTTTTCCTTTGACGTGCTTTATGACGACGGAGATTTTTCGGTGAGCAGCGGAGCCCAGCCGGGGCATTTGGTTGCAAAAAAAGCACCAGAAATTACTGACCAGACCTTTAGCGTAGCGGAGGATGCTCCCATCGGAACCACAGTCGGCAAGGTGCAGGCTGACGGTGCAGATGGGGACAACCTAACCTTTTACATCACTTCGGCTTCGGGCTTTGGACGGTATCTTTTCACAATAAATGAAAATACCGGAGTAATTATCTTGAATAATTTCTTGGGTGATTGGCATTATGACCAAACTCATATCCTTGCAATAGAAGTATCCGATGGAAACCTTTCAAGCACAGCGAACATTACAATCAATACTTTGCCTCGTTTTTATATGACTGCCACTATAAATGGGGTACCATGGGGGGGAACACTTAAATCTGGTACTCTTCGTGCAGATGATGTTATATATATTACAGACAACATAGAGACATACAGAAATCATATTGTAGGGGGATTTCAAGGAGTATGGTTAGGGATTGATTTTCCTAAGAGATTATCACCATATAATTTTGCTGTTGGTACATATCCTTTTGGTGAATACTATAATACTACCAAAGTGAGAGGGAGTGTCGGTGATCATTTTTCAAGCAACGGAGTAGTAACTATAACCTCAGTATCTAATGGTATTATTGAAGGAATCTTCAACTTTACAATTTATGACAGAGATGAAGATTATAGAATAGATGAAAATAAAATACTTTATCAAGTTTCAAATGGTGCTTTTAGAATGAGAATATTGAATTAATATTCATAACTGAAATGAGCATACTTGAAGTTATTGATAAGCATTCTCCACTCATCGCTATATTAGTGGCTATAATAGGTTTCTTTTTGACCATTAGAAAACTAAAGGCTGATCATGATTGGAAAAGAAGGGAATTTACTGCCAATATGATAGCTGACTGGAATCAAAAAACTTCATCACATAGAAAGGAAATAGAGCGTTTAATGCCGGGGTTAATTGATAAAATTGAAAGGAAAGAGGAGATTACCAAAATTACTCAATCAAAAGCCCGGGAAATTTATGAAAGCCTTCCTGATAAGGATGGAACTAATTGGAAACTACGTTTTCATTTTTTGGAACTCTTGAACTACTTTGAATACATTTCATCAGTATATTTAAATAGAGTGGCAGACAAGAAAATGGTTGAAGAATCATTCAAAACTACCTTGATCCAATGGAACAGAATTCTTAATCATTTCATAGAGGAAGTGAAAACACATAGGGAATATCAGAATAAAAAGCCTTGGGGACCCTATCATGAAGTTATAAAACTTTGGTCCCTTCCAGACGAGATATTTCGACAGGAAACTGACAGAATACTCAAAAAGAAATAACTAGAAGTAAGCCACACACACTAAGTATAGTTTTTTTCTTATTCTTCTTATATTTGTTGTGTTTTTTGAGTAAATTTTTCACAAGGTAAGGGAAGTTTCATAGCCGGAGCTTCCCTTCTTTTTATTCCCCCCATCTCTCCCACTAGGTGTAGTTTGTAACTGTTTCTAATTAATCTCGTTATAACCGGATCACTCGCAGCATCTACCGGAATATTCTTTTAACAACATTCTTGAATGCTCTTTTATCTTTGGCCTTTAACCTTTCCGTCCGGAATGGTTAAATTTACCTAATGGCTAAGAGACAGGAGAAGCTTGATTTTTGGATAGATGACTTGACCAATTCTATTCGGAATAGCATTTCAGGAGACAAGTTTCAAACAGAAGTTTCCAGGTTAACAAAAAGTGATTTAAAAATCATAACTAAGAAGAGAGGATGGAATTTTAGTTGGAACACGGAATTGGCTGATAACTCGCGAGAAGTTTTCAAACTGACGGTTGTTAATAATCCATCGGTGATTCAAGGTTTGATAAGTGTAACTATTGAAAGTGATCATGTTTATATGAACTTGCTTGAAAGTGCGCCGTTCAACATAGGAGAAAACAAGCTTTATGAAGGGGTTTCGGGAAACATGGTTGCATACGCCTGTAAACTCTCGTTTCAACATGACCATGAAGGTTTTGTTGCATTTACTGCTAAAACCAAATTAATCAAACATTATGAAGCAACTTTAGGTGCTTATCATTTTGGAGGATATAAAATGATAATACCAACAGATGCTTCAAAGAAACGGGTAGAGAAATATTTTAAAATGGAGAAGATATGAGCTTTATTAAAGAACCAAAAGGCGTGGATTTCATCATTGAAAGTGAACCTCTCACTGAAAAAGACAGAGAGGAAATCAGCAAGTTCATTGCCGAATATAAACGAAAAATTGAAAAGAAGAACACCACGAAAAAAGAAATGGCCTACAATAAACACTAAAATGAATATGCAAACTCCTCTTCCGGTGTAGTTTGTAGCCCGGCAGTGATGACTCTACGCTGTCTTTTCAAATAAAAGACTAATTTTGATATGCAGAAAGTATCGGCAAATGATGAAGACTATTGAAATACATTCGAGGACAGACCAAAAGGGATACTTAAAAATCAAGCAAAAGTTAGGTGTATCGGAAAAAAACGTTCGGGTTTGCATTTTTTTTGATGAAGAAGAAACAGATAACGAGGACAGTTTGTATTTAAAATCTATTTCCAACAATCCTGCGTTTGACTTTCTCAATGACCCCGCAGAAGATATTTATTCATTAACTGACGGAACGCCTATAAATGATTAAGAATACAATCGTATTGGTTCCTTTTCCTTTTGATGACTTTTCCATATTGAAAGTGAGACCTGCACTTTGCCTGACTTCTGGGTACTGTTACAAAAAGTATGATTTATAACTTCTTCAAAAAGAACAAGTTAGCATAAATTTGCGTAAAAATTACTTTTCAAAACTGATGAAAATACAAATCACACTAACCTGCCCTCAATGTAAGAGCACAAATATCGTTAAAAATGGAAAAAAAACTAAAAAGCAAAATTATTTATGTAATGCCTGCTCTCGCCAATTTATCGGCGACCATGCTTTGAGCTACAAAGGGGCTCATTCTAACACGATTGCCCTGATTATAAGGATGTTGGTGAGAGGTTGTGGTCTCAGAGAGATAAGCGTTATTTTGGGTATATCGCTTGGAAAAATATTGAAAACCTTAGAAGGACAGCAGGTAGCCCTCCAGCCCAAGCGTAGCTTTTACGATAAATTGGAAGTAGATGAATTTTAGACTTATGTAGGGAAGAAAAGCCATAAACAATGGTTGATTTATGCCTATCATCGAGAAAGTGGAGAGATCGTCGCATGGGTCTTTGGTAAACGCAATAAAAAGACGGTCAGGGCGTTATGGTGTAAAATAAAGACACTAGGCATAAAATGGGGCGGGCTATTGACGGATAATTGGAAAAGTTTTAAACGGGTATTTAGGGGCACCAATCACCTAATAGGCAAGGCAGGCACTAAGGGCATTGAAGGGAACAACTGTCGATTAAGGCACAGAATAAGGCGAGCCTTTAGACGGACGTGTTGTTTTTCAAAAAAGATGAAAAATCACATCAAAGCTTTTGAATTAGCCTTTTATTACATCAATTATGGGCATATTTAAGACCTCATACTTTGTAGTACACCTCCAAAATTCGGAGTAGCCTTTAAGATCTAATATCCGTACTTTTCCTTCCATCTTGTTTTTAAAAACTTCCGAATTTCCTCCTCCCGTGCATTTTTACCGGGGTCGTAGAGTTTTGTTCCTTTGATTTCTTCAGGAAGAAGTTCCATTTCAGCAAAATTCATTGGATGGTCATGTGCATATTTATATCCTTTACCATAACCGGCATCCTTTGTCAGCTTAGTAGGTGAGCTTCGAATAGCCATTGGGATGGAAAGATCTCCCGTCTTTTCAACAAGAGATCGGGCCTTATTAATTGCCATATAACTTGCATTGCTTTTGGGAGAAGAGGCGAGATAAGTAACACATTGAGATAAGATAATTCCTGCTTCCGGGTAACCAATTAAGTTGACAGCCTGAAAGGCATTTGTTGCAATGACAAGTGCGGTAGGATTTGCGTTTCCAATATCCTCCGAAGCTAATATTGCAAGCCTTCTGGCAATAAATTTTACATCTTCTCCACCTTCAATCATTCGAGCGAGGTAATAGACAGCCGCATTGGGATCACTTCCTCTGATTGACTTGATAAAAGCTGAAATGATGTCATAGTGCATTTCGCCTTTTTTGTCGTAAAGGACTGTTTTCTGCTGGGCGGCTTCGGTTACCTTTTTATCTGTGATGATTTTCTTCTTTCCCTCATCATTCTTAATTACGAGCTCTAATAAATTCAGAAGTTTCCTTCCATCTCCACCGGATAGATTGAACAAAGCCTCAGTTTCTTTTAATTCTACCTCCTCTTCTTTTAGATCAACATCCTCTTTAATTGCTTTCAGGGCAAGTTGAAGAAGGTCTTCCTTCGTGAGGGCATTGAGCGTATAAACTTGAGAACGTGAGATTAATGCTGAGTTTACTTCAAAACTTGGGTTTTCAGTCGTGGCACCAATCAAGATGATTATCCCTTTTTCGACGGCACCAAGCAAAGCATCTTGCTGCGCTTTATTAAATCGATGGATTTCATCAATAAACAAAATCGCTTTATTTCCCCTACTGGCGATTTGGATAACATCTCTGATCTCTTTTACCCCGGAGCTGATTGCACTCAGTGTGTGAAATGGTCTTTTTACCTCGTTCGCAATAATATTAGCAATCGTTGTTTTGCCTGTTCCGGGGGGACCCCATAAAATCATGGAGGGAACCTGACCCGAAGTGATGGCTTTTCTCAACACACCATTTTCCCCAACCAAATGATGCTGTCCAACTAAATCTGAAAGTTTAGACGGACGCATTCGCTCGGCAAGTGGAGAATTATCTTGAAACATGAGGTAAAAGTAATACTAAAATAATTAGTATTATATTTCCTTTTGCATTAAAATTAAGTTGCCTCCAAGGATCAGAAACATGCCCAGTATGACCTGTAGATTAAATTTATATCCTTCAAAAATGATGGATAGAGAAACAGCAATCACAGGTATGATGATCAATACATAAGCGGCTTTATCTGCTCCTATTTTTCCAATAAGAGTAAGGTATGCACCAAAAGCCAGGATTGATCCAAAAAAGGAAAGATAGAGTAATGACAACGAGTACTCAATACTAAAATCAAAAGCGATTGGTTTTCCTGCTATCAACGCAATGACTCCGGTGAAAATACCTCCGTACAACATCCCCAAGGCATTTGTCTGAAGTACCGGAAGGGATTTTGATTGATTATATGCTGAAGTTATATTTCCCGATGAAGCAATAACTACGGATAGAAAGCAGATTGATAAGTGGAAAAGCGGCAACTCATCAAATTTTATATCCAACAGATCATTTCTAAATAGCAGGAATGTTCCTGCCATTCCCAATATAGCCCCGACAAATACTTTTCTCTCGGACTTTTGTTTGAGAAAAATGCTTCCAAAAAGAATATTGAGGAATATAATAGTAGAGAAGGCTACCGCTACAAGTGCACTCGTAAGCTGCTCCTCAGCGATATAAATAAGCAGGTAATTAAGGCCAAAAAGAAAAATACCCTGCTGAAAGATGAGTCGATGTTGTGATAGCGTAAAGAAAAGATTTAGTTTTTTAAGTTTTGCAAAAACGAGTAAAATGACCCCTGACAAAACAAACCGATAGCTTACAGACCAGGCCGGATCTACGGCTCCCAATTGGAATTTGATGATATAAAAAGTGGAGCCCCAAATGAGGGCAGGAATAGCAAAAAGCCCCGCAACATTTAATTTCATAGGTCGAATCTAATCAAAGTAAAAGGCTTCTTATCATTTACACTTTTCCAGAGCTTCCCGGACTTTTTTTCTCTTCATCATACCGACTCTGTATTTTTTTCTGCTTGCAGAGTTAAAATAACGGCTTCTGCTGCTCTTTTTTGCATTAGCTTTGTCATTTTTTCAGTTTCTTATGGCCTTTTCCGTTTGAATCCCGGATTTCGCTGCAATTACTTTTAACTCCTCATTGAGTGTTATAAGTTCTTTGTCCTCTTTTTTGAGACCTGATTTGGCACATCTGATTAGAAACAGAAGAATTAGAATAAATAATACCTTTTTCGTAAAGCCTGAGTTCTAAAATTCAGCAATGCAAACTACTATTTTTACTTCGTGAAATTGAATAGTTTCTTCATTTACCTCGCCCTAACCTTCGTAAGTCTTTTTTACGGTGTTAATTACAGCGTCCTAAAAATTGTAGTTCCTGAGCATCTTGATCCTTTTGGATTTATCTTTTTCAGGGTCACAATAGCTGCGTTCATTTTTTGGGTGATCTACTTCCCTAAAAGAGAACACATAAATTGGAAAGAGGATGGTGCGAGATTGGCGTTATGTTCTTTAACGGGAGTAGCGATTAATCAACTGCTTTTCTATAAAGGGATAAGCCTTACCTCTGCGGTAAATGGGTCAATTATCATGACATTAACCCCGGTTATGGTGCTGATATGGGCATCTATAATTAACAGGGAGAAAATCACAAGGCTTAAAATTGTTGGTCTCCTGTTGGGAATGATCGGAGCAATTATCATTTTCTACCAGCCGGATCATTTGCTTTCTCAGGGTAATTGGAAAGGTGATGTGTTGATCTTTATTAATGGTGCCAGTTACGCTTGTTATCTGGTAATTGTAAAACCCTTAATGAAGAAGTATCAACCGGTGACTGTGATGACCTGGATATTTCTCATTGGGATAATTTTAGTCACACCTGTCAGTTTAAGTAAAGCATTGGCTACAGATTTATCCGGGTTTTCAGTTAAGGTTTGGTTGAGTATAACTTATGCAATTATTGTGGTAACCGTCATTGTTTACCAACTGAACGCCTGGACATTGGTCAGAGTGAATTCGTCTGTGGTAGGAGCATTTATCTATTTGCAACCTGTCTTTGCGACAGCAACGGCTTTGCTTTTTTTTGGTGAAGTATTCCTGTTAAAGCACCTGCTGGCGGCCTTATTTGTTTTTACAGGAGTTAGGTTGGTTACCAAGCGATCTTCTTAACTGCTTTCTCAAATGGTTCCCATGGCTCATCTCCAACTTCAGCATTTATCATTGTCTGCATTTGGTGATTGTATCACTCCTACCAGATCAATGATTCGTTTACTCATAGGTTAAAATCCACTCTGCATGTTTAAAAGGCTCCCACGGAACGGCTGCCAAATCCACATTGGAATCAATAAGTTGTCTTCTCGGGTGACCATTTAATGAGATATTTGCTTCTACGAAAACGGCAACATCTTTTCCCTCTTTTGCTTTTGCTTTTTTTAAGTATTGCGCAAACTGCCAGATCATATCCGGTTTCCCTTTAAAAGAGGAGATTTGGTTGGATATCAGATAATCTTTAAGCTTAATCTGCTCCCGTAACCCTGTTTCCTTATCTTCTATATTAAACTTTACAGGCCCGGATTTTGATCTTAGCATCATCCTCCATGCCAGTCGATGGCCTTCCTCAGTCCAGCTTGGCTGACCTTTAAAAAAATGATGTCTTAATGGGAGTGTCAGATGTACCAGGAAATAAAGTGCCAATACAAAAGTCCAATCCAATGAAAGTTTTCTTTGAATTGGATAAATTCTAGGTTTTTTCTTAAAAAATATATTTCTGATCGTTTCAGGGGGATAGAAAAAGACTGTCAGCAAGATCATGAGATAAGGGAATATCCCGATGTGAAATACTGCGGAGTTGAAGAGATTAAAAACAATTGAGAGGATAAAGCCTATTTTTCGGGTCTTTCGAAATAATAAGAGAAATGTAATGCTTCCATCGTAGATGATTCCGCCCCATGCGATTAGATAAGGCATCCAATCTGTATCTAAAAGAGGTCCTATCATCCAAAAATCAGACTTACCCGCAAACCAAATATCAAGAGGTTTACCGGCCGCCCAGTCAGGGTTCATTTTATGGATGCTTGCATAACAGTAAACAATAAGTATTTGAATAATGAAGAACCAATGACAGATTCTTTGACAGGTATCGGAAGGGACGGTAAACTTCCAGTGTACATCCAATGATTTAGCTTTGTGAGCCGGCAGTAAGAACATTGCAGCACTTAGAAGTATGAGGAGATAATAATGATTGTTGTAATGTGATTTTTGCATTACATATACGATTGTCCACATTCCGGTAAAGGCAAAGGTCGAAGCGCGATAAAAAAGCCCGAGAGCAATCAGAATTCCGAGTAATCCCATGGCAAGGAAATAGTAAATCATGCCATTTGCACTGAATGGTTGAAGCCATTCTAAACCGATTACTGTAAATGTGAACTTTGGCAGAATAAAGGTTTCATGAACCCATCCTGTAAAAACGGCTCCGATACATTCGGCAGTAATCAATAGCCCAAAGAAGATTCTGAATACTACCAGCGGGCTGTTATCCACATAAGTACCAAGAAATAGTCTTGCCTTATTTAACATTTTGTCAAAAATGGAATGATAAATATAGAATAAAGGAATTCTCAAGTTCCTTTAAACCAAGTAAAACGGAAGAAGAAGCCGTTGTAGCCGCTTTTGAAAAAGAAAATGCTTTTGAGATTTATTTCAAATAGTCCTTGAACACAACAAAGCGGAGAAGAGTATAGTTAAACTGTACAAAATAAGCAACATCCTCACTTGCGATCTTTTACAATGATGTAAAGGTCTTCGCTTTCTTTTTTCATTAAGTACTTCTCCCTAGCTAATTTCTCTAAAAGTTCAGGATTATTCTCAAGAGCAGCTTTATTATTCTTCACTTCCAAAATCTTATGCTCATAAAATCGCTTTGCATTGATAAGCTCACTTTTTTTCCCGGACAGGCTCATTTGAAGAAAAAGATCATTGCTATCTACAAATGCCATCCACACGATAAATAAAAATGAAGATAAGAAATAAAAATTCTTAAAAAAACGAGGAATTCTGTTGAGTAAGTGCTTCATCTGACAGGCTGTTTCATCAGTGGTTTTTCTCAAAATTTCATTAAATATGTAAATATAACGAATTCTGACCTAACATTATTTGTAGATTGGAAACTCTTTCGACTGAAAATATTCACTCCCTTTTCGCTCCCATATAAAGTGATTAATGCCATTTGAAATAGCAATAAACTGAGCTTTTAACACTTTGTTATACTCCGAAATCTGATTAATCACTTTTTGATTAATTTTTATAGACGGAGCCTTGCATTCCAACAGTAAAAATATATCATTATGCTTTGAAAGAATAGTTATATCCGAACGTCTGATATTCTTGAAATAAGTCATCGAATGTTCGATCCGCATCATTCCCTTCGGGTATGCTAAATGATTGATCATGAGATTTAGAAAGTGCTGACGTACCCATTCCTCAGAGGTAAGGTTAACCCACTTTCTCCGGACCAAACAGAACACTTCCTGATCTTTCAGTTTCGGTTCAAATTTAGGAAGGTTTAATTTCTGCATACTTTGACGCTTACCTGCGAAAGGAAAAATACCTCCATGATGAAGAAAAATGAAAAAACCGGCTTACTGTTTCGCATACTGCTAGTGTTCCCGATCAATGAAATTATACACAAAAATTCCAAAAATAATTGAAAACTTAAATGAATCGGTATTAGGATTCTCTTTCTAACATTCTCTTAGAAACTGCCGGATACGTTATATCCTGTATTCCCTTATCACTAAAAGAAGAAAGTGCATATAAAGAGAACTCAATCACCACCATACTCTGACTATAAGAAATAGCTAAATGGCTCTTTAGGAAAACACAGGACCTGTTTCAGCGGATCAGGATACATTTAGACCGGAATCAAATTTTTCTTTCCAAGCCAAGATTCCTCCTTTAAGGTTTTTCAGGTTGGTATAGCCTTCTCTCTGCTCAAGGATTTTGACGGCCTTACTGCTGCGCCCTCCTGACCTGCATTGCATAATGACATTGCCTTCTCTCGGGATTTGATCAAGGTGGTCCAAAATTTCTCCCAACGGAATATGGATTCCATTAATATTCGCTGCCTCATATTCATGCGCTTCGCGAACATCAATTAAGGTGAAGTCTTCACCATTGTTTTTTAATGCTTTTAGCTCTTCTACCGTTATAGTTTGCATAGTTGTATTATTTATTAAAATATAAAGGTCTTAGCAGCCAATTAGTTCCGTAATAATACTGTTTTCTCCTGAAAGGAGATGCTAAATAGCTCAAAGGGATCTCAAAATAATTGAAATTGAGTACTAATTCCCGGAAAATTCTTGTTTAAGATAGAAAGAGGACACATAGGAAGTGAAGTGTCTGTTGATAAGTGGCCCCGGCAAGAATCGAACTTGCATCTAAAGTTTAGGAAACTTCTATTCTATCCATTGAACTACGGGGCCCAAAAAGTAACACAAAAGTAAAGAATAGACAGTATCCGGTAGAATTTATAAATAAATTTTAGATTAATAAACGCATAGCTTTTAATTTAGGTAACTATAAACCTATATGTAGTAAAAATAAATCTTTTGCTGTCTGTTATATTTTCATCTTGCTGCAAGAAGATATCTCCGGATGGATTTGAAAAAGACAAATGAGATAAATATCAACTCATTTGCATTGCTTCGGATTACCCTTTTGTTTTTTGAGGACGGGACACCTTGCGATAGGCTCTCCACTCTCCCGCAGCTTTCGCTGACGGACGCAGACATGTTTTGATGAAGAAAAGGAGACATTGTTGATAATGATATGAGAGAAACCTTCAAGGTTTAAAATAACGATGATAGCACCGTAGCAGTCCTCTCCGCTTTGACGAAGCATTCACTTTTGTTTTTTAAGGACGGGATACCTTGCGAAGGGCTCTCCACTCTCCCGCAGCTTTCGCTGACGGACGCAGACGTGTTTTGATGAAAAAGGGAGCCATTGTGGATGAATGATATTAGAGAAACCTTCAAGGTTTTCAAAACCTTGAAGGTTTAAAATAACGACGATAGCATCGTAGAAGCCATCTCTACTTTGGCGAAGCACTCACTTTTGTTTTTTGAGGACGGAATACCTTGCGACAGGATCTCCACTCTCCCGCAGCTTTCGCTGATTGGACGCAGACGTGTTTTGATGAAAAAGGGAGCCATTGTGGATGAATGATATTAGAGAAACCTTCAAGGTTTAAAATAACGACGATAGCATCGTAGAAGCCATCTCTACTTTGGCAAAGCATTCACTTTTGTTTTTTGAGGACGGGACACCTTGCGAAAGGCTCTCCACTCTCCCGTAGCTTTCGCTGACGGACGCAGACGTGTTTTGATGAAGAAAAGGAGCCATTGTGGATGAATGATATTAGAGAAACCTTCAAGGTTTTGAAAACCTTGAAGGTTTAAAATAACGACGATAGCATCGTAGAAGCCATCTCTACTTTGGCGAAGCACTCACTTTTGTTTTTTGAGGACGGGACTCCTTGCGACAGGTTCTCCACTCTCCCGCAGCTTTCGCTGACGGACGCAGACGTGTTTTGATGAAAAAGGAAGCCATTGTGGATGAATGATATTAGAGCAACCTTCAAGGTTTTGAAAACCTTGAAGGTTTAAA
>JACONI010000065.1:0-15212 GCA_014323825.1 Ekhidna sp. | reverse complement strand
GTGTCTTCGTTGACATCGGTCACATTGATGATTATGTCGGCCTCATCTTCCAACTCTCCGTCCGAGACACTTACTTTAAGCGTATAAGTCGGAGCGGTCTCAAAGTCGAGTGTTCCTGCTGTAGTAATGGCACCCGAAGATGTATTTATAGCGAAATCATTACCGGTATTGCCCGAAGCGATGGTAAAGGTGAGGTCGTCCTCCTCTTCGTCCGCAGCCTGCACGGTTCCTACTGTTGTGCCGTTCGTCGCATCTTCGGGTACGGAAAAGGTCTGCTCGGCAATAGTCGGCGCTTCATTTACATCAGTAACATTGATGGTAATGTCAGCCGTAGCCGATAGTTCCCCATCGGAGACGGTTATGGTGAGGGTATAATTCGGAGCGGTCTCAAAGTCGAGCTTTTTAGCCGTGACCAGTTGTCTTAACTCGGCATTTATGGCAAACGCCTCGTCCGTATTACCCTCGGTAATGGCAAAACTCAATGCATCCTGCTCCTCATCTGTTGCCTCAACGGTTTCCACCACCGTTCCTATCGGTACATCTTCGGCGATAGAAAAAGTCAGGTCGCCGACGGATGGCGGGGTATTTTTTTCTCCGCTGTCATCGTCCCCACAGGCGGACAGCACCAACCCCGTGATGATAAATAGAACAATTTTTGGAATAAGTTTAACTATAGGGGGGGGGGGGCATAAATTTGTCAGTAACTTGTTTGATAAATAACTTCAATGAACTCATAATATAAAAATGTTAATTAAAAAAAATAATTTCAGTTGCAAGGTTAATCCTTTTTTTATTAAAATACAAAGTAAGTGTAAAAATATTTAATTGTCAAGGAAGCGTATATTTTTTTACTAAAAAATAGTAGACAGATGAAGAGAAGCGGTTACCATGCGGATGCTGAAAAAGAAATACCCAATTAAGTATACTTTATTAATAATATCGACCTTTATTATCCGTTTAGAAATGTTTGGAGGCATAAATAACGAGATATCGTTTTCGAGGAAGCGTAAGAACTATTCCTCCTCTTTCATTTTGGTCAGTTCTCTTAGCTGTTGTTGCACAATTTGAAAGCCCGGCTTCATCTCCAGTACTTCTAAGTACTTGGCTTTAGCCAAATCAGTGTTTCCCCTGGCTTCTTCTATCATGGCTTTGATCCTGTATGCAGCAATATCCAGTGAAACTTCCTGCCCTGCATTATCAGTGGTAGGGAAGACAATATTTATCTCTTTAGCAGAGGGGTCTCCTATGATAATATCGGTAGAGGTGTTTGCCTCGGCAAATCTTTTGAGCTCCATTTGAAGGAAAGCCATTTTATAAAGCACGCTGATATTGCCGTCCGTAAGATAGAGTTTTTCATAATGGATCAATGCCTTATCTGCTGCCCCTATTTGTTCAAAAGCTGAAGCAGCAATTTTGGTAGCAAACATATCTCTTGGGTTCAATTGAATGGCCTGTTGAGCCACGAGCGCAGCAGAAACATTTTGATTATATTGGAAGTAAATCAGTGCAAGAGAGTCATACAACGTATGGTTTCCGGGATTTTCAGCAATTAAATTGTAGAGTGCTACTTTTGCAACAACCGGGTCATTAAAGGCAGTAGCCGTGTTGTAAATAATGGATTGTTTTCTCAATTCCCAAGGAATAGAATCTTTCTGTACAACTTCCTGACTTTGGCCAAACAACGTTAAGCCTGCTCCAATGAAAACCGGACTCAATAAAATCTTCTTCATCATTTTAATTCAGACGACTGCAAACATAATTATTTGTTGGCGTAGGCAGCAATCATTTTTTCATTAGCAGTCAATCCCCTTCTTGTACCTATCTCAAGCATCAGGCTAAAAGCTTCATCTTTATCATTTTTGATCTTTCCTTCAAGGATCGCCTCTTTAATCTCAGCTTTTATGTCTCCGATCAACTTTGAAGGGCTTATCTCAAACACCTCAATAATCTGCTCCCCGGTAACGGGAGGATTAAAATTCATAATTTGATCCCTTTTTTCAACCTCTTTTATTTTTTGTTCTACTTTTTTGAAGTTTAGAAGGTATTTTTTCACCCGATCTGAGTTTTTGGAAGTCACATCAGCCTTACAAAGGGTCATCAAATCATTTATATCACTCCCGGCTTCAAATATCATCCTCCTAACTGCTGAGTCCGTCACCTGATCATTAACCAAAGCAATAGGTCGCAGGTGCAGTTTTACTAACTTTTGAACGTATTTCATTCGTTCATCAAGCGGCAACTTCATTCGCCTGAAAATCTTAGGAACCCACTTTGCACCTAAATCTTCATGACCATGAAATGTCCACCCAACTTTACTGTTAAATTTCCGTGTTGCAGGCTTGGCAATATCATGCAGAATGGCAGCCCACCTCAACCATAAATCATCCGTCATTTCGGAAATATTGTCTAAAACCTGAATAGTATGATAGAAATTATCCTTATGTGTCATTCCATTTATCTTTTCAACTCCCTGAAGATCCGCCATTTCAGGAAATATGAACCTTAACAACCCTGAATGAAACAGCAACCGAAACCCATACGACGGTTTATCAGCCAAAATAATCTTATTAAGCTCATTGATAATCCGCTCCTTACTCACAATTCCGATTCGCTCAACATGCGCTACGATTCCTTCAAAAGTTGCAGATTCAATATCAAAATAAAGCTGAGTAGCAAAACGAATGGCTCGCATCATTCGAAGTGGATCATCGGAAAAAGTAATACCGGGTTCCAGGGGAGTTCTCAGCATCATACTGCGCATATCTTCCATACCGTCAAATGGATCAATCAAATCTCCAAAATCCTCTTCACAAAGGCTTATTGCCAAAGCATTAATGGTAAAGTCTCTTCTATTCTGATCATCTTCCAAGGTTCCGTCCTCAACAACAGGCTTCCTTGAATCTTCACGGTACGACTCTTTTCTTGCACCTACAAATTCGTATTCAAATCCGTCAAAATGAATAGCTGCGGTTCCGAAATTTTTAAAAACAGAAAGTTTTGCTTCTTTTCCCAATCGCCTATGTACGCTCTCAGCCAGCCGAATGCCACTGCCTACACAGACAAAGTCGATATCTTTTGACGACCGCTGCAATATTATATCCCGAACATAGCCTCCTACAACATAAGCATTCAATCCGACCTCTGTAGCCGCTTCTTTTACAATATTGAATATCATGTTTGCTTTTAGTTCCTTGACAAAACTCCTTCCCATGTTACAAAAATAGATAAGCATTTTATGTTCCTAAGCCCAAAACATCGTATCTCACAGCTGAATGAAATAAATTTGTCTTATGACTCAAAAACAAGCAAAAGAGAAGATAAAAACCCTGACTGAAGAACTTAATTATCATAATTATTTATATTACCAGGAAAATAAACCTGTAATTTCCGATTATGAATTTGACCAGCGGCTTAAAAGACTTGAGCAACTTGAAGCTGATTTTCCGGAGTTAAAGTTACCGCACTCTCCTACTTTCCGAGTTGGTGGTGACATCACAAAAGAATTTGAAACGGTAGTGCATCAATACCGTATGCTTTCTCTGGGAAACACTTACTCAAAAGAAGAATTATTTGATTTTGACGGCCGGGTAAAAAGAGGGTTGGGAACAGATAAATACGAATACATCTGCGAGCTAAAATTTGATGGAGTAGCCATCAGTTTAAGATACGAAAATGGAGTTCTTCAAAAAGGTATCACCAGGGGTGACGGCACAAAAGGCGACGACATAACCACCAACATCAAGACCATTAAGACCATCCCACTTGAGATAAAAGCCAACTCACCCGCTAACTCATTTGAAGCAAGAGGTGAGGTTTTCATGCCAAAAGAAGCCTTCAACGCATTGAATCTACAGAGAGAAAGGGATGGAGAAGCCTTATTAGCCAATCCAAGGAATACTACCTCGGGCACACTAAAAATGCAAGACTCCAGGATAGTGGCACACCGAAAGCTGGATTGCTACATTTACACTTACCTTGATGACGAAAATTCCTTCGAAACTCAGGAATCTTCATTAGAATTTCTGGCCGAGGCCGGCTTTAACGTTTCACCTACTTATCGAAAATGCAAAAATATCAATGAGGTGTTAAATTACATCAAGGAATGGGAGCAAAAAAGGCATGAATTGATCGTTGAAACAGATGGTATCGTTGTTAAGGTCAATAACATCAGCCAGCAGGAGGAATTGGGATTTACCGCAAAGAACCCCAGATGGGCAATTTCCTATAAGTTCAAAGCAGAGTCTGCCGCTACTTTGCTAAAAGGAATTACCTACCAGGTGGGCAGAACAGGGGCTATTACTCCGGTAGCAGAACTCAATCCTGTTTTGTTAGCGGGCACCACTATAAAAAGAGCCTCACTACACAATGCCAACGAAATCGAACGACTTGATGTAAGAATCGGCGACACGGTGAATGTAGAGAAAGGAGGAGATATTATTCCTAAAATTACAAGTGTGGACTTAAGCACAAGAAAGGGAAATCCTGCTCCGGTAACATATATACGAAGCTGCCCCGAGTGCAATGCCGAACTTATCCGCAAAGAAGGTGAGGTACAGCACTACTGCCCTAATTTCCAATCATGTCCCCCGCAGGTGTTAGGCCGCATCGAACACTTCATCTCGCGAAATGCGATGAATATTGAAACGTTAGGACCGAGAACTATCAAGGGGCTGTTTGATAAGGAATTGATCCAAAACATGTCAGATCTTTATTCACTAACCTTTGAGCAAATCAATGATCTGCAATTCGAGGAGTTTGATGAAACAACGGATAGTACTACCAAAAGATCTATCAAAGAGAAAACAGCTACCAATATTATCCGTTCCATTAAAGCATCAAAACAGCAGCCCTTCGAAAGAGTCCTTTTCGGGCTTGGGATCAGGTATGTAGGAAAAACCGTAGCAGAAAAGCTCGCAGATCACTTTAAATCAATGGATGCCATACTCAAAGCTTCTGAAGAGGAAATAATTAATGTGCATGAAATTGGAGAGCGAATCGCTGAAAGTATTATTATCCATCTTCAACAACCTGAGAATCTAAAAATAATTTCGTCACTCCGAGCCGCAGGACTTAACTTTGAGATAGAGGAGAAAGAAAGGAGAACCGAAAGGCTATCAGGCTTAACGTTCGTTGTTTCAGGAGTATTCGCTAACTACAGAAGAGAAGAACTCAAAAACATCATCAAGGACAATGGTGGAAAGGTAACCGGCAGTATATCGTCAAAAACCAATTACCTTGTAGCGGGGGAAAACATGGGCCCTGCGAAAAAAGAGAAGGCTGATTCGTTAGGAATTCGTATTTTGGATGAATTATCCTTTAAAAAACTACTGGAGAATGATTAAAAGCATTTGTCTAAATCAAAGAGCGAAGCTGGGTAAAAAGGTAACGAAACATTGTACTTATAAAGAAGCCCGAACAATAGGAATTCTATACAACATGGACGAATTTGACGAAGAAGTGCTGTCTAAACTGATTATCATCTTCCAAGGAGACGGTAAAACAATAGCAAAACTTGGCTATACCGATAGGCTGGATGTACCTGAGAAGAGTAAAAATTTCATTTTCACCAAAAAGGATATTTCAAATATAGGCGTGATTAAAAATGATCATATTTCATTCTTCATCAGGCAAACCTTTGATTTTCTCATCTCTATGGACTCCTCACAAAACATCAACTACAAGTACATTTTAGCCATCAGCAAAGCTTCCTGTAAGGTGGGCCTGGAAACCGAATCATACAAAGATTTGTTATTGATGTCCATTAAGCAGGGTAAGCAAAAGTCCGAGTCTGCGTTGAGCCTTGTCAAGTACCTAAAAATGATCTAAATGAAAGTGTTACGAGGAGTTGGTGCGGCCTTAGCCACACCCTTAAAAGAAGATTACACCATTGATTTTGAAGGGTTAGAAAAATTAGTGGATCACGTCAGCAGAGGTGTGGATTACCTGGTTGTGCTGGGAACAACCGGAGAGTCTCCTGTCTTTACCTGGGAGGAGAAACTTCAAATTCTTGATTTTGTCTTTAAGGTAAATAAACAAGAAAAGCCCGTTGTTTTTGGTCATGGAGGAAATAACACCCTTGATTTAATCAAGAAGTTCAAAGACCTTAAAAAATATCCGCTCACATCAATTTTATCCGCAAGTCCTTACTACAGCCGACCTTCACAGAAAGGGATTATTCGTCACTTTGAAATGCTGGCAGCTGCCTCTCCGCATCCCGTAATCCTTTACAATGTACCTTCCCGAACAGCCTCTAATATGAAGGCAGAGACCACATTAACCCTGGCTAAACATCCAAATATTGCAGCCATGAAGGAGGCTTCCAAAGATTTGGAGCAGTGCAGGAAAATACTGGCACAGCAACCTGAAGATTTTACGTTCCTCTCCGGTGAAGATTCTTTCACGCTGGAATTAATCCAAAACGGAGCTATAGGTATAATCAGTGTCATTGCGAACGTGCTGCCTACACGATTTAAAGAAATGGTTGAGGCTACTATGAGCGGAGAAACTGACACTGCATATACCTTAAATAAGCAACTCCAAAGTGCCTATCGGCTGGCTTCGGAAGAAGGCAATCCTACCTCTATCAAAGCAGGGCTGGAAGCACTGGGTATTTGCAAAAGAACGGTGAAACCTCCTTTGTTTGATGCTTCGGATGAATTGGTTGAGCGTTGGAGATCAATCATTTAGGGCATATTTTTATTTTTCAGGAAATAAATATGTAGTAAACTAAAGAAATGCTGCACGTAAGTTTATAGCTGCCTTAATTTTTGATGAATAAAAAAAGGCTAAGCCCTTTTTTAATTAATAAATTGTCCTGCAATGGAAGCTAAAACAGAGACAAGTCCAACAATGGCAATTAAAGTTTTAATATTGTTATTCTGTGCATAAAGCATGTCTAATTTCTGTTCGAATGTTTGCGCTTTTAAGTCCATAAGTCTGATAATTGCTTCAGAGGTCTCTTTTCCTACCTCTTTATCAAGTTTACGCATTTCAGTTTGAATTTGTTCAAATTTCATAACAGTAAAGTTAATAATTAAAAATTAAATTATGTTGCTTATATCCACAGTTGAAGAAGGTTTCATTGAATCACTAAAGACAGGTGGAGAAAAAAATACTACTTTTTACAGTGGGTAGGGTAGTGAGCGGCTAAATGATGAAGATTTTTTTACTACCTAAGTCTGTGTGATTTGAAAATGGGAACTTAGCAACATAATTAATTGGTCTTAAATTATTCGTTTTCAGTTCTTGGATCAGCATTTCATGATCGGCTAAAAACGCTGCTATTTGTTCCGGATTTAACCCTTTCATATTAGCTTGCTTTACAATTCAGAGTAATTTTTTATCTTTCAGGAACTCCGGTAGATTTTTTAAATCATAACGAGGAAGTCCTAGAATGAAACTAAGTCTCTTTCCAATTCCATTTAATGAAGTGCCTACAACAATTGCCTCCTCTTCATTCTTAATCCATATTCTGTCGTGAATCTTATCGGGATTATAATACTATTCATCAAATGTGCATGATGATTCCCTTTTTAGTTTGAGATGCTTACCAGTACTTATTTCACTTTATCAACAATGGCCTTAAATGCTTTAGGTTCGTTCATTGCAAGATCAGCAAGTGCCTTTCTGTTGATTTCGATTTCTGCTGCTGCCAGTTTACCCATGAACTGTGAATAAGACATTCCGTGCGCTCTTACACCGGCATTGATTCTTTGAATCCAAAGCGCTCTGAAGGCCCTTTTCCTGGCTTTACGGTCTCTGTATGCGTATTGCCATCCCTTCTCTACCGCATTTTTAGATACAGTCCAAACATTCTTTCTTCTGCCAAAGTATCCTTTGGCATGCTTCATCATTTTTTTTCGCCTCGCTCTGGAGGCAGCATGATTTACCGTTCTCATTTAGTTTTAATTTTTAATAATTGGTGGTCTTTTCTCACAAGAACCTTTCAACCAATCATCGGGTTTAACATTTAACCTATTAACTGACTCATTCAAGAAGTTACAGATTCAATAAAGCTTTGACATTTTTCTCATCCGCTTTGTCCACCACAGACATGTAACCAAGGTTCCTCTTTTGTTTGGTTTCCTTCTTGGTCAGGATGTGGTTTTTGAATGCGTGCTTTCTTTTAATTTTTCCCGTACCCGTAGGCTTAAATCGCTTTTTTGCACTGGAATTTGTTTTAAGTTTCGGCATCTTATCTCGCTACTTTAATTAATTACTTTTTCAACATTTTCGGAGCTACAAATAAAATCATTCGCTTTCCTTCCATCTTTGGAAACTGCTCTACCTTTCCATATTCCTCAAGTGCCTGCGCAAACCTGAGTAACAAAATTTCCCCTCTGTCCTTAAACACAATCGAACGTCCATAAAAATGAACGTATGCCTTTACTTTCGCTCCGTCTTTCAAAAACTTGATGGCATGATTTAACTTAAAATTAAAGTCATGGTCATCGGTATTCGGCCCAAATCTAATCTCCTTTATGATCGTCTTCTGCGCCTTTGCTTTGATTTCTTTCTTTTTTTTCTTCTGCTCGTATTTAAATTTAGAATAGTCAATTACTTTGCAAACGGGTGGATTTGCGTTTGGCGAAATTTCCACCAAATCCAGATTTTGCTGTTCTGCGATTTTAAGTGCCTGCTCTATCGGATAAACATCCACCTTCACATTGTCACCAACTACCCTCACCCTCTCTACAGTTATTTTATCGTTTACCTTATAAGGCTCTTCTCGTCGTATTCTTGAAGGGCCTCTCCTTCTTAGTTTTGCGATTGTACTCCTTTGTTTTAATTGAACATTCTGAAAAATAAAGCGTAAATATCGTGATTATTGTGCTATATCAAAAACTTAATCTATTAGTTCAGCTGTTTTATCCTTGAAAAAGCCAATGAATTCAGTAGAAGTCATCTTTCCGATATCTCCTGAGCCATGCTGTCGGACGGAAACCTCTCCTCCTTCCTGTTCTTTTTTTCCTACAATCAACATGAAAGGGATTTTTTTAACTTCCGTATCTCTTATCTTCTTACCAATCTTCTCATCTCTTTCATCAACAAACCCTCGAATATCACTTTCCTGCATTTCAAGAAAGACATCCTTTGCATAGTCATGATACTTTTCGGAAATCGGAAGAATCGCAATTTGTTCCGGTGCAAGCCATAAAGGAAAGTTGCCTGCACTGTTTTCTATAAGAATAGCTATGAAACGCTCCATAGACCCAAAAGGTGCACGGTGGATCATCACCGGTCGATGTTTTCGATTATCACTTCCGATATATTCCAGTTCAAAACGTTCAGGGAGCGTATAATCCACCTGAATGGTTCCAAGCTGCCATTCTCTTCCTAAGGCATCCCTCACCATAAAGTCTAACTTTGGCCCGTAAAAAGCGGCCTCCCCGAGTTTGATAACAGTAGTAAGCTCTTTTTCTTTCACAATTTCCCGGATACCTCTTTCTGCTTTTTCCCACGACTGATCATCTCCAATGTACTTTTCGGAATTTTTAGGATCATGGAGTGATATTTGAGCGGTAAAATGCTCAAAACCTAACGATTTGAAAACATACAATACCAAATCAATCACTTTAGCAAATTCACTCCTGACCTGTTCATCAGTACAGAAAATGTGCGCATCATCCTGAGTAAACCCTCTCACTCGGGTAAGCCCGTGAAGTTCTCCACTTTGTTCATACCTGTAAACAGTACCGAACTCTGCATATCTAATCGGAAGCTCTCTGTATGAGCGAGGTTTTGACTTGAATATCTCACAGTGGTGAGGGCAATTCATTGGCTTCAGCAAAAACTCTTCGTCTTCAGCCGGTGTATTGATCGGCTGGAATGAATCTTCACCATATTTGGCATAGTGCCCCGAGGTGACGTACAGTTCCTTCCCTCCAATGTGTGGTGAGACTACCTGATCATACCCTGCTTTAAGTTGTGCTCTTTTTAAAAAATTCTCCAGACGTTCTCTCAAAATAGCTCCTTTGGGCAGCCAAAGCGGCAGCCCTTTCCCTACTTTCTCAGAAAAAGTAAATAACTCCAGTTCTTTTCCAATTTTTCTATGATCTCTCTGTTTGGCTTTTTCCAACAGATCAAGGTGCGCTGTCAGCTCCTTTTGTTTTGGAAAAGTGATCCCATAAAGCCTTGTCAACTGCTTTCTATTTTCATCTCCTTTCCAATAAGCACCGGCTACGTTCAATATTTTGGCAGCTTTAATAAATCCTGTATTTGGAATATGCGGTCCTTTGCATAAATCAGTGAAATTTCCCTGCGTGTAGAAGGTTATTTGTCCATCTTCCAGCCCTTCTAAAAGCTCCAGTTTGTATTCATCACCTTTTTCTTCAAAATATGCAACAGCATCGGCTTTGGGAATATCCTTTCGTACATAATCACTCTTCCGGCGTGCCAACTCAAGCATCTTGTCCTCTATCATCTTTAAGTTTTCCGAGTCAAATTCCCGATCCCCAAAGTCTACATCGTAATAAAACCCATTTTTGACAGGAGGGCCGATACCGAACTTAACTCCGGGGTAGAGTGCTTCAAGTGCTTCAGCCATCAAATGTGCAGATGAATGCCACATCGTCGATTTACCCTCCTCATCGTTCCAGGTCAATAACTGAAGTGTCGCATCTTCTTCAATAGGTCGAAACGCATCTCTTATCTCTCCATTTACTTTCGCAGCAAGTACGTTTCTGGCAAGAGCTTCGCTAATGCTCTTTGCAATATCTAAAGCCTTACTTCCTTTTTTATATGATCGTTGAGATTCATCCGGGAGTGTAATGGTGATTTGATCACTCATTAATTATCAAGTTTAACTGGTTCTAATTTTAAAAGTGGGAGGCTTATTTTTCTCCCAATTTTTGGTGCTGCAAATATGCAATTTTTCGTCGGATCAAATCAAGTTGTTTCTATACATTTTTATATATTGATTTTGTAACTGTTAGCATCAGCATCGCAACATACTATGAATTTCAAATTCCTCTTACTATCAAAAAAGGTATAGCCATGAATGGCTCCAATTGATCATAAGTATAAATCCCCTGCATATAGAAGATTTTAGTTCATTTTTGTAATCCTATGACATTTAATGATTTTGAACTCAATGCGTCCTTGATTGAAGCGATTGACCACATGGGATTCTCAGAGGCCACTCCTATTCAAGAACAAGCTATTCCATCTATTCTAAAAGGACAAGACCTGATTGCTTGTGCACAGACAGGAACCGGTAAAACAGCTGCTTTCGTAATACCAACATTACACTATCTGGCGGAAGAGCCAAGTGGAGATGTAAAAGTACTGATGCTTTGTCCTACACGGGAATTAACCATCCAGATTGATCAGCAAATTGAAGGATTCTCTTATTATCTTCCTGCTCACTCGATCGCCATCTACGGAGGCGGAGACGGGATGGATTTCGCACAACAGAAAAAGGCACTTACACAGGGAAGCAATATTGTTGTAGCAACCCCCGGTAAGCTCATATCCCACTTAAACCTCGGATACGTGAAATTCGATTCAGTAACACACTTAATTTTAGACGAGGCTGACAGAATGTTGGATATGAATTTCTATGATGACATTAAAAAAATCATCACCTACCTGCCTAATCTCAAACAAACGCTAATGTTTAGTGCCACTATGTCTCCCAAAATTGAAAAACTGGCCAGAGGAATCCTGAAAAACCCAAAAAGAATAACTCTTGAACTGGCCAAGCCGGTAGAAAACATTAGCCAGGAAGTCTTTAAAGTTGAAGAACCTTTTAAGATTGAGTTGATCACGAAAATCATAAGTCGTTACAGTACCTTTGAAAGTATTCTTGTCTTCACATCCACAAAGAAGAAAGTCAGCGAAATAGTAAAAGACCTAAAGGATAAAGGAGAGGAAGCCGAAGGCATCTCATCCATGCTTGAACAAGATGAAAGAGAACGCATACTTCTCAGATTTAAAGCGAAAAAACTTCGGATTTTAGTCGCAACGGATGTTCTATCAAGAGGAATTGACATAAAAGATATCAATCTCGTTATCAACTTTGATGTTCCCAATGATGCTGCCGATTATGTGCATCGGATTGGGCGTACTGCCAGAGCAAAAACGCGCGGCGTGGCGGTCACACTTGTTTCTAAGACTGACAATTACAAAATGAAGCGTATTGAAAAGCTCATAGAGAGGGAATTAGATAAGTTGGACTATCCAATGAAGAGATAACTTCTCCTAACTTTGTGCCACATGAAAAAAGTCGCTTTTTATACACTTGGCTGCAAGCTCAATTATTCCGAGACCTCCGCTATTTCAAGGATGTTTGAAGGGCGCAGCTACCAAAAAGTCGGCTTTACACAAAATCCGGACATCTTCATTATCAACACTTGTTCTGTTACCGAAAACGCAGATAAAAAGTGTAGGAAAATCGTAAAAGAAGCTAAAAAAATTTCACCGGACAGCTTCGTAACAATCCTAGGCTGCTACGCTCAACTAAAGCCAAAAGAAGTCTCCGAGATCCCCGGAGTTGATGCCGTTCTCGGAGCTGCTGAAAAATTTCAGCTATTTGAATATTTTGATGAATTCACAAAAGGTGGTGTATTCGCATCTGAGGTCAGAGAAGCAAAAAAATACAATCCCTCCTATTCAATTGCAGACAGAACCAGAACGTTCTTAAAAATTCAGGATGGATGCAACTATGGATGTACGTTCTGTACCATACCACTAGCCCGAGGAAAAAGTCGCAGCGACAGCATCAGAAATATCATAAAACAGGTAAAGGAAATTGCCCGGACTGAAGTCAAAGAAGTTGTGTTAACCGGAGTAAACATTGGTGATTTTGGGATTCAAAGCGGAAAAAGAAAAGAAAAATTCATTGACTTAATTAAGGTGCTGGATGATACAGAGGGCATTGACCGTTTTAGGATATCGTCCATTGAGCCTAATCTTCTCGCCAACGAAATCATTGAATTTGTAGCCCATTCTAAACGATTTGTGCCTCATTTTCATATTCCGCTACAATCCGGAAGTGATACTATCTTAAAAAAAATGAAGCGCCGTTACCTAAGCGATTTGTATCAAAGCAGGGTAGAAAAAATTAAGGAATTAATGCCTCATTGCTGCATTGGAGTGGATGTCATGACAGGATTCCCGGGAGAAACTGATGAAGAATTTTTAAAGACTTACCGTTTGCTCAACGATCTTGATGTATCATATCTGCATGTTTTTACCTACTCCGAAAGAGCAAATACACAAGCAACCGGGATGGGCGGAGTTGTGGATAAAGGAGAACGAAACAAAAGATCAAAAATACTGAGGGGTCTTTCCGAAAAGAAAAAAAAGTGTTTCTATCAACAGCACCTGGAAGAAACTCACCCCGTTCTTTTTGAGGAAGATGCCGAACATGGCATGATGTATGGCTTCACAGAAAACTACATCCGTGTAGCCGTCAAATACGATCCTATCCTCATTAATGAAGTGAAAAAAGTCAAACTGACTAAAATAAACGAAGATGGATTTGTAGAAGCTGAAGAGCCTGAAGAAGTGCTGCCGCACCCTTAATAAATTCTCTTTTTAACCGCCTGATTATACCTTATTTTTGATACATGAAGATTATTTGCATCGGCAGAAACTATGTGGAACATATTGAAGAACTGGGCAATGAACGACCGGAACATCCAATCATATTCATGAAACCGGATACATCCCTTCTCAAAAACAATGAGCCATTTTACCATCCTGATTTCTCTGACAGTATTCATTATGAAGTAGAGGTCTTAATAAAGATCAAGAAAGAGGGTAAGTCTATTCAAAAAGAATTCACGAAGGATTACTATGATGAAATTGGTCTGGGCATAGATTTCACTGCGAGAGACTGGCAAGCCAAAGCAAAGGAAAAAGGTCATCCCTGGGAGATTGCTAAAGCATTTAATGGCTCCGCACCTATTTCCCATTTTGTACCGAAAGGCAACAGAGACATGACCAATATCAATTTTAGTCTGGAAAGAAATGGGCAGGAAGTTCAAAACGGAAATACAAGTTTGATGCTTTGGCCTATTGACGAAATCATTTCATATATCAGCAAATTTATACTTCTAAAAACGGGAGACATCATTTTTACCGGTACCCCAAAAGGAGTCGGTCCCATAGCAATAGGGGATCGTTTGGCAGGATTTCTGGAAAACGAAAAAATGTTTGATTTTGAGGTGAAGTAACTTAAATTACTCACTCAAAAAGCTGTAAGCTCAACAGATCACATATATGATCCTAGAAATAAATCCTGTTTAAAGGGTTATGACGTTCTTATCTCTCATATAAGCACATTTTTTAGCTTTAATTATTCAAATAATAGTACTGATCTCCCGCAGTTTTCGCTGACGGACGCAGACGTGTTTTGATGAAGAAAAGGAGCCATTGTGGATGAATGATATTAGAGAAACCTTCAAGGTTTTGAAAACCTTGAAGGTTTAAAATAACGACGATAGCGCCGTAGCAATCCTCTCTGCTTTGGCGAAGCACTCACTTTTGTTTTTTGAGGACGGGACTCCTTGCGACAGGTTCTCCACTCTCCCGCAGCTTTCGCTGACGGACGCAGACGTGTTTTGATGAAGAAAAGGAGCCATTGTGGATGAATGATATTAAAGAAACCTTCAAGGTTTTGAAAACCTTGAAGGTTTAAAATAACGATGATAGCACCGTAGCAATCCTATCTGCTTAGGCGAAACATTCACTTTTGTTTTTTGAGGACGGGATGCCTTGCGACAGGCTCTCTACTCTCCCGCAGATCTCGCTGACGGACGCAGACGTGTTTTGATGAAGAAAAGGAGCCCTTGTTGATAATGATATTAGAGCAACCTTCAAGGTTTTGAAAACCTTGAAGGTTTAACTAACTTCCGGGTGTAGTGGAGGGTTAATCTGTGTTCGTCTGTTTTAGGGTGATTGATAAGCCCCGACAGAAATGCCGGGGCTTTTTATGTTTTATTGGTGTTTTCTTATTTCCTTATCACGATCCTGCCCACAGCCTTACGCTCTTCATCTCCTTCAATGATGACAAAGAAGATACCCTCATTCAGCCCTGAAATGTCGTACAATCCGTCCTTTGAGACCGGATAACTCCTAACCAAATGGCCTGTCATGCCAATAAGGCTCACCCCGCTTAACTGCCCCGAAATGCCCGTCAGTCTGAAGTGGCCGGAGGCCGGGTTCGGGTAGAGGGCTACACCTTCGGCAGAGGGAACGCCTAGCAC
>JACONI010000064.1 GCA_014323825.1 Ekhidna sp. | reverse complement strand
TTGTGCGGTAACCGGAGCTAAGTTCCCTGTAACTGTCGGCTTCATGGTATCTTCTACGGTCACTTCCTGCGTTTGCTCGGACGAATTGCCGGCCCCGTCCGTGTATACCCACGTGATGGTTCCGCTTTCCGTGAGGGGAAAGGTAGTGCCGGTTTTGATTGCCACGTTGACCGTTCCTCCACAGTTGTCTGCGGGGGCATCAGGTTTGGTCAGTTCAGTTTCCGCACTGATCGGACATTGTGCGGTAACCGCAGCTAAGCTACCTGTAACTATTGGGGGTGTGGTGTCTTCCGTTATGGTTACGGTCTGTGTTTGTACAATGCTTTTGCTGTTATGAGTGTAGGTCCACGTAACGAGGGTGCTTTCGGTAATGGGGAACGTACTGACATCATGCGCAGCCGTGACCGTTGTTCCTTCTCCTATAATGCAGCTGCTCTTAGCGGTGGGTGGGGTGAGGGAAGCAATACATTGTGAGGTTACTTCCGGCAGGGCGGCTGCTTCCGTCCGTATGGGGATTAACTCATCACCTGTGATCTTCCAGGAATACGTGCCGGTGAGCACATCCCTTCCCGCTTTGCCTCTACAAGAGTACTTAGCCGGTGCGCCGAAAGTGATGCCGGAGGGGATTTTAGTCTCGTCCGCCGATTTATCTAAGGTGCTCCATCCGATGAGGAGCTTATCGTAGTTTTCGGAAGACATGGCTGAATTATCAAAAAACATGAAGTTCATTTTCTTCACGTTGCTTACATCCCATTCGCTAAGGTCTCCGCTGAAGGAGGACTGAACAAACATGCCTTCCATATTTGTCACGTTGCTTACATCCCATTTGCTAAGGTCTCCGTTGAAGGAAGAAGTACCACGAAACATGCCGAACATATCCGTCACGTCAGAAAGATCCGGGACTCCTGCCTCTTCGGCCATGGTGAGGTTATTACAATTCCAGAAAGCTTCCCTCATGGAAGTCCATGGGTTATCCCCCCACTGTTGGATGGAGCGTATTTGTGATCCAGGAGTCCCTCTGAAGTGGATACGCGGGAACGTCCCGCTGATGGTGACGGTGTGGGTACCTGCTGTAGCGTATTGATGGGAAGCGTTTCCGTTGTAGGTGGTGTTATCGGCAGGTTCGTCTTCCCCCCAGTTTACGGTGTAGCTGTAGCCGCTTCCCGTGGTAGGGATGGTAATGGATTCGTTGTCAGAGGTTGTCTGCTAAAAGGGTATGTAATCCCCGAAACTCAAAAAATTATCTGCATACCAAATTTTGTTCCCTTCCTGCCCGATCGGCTGCCGGCTAAAATCATCCGGCCCAGCCATCTCTGTCCAGACTTCGGTATTGGATTGCTTCTGCGAGGTGTTCTATAGCTATTTCCTGAGTGCCTGCGAGGTCGGCAATTGTTCTGGATACTCTTAAAATACGATCATAGGCTCTGGCAGAGAGTCCGAGCTTCTCCATTGCTGTTTTAAGAAGTGTTTTCCCTGCATCGTTGATCTGACACACTTCTTTTACCATATTGGAGCTCATCATTGCATTATTAAAAACTCCGGTCTGCTCTTTGAATCGCTTTTCCTGGACTTCTCTGGCATTTACTACCCTTTCTCTAATGTCTGCACTTGATTCATTCTTTCTGATTTCCGTCATCTGATTAAAAGAAACGGGAGTAACCTCAACATGCAGGTCAATACGGTCCAGCAGCGGTCCGCTGATTTTATTGAGGTATCGCTGTACTACTCCCGGAGCGCACACACATTCCTTCTCCGGATGGTTATAGTACCCGCACGGACATGGATTCATACTTGCAATCAACATAAAATTGGAAGGGTAATCCAATGAGATCTTTGCCCTGGAAATGGTCACCTTTCGCTCTTCCAACGGCTGCCGCATGACTTCCAGTACCGTGCGTTTAAACTCAGGCAGCTCGTCCATAAATAAGACACCGTTATTGGCCAGTGATATTTCTCCCGGCTGCGGAATGCCTCCTCCCCCTACCAGTGCAACATCAGAGATGGTATGATGCGGCTGTCTGAATGGTCTTTGAGAGATTAAATGCGCATCCGTACCAAGTTTACCGGCAACGGAGTGAATCTTGGTCGTTTCCAAAGCTTCATGCAGGCTCATTGGCGGCAGGATGGATGGAAGCCTTTTTGCAAGCATCGTCTTTCCGGCTCCGGGAGGACCAATCATGATTACATTGTGTCCGCCTGCGGCAGCAACCTCCATTGCACGTTTGATGTTTTCCTGCCCCTGAACATCCGCAAAATCCGATACATAATTATCCAACTCACTGAAGAAGACATCTCGCGTATCATATTGGGTAGGTGGAATGACCTCTTTTCCTTCCAAATGCCGAATAGCTTCATCAATTGTAGAGACCCCGATGATTTCAAGCCCGTCCACAATGGCGGCCTCCGATGCATTTTCTTTGGGCAGGATAAACCCCCGAAATTCATTCTTCCTTGCTTCAATAGCGATAGGAAGTGCGCCTTTTATCGGACGAAGCTCTCCGTCCAGCGCCAGCTCACCCATAATAAGATACCGATCCAGTTTTTCGGCGCTGATTTGCTCGGAAGCTTTTAATATGCCTAAGGCAATCGGAAGGTCATAAGCGGAGCCTTCTTTTCGGATGTCTGCCGGAGCGAGGTTTACCACTACTTTCTGGCGAGGCATTCTAAATCCCAAATGCTTAATTGATGACTCAACACGCTGCTCACTTTCCTTTACCGCAGAATCCGGTAAGCCAACCATGAAAAATTTAGTGCCTTGCCCTACATCTACCTCAACAGTGATTTTGTAGGCATCCACACCATAAACCGCACTTCCATAAGTTTTTGCCAGCATGAGATTAAGCGTCCCTTGAGGTGCTTATTGTACTTGGAGGCTGCGATGATATCAGGCCTTTTAATATCAGGGGAGAGGTAAGACCTACCTGTAGTGCAATAAGGCCGTCTATATCTATCCCGCTTAATAGGTAGACATGAACAAACAGAAGCCCTAATAACGGCCAGAAAAAGAAAGTCAGCCAGTAAAAAGTATCCAAGGAGGGCTCTTCCACATCGGGTAACTTGGTACTTTCGATGAGGTTGTAAATATTTAAAACCAATCCTCCGATAAAGCCTGATGTTCTGGGGCTGCTAAAAAATTTTGCTATACTATCAACTGATTCTTCCATCAATCGGCTCTATTGATGAGAGCTGCTCCAAATTTCCTGAATGGAGATGATTTGCTCAACTTTTTTCTATTAGTAAATAATTGTTCCTCAAATTGATTTCTGTACCTTGACCTTACAACGCCTTCCAGATGGAAATGAATAATGTCTTGAACTTGCTCTAAAGGTATCTCGGTTTCTTCTGAAATCCCTCTAATTGTTCTGTATTTGAATTTTTTATTATCTAGGGCTTTCTGAACTTTGGAAATATTCTCCTGGGAAATATCTTCCTGTTCCATATTTTCTTTCTGTACCATGTCTTAATAAACGATTCATTTTTAAATATAGTCTTTTTATCAACGATTATCACTTGAAAATGTTAGCTGTTAGTCCTCTTCTTCGTCATCTACAACTAAATCGTCTTCTTCTGACTCGTTTTCAGATAATTCGTACTGACCTTTGTCATAAAGCTTTGCCTTTAATCGCAGAATCTCGTTTTCTAATTCCTCAACATTCCCTTTAGCACGGTGAACTGCTATTTGCTGAAGAACAAACTCTACAATCATCAAGATGGAAACGAAGAGGAAAACCACCATAATATATCTTGGGAATTTGACGTAGGAGGAGAGTTTGATCTTTGAAAGATAAGCCTGCGTATTAACGAGGATATCAATGGAGAAGTAGAGTACTGCCAGAGCTATAAGTATGTAAAGAATATGAAAAATCAGTCTAAATCTTTTCATTGCACGTTAAGTGAAGCTGAAAGTTAGGCAAATATTTTGCTGAATTTAAAAGAGATAGTGCTTGACAGGGTGTCCTATCGAAAAGATATTCTAATAATCCTATCCTTAAAGCCTGTAAATCTAATTTTGTTAGACCCATCTCTGTAAATAACCTGAGTCTGATATAACTATGAGTGGTTTTGCAGGGAAGTAAAGCGATATTCAGCATATTTAACATTTTGAATTTCAATAATATCTTCTCCATCTTGACAACTTATGACTTTTTTCAGACAAAGCCTTCGACCAAAATGAATACTCAAGTCTCCAAACGGTTAATTTTGTCTTTGTAAGAGTTCCTATGCCTTAAATTCAGGTTATATCAAATATGAATGCTCCCGGCAGATTCTTCAGACTTCTTATGGACTCAATATATTTGATTTTATTCCGTTCGAATTATTTGATAATCGTAAAATAACTTTTATTTTTGCCCCTCTTCTTGAAAAAGCGTAAGAAAATGAAAAAAGACATTCATCCGGAGTATAAAGAGGTTGTTTTCTTAGATACATCAAGTAATTTCAAATTCCTGACCAAGTCTACTATGACTTCTAAGGAAACAATTCAGTGGGAAGACGGAAATGAATATCCGGTAATAAAAGTAGAGGTTAGTTCTGCTTCACATCCCTTCTACACGGGTAAGAAAATTTTCGTGGATACAGCCGGCAGAGTTGAGAAATTCAATAAAAAATACAAGAAAAAGTAAGATTTCAGATAAAAATTTATTGAAAATATTCAGACGCTCCGAAGGCTTTTTTGTGCCCTGTTTTCAAAGCCGCTAAGTTTGGTTTATGGAAATCACCTTCTTTGATACGGAAGAGTCTTGGCTACGGATGCTTCCACTCAGTTACACCCGACCCGTTGCCGAAATTCGTATCGGAATTCTTAAAATCCATGAAAAATGGGCAAAGGCATTAAGCAGTGAATCCTGCTCATTTCATTCGCAGGATTACTTGGCACCTCTTTTCAAAAGACCTGAACTAAAAAGCTTATTTATAAAGGGTAACATACTTCCTGACAGCAATATTATAAATATGATTAGGAAGTT
This sequence comes from Ekhidna sp., assembly GCA_014323825.1. Lineage (GTDB taxonomy): Bacteria > Bacteroidota > Bacteroidia > Cytophagales > Cyclobacteriaceae > Ekhidna. Next base: position 4,171 of record JACONI010000064.1, on the reverse strand, counting down.
GGCTCACGATGAAGTGTTCGTCTTCAATGAGGAAGTGATAGCAGGGTTTTTTGAGCCTGATGAAGCGATAGAAATAGACGGAAGAAAAGTTATTGAAATTGCTCAAGTTACTGAAATCAAGTATCCATGGGATATTTTCAGACTTAATGGCTTGGAGATCAGGAAAGATTTTGAAACCATCACTTCGGGCAGAACTTCTCAAAAACTCCGGGATACTTACACTAGAGTATACGGAAAAGATATATTTATTGAGGAAGCAGCTCAAATAAAAGCGACTACGTTCAATGCTGAAAATGGACCGATCTACATTGGAAAAGGGGCAGAGTTGCAGGAAGGAAGCCTGATTCGGGGGCCTTTTGCTTTATGTGAGCACTCAGTAGTGAGCATGGGAGCCAAAATGAGAGGAGACTCCACTATCGGCCCATATTCTAAAGTTGGAGGTGAAATCTCTAACTCCGTCATTCAGGGGTATTCCAACAAAGGACATGAAGGATTTTTAGGAAATTCCGTATTAGGAGAGTGGTGTAACCTTGGGGCTGATACCAATAACTCCAACCTAAAAAACAATTACACCAAAGTAAAAATGTGGGACTTTGAGACCGGAAGGTTCATGGATACGGGACTTCAGTTCTGCGGACTGATTATGGGAGATCATTCAAAGTGCGGGATCAACACCATGTTTAATACGGGTACTACCGTGGGTGTCGCGGCAAACATTTTTGGAGAGGGTTTCCCGAAAACCGTTATCCCTTCATTTGTCTGGGGAGGACCGTCTGAATTTACAACCTATCTCATTAAAAAAGCATTTGAAACGGCCGATCTGGTCATGAAAAGGAAAGAGAAAGAATTAACCGAAGCAGACAAAAGCGTACTTTCACATATCTTTGAAGTGACCTCAGCGTATCGAATATGGGAGTAAAGAATAATAAATGCAGTTTTCAGATATACCGGGTCTCAATGAATTGAAATCACAGCTGACCACTGCCTGCGCACGTGGGAAAGTGGCTCACGCACAATTATTCTCAGGCAGATCCGGTACCGCTGCATTACCTGTAGCACTGGCGTATGCAAGCTTTTTGATGTGCCGGAACAGAACCGAAACGGATAACTGCGGCACTTGTCCCAACTGTGTCAGAATACGGAAACTGATCCATCCGGATATTCATTTCCTTTTCCCAAAAATTGCCGGACCTGATCGCAACAAATATGATAAAATCCTTTCCGAGGCGCTCCCAAAGTTTAGAACATTTATTGCCAACCAGCCCTTCGGTGACCTGCAATCCTGGGCAAAAGCTTACGGACAAGAGCATAAGAACTTACTGGTTAGTCGGGAAGACAGCAGATACATGATCAGAAACGTGAGCATGCGATCTGTGGAAGGAGGATACAAAATCATTTTTATCTGGTACCTGGAGTTGATGAATGCAAGTGCAGCAAATGCTATTTTAAAAATTCTGGAGGAGCCTCCCGGAAAAACTATTTATCTCCTTGTTTCCTACAATTATGATTTACTTCCTGCCACCATCATCTCCAGAACTCAACTGGTTGTTGTGCCTCCAAATCAGGAAGATGAATTAGCAGAATTTTTGATCAAAAAAGGAGCGGATGAAGCGGCGGCAAAAATTGCTGCAAGGCGCTCCGAGGGGCAGCCGGGCACTGCCATTCAACTAATAGAGGAAGAAAACGAACAAGAGTATCAGACCTTTCAGAAGTGGATGCTGGAGTGTTGGAATAAAGACTTCACTGCATTAGTCAGGCGCAGTGAAGAATTCTCAAAATCCGGGAAAACATCTCAAAAAGCAGCATTTAATCATGCTATTTCACTCCTTCGAAGTGCAGTGCTGTATGCCGCCGGTCAGAAACCTCCCGTTAAGAATGAAGAGGAGTCTTTGTTTGTCTCAAAATATTCAGAGCGCCTTGGCACGGACAGGTTAGAAAAAATTTACACACTAACCAACGAAGCCATCATTCATCTTGAAAGAAACTCAAACCCGCGAATCACACACTTAAATTTATCATTAGATATCATTAGGATATTGAATGACTGAAAATGAAAAGAGAGCTTATCAAAATTGGCACAAGGAGAAGTAAACTCGCAATGTGGCAGGCCGATTATGTGGCAGATCTGCTGATCAAAGGGGGTATTCAGCCGGAACTGGTTCCCATTGAAACCAAAGGAGATAAAATTCAAAACACGTCCATCTCCAAAATCGGAAGTAAGGGCGTTTTTACTGAAGAGCTGGAAATGATGCTCGGAAGAGGCCGGATTGATATAGCAGTCCATAGTGCAAAAGACCTTCAGTCGAAACTTCCGAACGGGTTTAGTATCCTTTCATTTTGCGAAAGAGAAGCTCCGGGAGATGTAATCGTCTCGGAAAAAGCAATTGATTTGAATCAACCCAACCTTATTTTGGGTACCTCTTCAACGAGGAGAGTTGCCATGCTCAGGCATTTCTATCCACATATCAAAACAATTGAAACCCGTGGGAACCTTCAGACCAGACTGGAAAAGTTAAGAGAGGGAATCATGGACGGGTTGGTATTGGCTTATGCCGGAGTACGTAGAATGAATTACGATGATAAAATTCAATACCGGTTCGATACGGAAAGATTCGTCCCGCCGGTAGGCCAGGGTTCGATTGCTATTCAAATACATGAAAGATTAAACTCTGAAAAAGCACATCGGATAAAAGCACTTACCAACCACGCATTAACAGAGAAGATGCTGCTTACCGAGAGGGCATTTCTACGAAGAATGGATGGAGGATGCAGCATCCCCGTATTTGGCCATGCAAGGGTGGAGATAGACGGACAGATAGCACTTGTAGGAGGTATTGCAAGCCTTGATGGGAAAAAATTTATCCGGCGAACCGTGTATGGAAAAGAACCCGAAATATTAGGCTGTTCATTAGCTGATAAGGTCCTTCAAAGCGGAGGTAAAAAGGTGCTGGATGGCATAAAGTCTTTTAACAAAGCCGCAGGAGGATTTTCTGATTTAATCGTTTAAAGAAAGATGATCTCAAATTGAGCACAGCATCTTATTTTGGAATAAAAAGCGGAAGTGTACTACAAAGTATGAGATCTTGAATATACCCATAATTGATGTAATAAAAAGCTAACTCAAAGGCTTTGATTTGAAAAACAACATGTTCGCCTAAAGGATCGCCTTATCCTGTGCCTTAACCGACAGTTGTTGCCTTACAATCTCCTTTTGCCTATAGGTAGATTGGTGCTAATAAATACCCGCTTAAAACGCTTCCAATTTTATCGGTCAATAAACTGCCCCATTTTATGCCTGGTGTCTTTATTTTACACCCTAACGCCCTGACGGTCTTTTCATTGCGTTTGCCAAAGACCCATGCAACGATCTCTCCACTCTCCCGCAGCTTTCGCTGACGGACGCAGACGTGTTTTGATGAAGAAAAAAGGAGCCATTGTTGATAATGATATTAGAGAAACCATCAAGGTTTTGAAAACCTTGAAGGTTTAAAATAACGACGATAACATCGTAGCAGTCCTCTCTGCTTTGGCGAAGCATTCACTTTTGTTTTTTGAGGACGGGATACCTTGCGACAGGCTCTCCACTCTCCCGCAGCTTTCGCTGACGGACGCAGACGTGTTTTGATGAAGAAAAGGAGCCATTGTTGATAATGATATTAGAGCAACCTTCAAGGTTTTGAAAACCTTGAAGGTTTAACTAACTTCCGGGTATAGCGGAGGGTTGATCTGTGTTTGTCCGTTTTGGGGTGATTGATAAGCCCCGACAGAAATGCCGGGGCTGCTGATGCCTTAGTACCTGCTTTCTTACTTCCTTATCACGATCCTGCCTACAGCCTTACGCCCTCCGTCTCCTTCAGTGAAAACGAAGAAGAGACCCTCGTTCAACCCTGAAAGATCATACAATCCGGACTTTGAGGACGGGACACCTTGCGAAAGGCTCTCCACTCTCCCGCAGCTTTCGCTGACGGACGCAGACGTGTTTTGATAAAGAAAAGGAGCCATTGTGGATGAATGATATTAGAGCAACCTTCAAGGTTTTGAAAACCTTGAAGGTTTAAAATAACAACGATAGCATCGTAGCAATCCTCCCTGCTTCTCATCTCTTCTTTGTGATCTTTATGACAACTTCTGTGCCGTTTGTAGTAAAAAAACTTCCGGGTGTAGTGGAGGG
>JACONI010000063.1:13332-44950 GCA_014323825.1 Ekhidna sp. | reverse complement strand
GGCTCCTAGAGTTACAGGGAGCTTAACTACGGTTACCGCACAATGTCCGATCAATGCGGAAAATGAACTGACCAAACCTGATGCCCCCGCAGACAACTGTAAAGGGACGGTCAACGTAGCCGTCAAATCCGGCACCTCCTTCCCCATTCAGGCCGGCACCACTACTATCACGTGGGTATACACCGACGAGGACGGCAATACGTCCGAGCAAATGCAGGAAGTAATCATAGACGACACTAAGGCTCCGGTGCCTGATAAAGAGAACCTGATGCCGTTTTCAGCCTGTTCACAAGTCAGTAGGGCTGACCTGAACGCTCCCACCGCCATGGACAATTGCGACGGAACGCTCACGGCAGAAACAGATGCATCCTTCCCCATTACCAAAAGCGGAACCGTCACATGGACGTATGAAGATGCAGCGGGAAACATCGTCACGCAAACGCAAGGGGTGGTCGTGAGTGACGATGTGCTGTTACCCGTTGTAAATCCATTGCTTCCAATTAACGCACAGTGTGAGGTCGCTTCCTTGAATGCTCCCACTGCCAGAAATTGTGCGGGAAATACCCTCACGGCTACGCCTGATGTTGTCCCACCGATTATGGCAAGTACCACCATCACGTGGACCTACACCGACGGCAGCAAGACCGCCACGCAAACGCAGGAAGTGACCATCGTCGCCGACACCGAGGCTCCGACAGTTGCAGGAACGCTGACTGCACTTACTGTAGCGTGTTCGCTGGCGGAAGCAGACCTGCCCGTGCCCACGGCCACGGACAATTGCGATGACGGGGAGATCACTGCTACTACAAATGCTACGTTCCCCATTACGTCCAAAACCACGATCACGTGGACCTACACCGATAAGACAGGCAACACGACCACGCAAACGCAGGCGGTAACGATTACTCCCTGTGTGCTAAGTGCAGCGGATGATGTGTTGGAAGCAGTGGTCTTTCCCAATCCTTCGGGGCGTTACGTAGAGGTGCGGTTTCCCGTGGAAAGCCCTATCCGCATCCTGAGCGTAGGCGGGGAGTTAGTGCTAAAAAGTACCACAAACACAAGGATAGATGCAGCCTCCCTGCAAAGCGGGCTGTACCTGATTCAACTGCCGGACGGGCGTTTGCTGAAGTTTGTGAAGAAGTAAAGAGTTTTTCGGAAAATCGGCTCTTCGTCCGTATCTAAAGCTTTCAAAATGCTAAGTAATAAACTGAAAGACAGATTTTGAAAAGAATTCTGTCAAGCCTAAATTTTTCTTCTTGATTTAAAAATTCATTTTTTCAAAATCCTTCGGATGCAGCAGTCTCATGATTTTTATGCCTCTAAAACAATATTGATAAATGGCTTTGTCTTTTTTTACTAAATTTGCATTTCATTCCAAAATGGAGTGACTTGATAGATTTCAAGAATTAATTAATTGAAAGCCGGTTGATTTCTGACTCCAACTGACCGGTGTAATTCAAAGGAGTCATTTTTTTATTATGGTAAAACAAAAAGAAGCAGCTAAAGAAACTCCTGCTAAATCAGAAAAAAAGGAAATTAAAACTATTACGGCTAAAAAAACTTTAACCAAAAAAGCAACGGAAGAAAAAGTAGAGGAACAAGCTACGCCTAAAGAAAAAAAGGCTGTCACTACTCCAAAATCAGCTAAAAAGAAAGAGGAAGTGATAAAAGAAGCTGTTGCTGAAGAAGGGCCGGAAGTAAAAGAAAAGAAGGTAGAAGAAGCCAAACCCGAACAAGCGGATGAGCCGAAAAAAGAAGTCACTGTTGATACAAATACCGGGATTGAGCCGGCCGGCGATTTTGACTTTGGAGATAATGGACCTGATCATGAGTATTCAAAAGCTGACAGAAAAGCTATGGAGAAGCTCTATGAAGAGACTCTGACCCAGATAAATGAAAAAGAATTAATCAATGGAACGGTTGTAGGGATTACTGATAAAGATGTAATCGTAAATATTGATTTTAAATCAGACGGGCTGGTTCCACTTTCCGAATTTAGAGATACCCCTGATCTTAAGGCGGGAGATGAAGTACAGGTATATATAGAAGAACAAGAAAATGCGAGTGGGCAGCTTGTGCTTTCAAGAAGAAAAGCTAAGATTGTTAAGGCTTGGGAACTGATCCAGAAGGCACTAGATAATAATGAAATTATTGAAGGACTTATTAAGAGAAGAACAAAAGGAGGATTAATCGTAGATGTTCATGGAGTAGAGGCATTCCTTCCCGGTTCTCAAATTGATGTTAAGCCTATCAGAGACTTTGATGTTTTCGTTGGGAAATCAATGGAGGTGAAAGTTGTAAAAATTAACTACATCAATGATAATGTGGTTGTTTCTCATAAAATTCTTATTGAGAAAGATATTGAGCAGCAAAAAACAGAAATCCTTAACAACCTTGAAAAAGGTCAGGTTTTGGAGGGTGTAGTTAAAAACATGACCAACTTTGGTGTATTTATTGATTTAGGCGGCTTAGACGGGCTTCTTCACATTACTGACATCAGTTGGAGCAGGATTGATCATCCTGAAGAGGTGCTTTCTCTGGACGAAAAGGTAAATGTTGTTGTCCTGGACTTTGACGATAACAAACAAAGAATCTCACTTGGAATGAAACAACTTACCGACCACCCGTGGGATTCACTTGATAAGGATATTGACGTTAATTCTAAAGTAAAAGGAGAGATTGTGAATGTAGCAGACTATGGGGCATTTCTGGAGATCATTCCGGGAGTTGAAGGTCTAATTCACGTTTCCGAGATGTCATGGTCGCAGCATTTAAGAAACCCTTCCGACTTCCTTTCTGTGGGAGATGAGATCGAAGCAGTAGTACTTACGATTGACCGGGAGGAAAAAAAGATGTCTTGCGGTATCAAGCAGCTTACCGAAGATCCCTGGACTAAACAGGATATTCTTACAAAATACGCCGTTGGAACGGATCACAAAGGAACAGTCAGGAATCTTACCAACTTTGGTCTTTTCATTGAGCTTGAAGAAGGAATTGACGGACTTGTGCATGTATCCGATTTATCATGGACGAAGAGAATCAAACATCCTTCTGAGTTTGTGAAAGTTGGCGAAGACCTTGAGGTCAGAGTAATGGAACTTGATGTTGAAAACAGAAGACTTGCATTAAGTCACAAGCATTTGGAAGAAAATCCATGGGATACATTCGAGACTGTCTTTAAAAAAGGGTCAGTACAAAAATGTACTATTACCAGTATCACAGATAGAGGAGCAATCGTAGAACTTCCCTATGGACTTGAAGGTCAGGTTCTTCTCAAGAATCTAAAGAAAGCGGATGGCTCAAAAGCATCAGAAGGTGAAACGCTGGAATTCAAAGTACTTGAGTTCTCAAAAGATGATAAGCGAATTATACTTTCACACAGTTCTGTTTGGAACAAAGATGCGGAGCAACCTAAGACTGCTAAAAAGTCGGCAAACAAAAAAGGAAATACGCTTGATAAGATCAACCAAAAAGTTGAAAAATCAACACTCGGAGATCTTGACACACTCTCTGTTCTTAAAGATAAAATGAAAGATGCCGGAAAAAAATCTGAATAATAGTTTTTTAACAAATCATTGGCGTAATGCCGATGGTTTGTTTTTCATAATTTCACATTAAAATGGCACTGTGGCCGAGTGGCTAGGCAGAGGTCTGCAAAACCTTTTACAGCGGTTCGAATCCGCTCAGTGCCTCAAAAAAACTTTATTAGATTTTTGAGCTAATATTATAAATTAAAAGTCAGTCAGCTGCGATTTCTTATTTTAACTTGAGTTTGATATAATTATCTTCTTCCAAGAAGTAATATTAGTTGTTTAGTATCACAAAACTTCATTTTGAGAGATGGCTTTTTCTCGGAAAAGTTATAAGCTATCCATGAAGAGAAAATGTTATTGAAGAAGTTTGCCTGACTTCTGTTTCCGGAGTGCTCTCCCTGAAATATATGGTCTTGTCCTGAAATAGGTATACACGAAAAAGTGTGAAAATGAAAGAAGAACAAAAATAGTCAGCACTACCATCATGCGGGTACTTTATCATGGATAGCTATGGGCTGAAAGTGCGTCAAAGAAAGCGCGGTAAGGCACGGACTACCGACAGTACTCATGGGTTTCAGCGGTAAAACAAGGTTGAATTAAAGGAATCAGAGCAGTTTTGGGGTCAATGATATGACCTATGTAAAGGTAAAAGACAGGCTGATGTATCTGAGTCTGAACCGATAGCGTATTCGCTCAGGATTATGGGCTATCGGCTGCATAAGAACTTGTCAAGTGGGGGGTGCAATGAAAGCGTTGATGAGGGCTTTTGGTAAGCGTCCGCAAACAGTCCGGGAGGTCAAATCCCTGAACAAATGCACAGGGTAAGCTATTGGAAACAGGATTTAATCGGAAGGATGTCAACCTCATCCGGGACTAAGAAAGCACCTGTAAAAACAGGCCAGGATTAAGATGAGTGATGACAACTCTTTGAAGGACTAGCAGAGGGGGTTGTCAATGAAAGAAAGGATTAACTAAAATGATGACAACAGTATGAAGGATTAAGAAAACAGATGACAACACAAAGCAGGACTAAATCATGGCCTGTCTACTTCTCCCGAGATTACAGTAAGCAGGGTAAAGTACAATGAGGATGATGTAGTATCATTGTAAAATAATAACAACATTAAATAAAAAACTGTCTGCTTATCTTAGGACGGGACAATGTCTATACATCGAATCAGTTATCTCAACCTGATCCCTGATAGTTATCACTACCTTATTGAAACCAATATCCTGAAGGCGTGTGGGTATGTTAGACCTGCCTGAGCCTTTGTATATAAAAGGTGCACCTGCCAAGCGATTCAAATGAAAACAGGGTCTTTTTTTCTGAAAAATAGGGTTGAATACGCTTTCTGTTTTTTATACCGTCATAGTCCGGATCATCGAGGAAAATAATATCATAAAACAATGAATCACTGACCTTGTAATCGTAATATTTTATTTTGGAAATATAAGGATATATTTTTTTGAAGATAGATAGTCCCCGTTTTCGGGAAACCTATGTGAACAATTTGATCAGTCATTTATCTTATTAATTATCCCACATACCCAATTTATCTCTTCTTCTGCCAATTCCGGATAAACAGGAAGAGAAAGAATTTCATTACAGAGTTTCTCCGCAATTAGAAAATCTCTTTTTTGATCTCCCCGATAATCATAGCAATCCAGAAATGGAAGAGGTTTTGGGTAATGAATAGCACAACCAATGTTTACTTCCCGCAAAGCATCCATTATTCTGTCACGCTTTTCAGATTGTATAACGTATAAATGGAAGACATGCTTCATTCTCTCGGGAGTAACTGGCTTCTTAATATCTTTTAATTTTTCATCATACCATTTTGCGAGCTGATTCCTTTTGGCAGTCCACCGGTCAAGGTGAGGAAGCTTGGCTTCAAGGATGGCAGCCTGCATGGTGTCCAGCCTGCTATTTCTCCCAATCATCTTATGATGATGTTTTGTAAGCTGGCCTTGATTGGAGAGCATTCTGCACTTTTTGGCTAACTCATCATCGTTGGTTATAATGGCTCCTGCATCTCCATACGCGCCTAGGTTTTTCCCCGGAAAGAAACTAAAGGTTGCAATATCCCCAATTGTTCCAACCTTTTTGCCCTTATAGACCGCTCCATGTGCCTGAGCACAATCTTCTATCACACTAAGGTCATGATTTTCAGCAATGCGCATGATTTCATCCATTCGAGCCGGAAGTCCATACAAGTGGACAGGAATAATTGCTTTTGTTCGCTTCGTGATTTTTTCTTCAATAAAAGCAGGCTTTATCGTGCGCTCCGATTCCATAACGTCAATAAAAACCGGCTTCGCCCCAACATTATTGACAGCCCCCCCTGTACTGATCCATGTTAAAGCAGGTACAATAACCTCATCTCCAGTTCCAATTCCCAACGCTTTCAAAGCAATCTCAATGGCATCCGTCCCGTTGGCCACACCAACACAATGTCTTATTCCTATATAAGCTGCAAAAGACTCCTCAAAAGATCTAACCACCTTTCCTCCAATAAAGGAGGTTTGGTCTATAACTGAGTGAATCGCACTGTCGATCTCATCTTTAATGGATTCATATTGTGCTTTAAGGTCTACAAAAGGAATACTCATAAAGCTCTTAGTTTTTTAGCCGGATTACCGGCATAAATCCCGGGACTATTAACGTCTTTGGTCACTACGGAACCTGCCCCTATAACCACATTATCACAAACAGAAACAGGAAGAATAGTAGAGTTGGAACCTATTGAAACATTATTTCCAATATGAGTGCTTTTCCATTTGGATGTATCTCCATTAGCAGGCCCGCCGTCTGAAAATAAGTCGTTAATGAATACTACTCCATGCCCGATAAAACAGTCATTACCTATCTCTACCAACTCACAAATGAACGAATGAGATTGAACCTTCGTTCTTTCGCCTATCTTAACTCCCTTTTGAATTTCAACAAAAGGTCCGATAAACACTTTCGGAGAAAGTTCGCATCCGTAAAGATTACAAGGTGTAATAACAGTAACCGATGAATGTGCTTTTACCCCTTTTATTCCGCTTTTTGTAATTTTCATTTCTTCAACAATTTGTTGATGATCATCATAAGAAGTGAGGGGAATGAAAATCTTTTTCCATGGTTATTCATTGAAGCAATAATCACAAAGTAAACCTTAAAGTTAAAGTAATTAACATGAGTTCGGTGAAATTCTGATTCCTTCCTGAAATATTACCATACTATCTTTACCGCTAAAACATAACTTTCAATGATGTTCCAGTCATGTTTTCTGGTTTTCAATATTTTCATAAAATCGGAAAAACTTATTAACATGACGGATTTAGCATTCTCTCTCCTGCAAGCATTATATTTATGATGCAAAAATAAAAATATAAATGTGCGGAAATTTCCACATATCCAATCGTTTGGCAGCAACTTTAAAAGGACAGACAATATGAGCAAAGGGAAAATTAAATATATGAAAACAAAAAATCACAAAGTAGTAATAACTGGTGCTTCAAGAGGAATTGGTAAAGCGTTAGCTGATAAATTTGAAGAAAATAGTAATGAAGTAATTAGATTATCTAGTAAAGACGCAGATTTAACTACATCACAAGGCCGTAAAAATTTAATTTCGACATTAATTGAAAAACATTCTGATATGACTGTATTTATTAATAATGCAGGAATTCAAGTAAATGGTGAATTTGAAAAATTAAGTTATAAAGATTATAATAAAGAGTTAGAAATTAATATTAATGCTGTAGTAGAATTATCTAAAGGGGTCTTACCAATTCTTAAAGATAAAAAAGAATCCGCATTAATCAATGTGTCTTCTGCTTTAGCTATTCAGCCTAAATCTGATGCACCAATTTACTGCGGTGCTAAGGCATTTGTTAGATTGTTTACTAAGTCATTAAGGTATCAACTTGAAAATACCTCAATTAAAGTTTTCGACATAGTTCCACCTTTAGTTGAAACAGATATGACCAATGGTAGAGGTAAAGGTAAAATTAAACCTGAAGCTCTTGCTAAAGAGTTTTAGACCGCTTGGAAGAATAACAATTATGAAGTTCTTATTGGTAAAGTAAAATTATTGAATTTTATAAATCGTTTGTTTCCATCTTTGGCTGCCAAAATACTGAAAGGCAAAGTAAATAAGGAGAATTAAATATGCACGGAATAGTAGATATGGACGTTCTTGTCTATCGTTCTCTAGCAAAACAAATTAAAGAAGGAGGAAACGTTGTAGAGGTCTTTGATAATTTGTTAGAAAAAATACAAGAATATGCTGCTTGTGATACTTATAGTTATCACTTAAGCTGTACAGGAAACTTTAGAAAAGATTTAAAACAAGGATTTACAAAGTATAAAGGTAAAAGATCTGAGAAACTGCCTTTGTATGCTTTCCTTAGAGATTATGTTTCTAAACATTATGAATGTATATCAGTTCCATGATGATACTACAGCTATTGAAGCTGAACAATATAGAAGAGAAGGTAAATTATATACACTAATTACTGTTGATAAAGATTGGCAACAAGCTGGCAGTATATGGTTTAATATTTCTTATGGTTCAGTTAGAGCAATATCATTATCTGATGGAATTAGATTCTTTCATAAACAATTATTAACTGGTGATACTGTTAATATCCCAGGTATACCAAAAGTTGGTACAAAGAAAGCTGAAAAAGCTTTAAAAGGACTTACATTATTAGAAGAGATAGACGTTATCAATGAGATGAAAACTAGTATATTTTAATTTCATCACTATATGCCCATAGATCATCCTGACTCTTTTCTTTTAGCTTTTTTTTTCCTGTTAAAAATGCAATCTTCTTACGGTAAGTCTCAATCCCGAGATGGTACAAATAATCAGAAAAGGGTTTCAGTTTCTTATGCTTTATAGCTGTTCGTATGGCATGGAAATATTCTTTTTTATCTGCTTTACGAATCTGTAAGTGACCGTGTTCATTACAAAGTAATTCATAATTCATCAATAGTCTTGCTGTCCGACCGTTTCCGTCCTGCCAAGGATGAATGATCACTGTATCAAGGTGAAGTTTAGCCGCTCTAAGGAATGGCTCATCAATTTCTTTTAACTCACGGAATAGCTGCTTAAACAGTTCTTTCGATTTCTCCGGATAAGGTGTTGATCGTCCCCCTACTCGATTGTTTATCGTTTTATATGAACCACTCCATTCTTCATTCATCCAGCTTTTGGTATTGAGTTTATGAAAAGTCATTGCCAGCTTTTCATTCATTTCGTACTTACCCTTGATGAAGTCAAACATTTTTGTGAACGCCCGGTGCGCATCTTTAATCTCCAAATGTTCCCGAAAAGACTTTCCGGGGATCACCTGATCGTTTATAACGATGGATTCAGTCTCTCCAAGAGTTATCGTGTTTCCTTCTATGCCGCAAGTATTATAAGAATATGAGATCGCTGCCTGATCAATGTCTGTAGCATCAAAGAGATCTCCACCTACATCCAAGTAGTGTTCATGGTGCTCATTATATATGTCTTCGATCTTTTTTATCTTTTATTAAGAACAGTATTGATGCAATGTACTTGGCTTTTTATGAACTACCAAACTTTAAAACAAGGCTACCGGAACAAACTGTTGCTTTGGTCAGATGATTTTTTCGTAAGCTCAATAGGTCATACACCTCCTGAAACAAGTTATACAGTCTTTGAGCACACTTTTTAGTACAGTATCGAAAATATCGATAATTTTATGGATTGATAGTGTCCTTTTTTATCTCTGATGATTTATTGGGTTCAGGGTTATATCAGGAGAATATTTTCATTGGTCCTATGAAATCCAAAACTGTTGTTTGGTCTCTTACTGTAGCACTCGCCGGTTTCCTTTTCGGTTTTGATACCATTGTCATCAATGGAGCAGAGCAGGATTTACAAAAGCTCTGGAGTATGTACAGGCTTTGGGGAAGTAATGATTTTTTTCACGGGGGAGTCATTGTTGCGTCCGCTCTATGGGGAACTGTTGCAGGGGCTATGCTGGGAGGCATTCCTAATGATAAACTCGGTCGAAAAAAGACGCTTATATTAATTGGCATTCTTTATACCATTTCTGCATTGGGGTCTGCAGTGGTTAATGATCCGTGGTTGTTTGCTTCGTTCAGGTTCCTGGGAGGGCTTGGAGTTGGTGCTTCTACCATCTCCGCTCCGGCGTTTATTGCCGAAATAGCTCCGGCAAATAAACGGGGAAGTCTCACCGCACTCTACCAGCTAAATATCGTCTTTGGGATTCTGGCAGCCTTTGTATCTAATTATCTCATTGCTATTTATATTTCTCAGGATGCCTGGAGATGGATGATTGGGATAGAGGCATTACCCGCTTTGATTTACACACTTCTGGTATTATCGGTTCCAAAAAGCCCAAGATGGCTAATCATTAAGAAGGGGGCGGTAAACGAGGCGAGAGAGATACTCTCCACTCTATATTCGGAAAAAGAAGCAGAGGAACAGGTCAGGAACATTCAACGTCAGGTGAAAGAGTCTTTGACAGCAAAGGAGCGGTTGTTCTCCAAAAAATACAAGGTTCCTTTAATGCTTGCTTTTGCAATAGCCTTTTTCAATCAATTCAGCGGTATCAACGCTTTACTTTATTATGCCAGAAGGATTTTTGAAGCGGCAGGATTAGCAGCGGATGCCGGTTTGTTGAGTTCTGTAGGGCTTGGAGTAGCAAACTTTATTTTCACTTTATTGGGTGTGGCATTGATTGACCGGTTGGGTAGAAGAACACTGATGTACATCGGATCAATCGGATACATCATTACACTTGCTGCCACATCGCTCGCATTTACTTATGACTGGTCAAGCATTGTGCCGGCTGCATTGTTTCTGTTTATCGGTGCGCACGCCATCGGACAAGGTGCAGTAATATGGGTGTTCATATCTGAAATATTCCCTAACCATATTCGCTCTTATGGTCAGGCTTTTGGGACTTCTGTTCATTGGGTTTTAGCAGCCATTATACCTGCGATGATGCCATTTTTGATGAACCCGGAAGTACTCGGTCCGGCTGCCGTATTTGCAATTTTTGCCGGGTTTATGGTGTTGCAGTTGCTGTTTGTAATTTTTTACATGCCGGAGACGAAAGGCATTTCGTTGGAAAATTTACAAAAAAAGATAATAAGAGAATAAATGGATTTGAAAGATACGTCCGTGTTATGTTTTGGTGAGGTATTATTTGATCTTTTTCCTGACGGGGCAAAGCCCGGAGGTGCTCCAATGAACGTAGCCGTTCATTTACAAAATCTGGGCGTTTCTTCCGGTGTGATCAGTAAAGTAGGTAATGACGAACCGGGAAAAGAATTGATCGAATTTCTAAATAATAAAGGTGTAAATACAGAGCTAATTCAGATGGATACCAGCCGGGATACAGGCACTGTCTGTGTAAGCGTTGATAAAAACGATGAACCCATTTATACCATTGTTGAAAAAGCAGCCTGGGATTTTATTGATGATTCCTTTTTAAAATCGGAGCTCAATCCGAAATATATCGTTCACGGGAGCCTTGTTTGTAGATCCGTAGATAGTAATAATTCATTGCAGAAACTCCTGAAAAATACAAAAGCCAAAGTGGTATTTGACTTGAATGTTCGATCTCCTTACTGCAACAAGTCGGTAATTGGTAAGTTGATGAAAACTGCTAATATCGTGAAAATGAACCGGGAGGAGTTCAAAATGCTTAAAGAATGGTTCCATATTAAAACCCCTGATGAGCAAGATGATATGAAGACACTGAAAGCCCTGTACCCCAACCTGGAGATCATCATTGTGACCAAAGGAGGACAGGGAGCTATTGCATGGAAAGATGGAAAGACAGAGTCCGTGCCGGTTATGAAAGTTGATGTCGTAGACACGGTAGGTAGCGGAGATGCATTCCTGGGAGCTTTCATTTCCGGAATTGATCTGGGGCGGTCACTGAAGGAGGCTCTTCAGTTTGCTTCAGCAACCGGCTCTTTTGTAGCCGGCAAAGCAGGAGCTAACCCGGAATATAAAGAAGAAGATGTCCTTAATCTGGCTTTAACAGGTTCAGTCACTTGAGGAGTGTGCAGATGTAATTCATCATGCTTTCCCCTACATTGTGTCCTTGAAAATTGAAAAAAGCCTGCCTGCCGGTAAGCAGGTCGGGACTTCTTTTTATTGGACACCTGTAAAGACATACGAAATAATATTGGCTCCCATTTTAAGAGCTTCCAGTCTTATCTCTTCCGGATCATCATAAATGACCTGATCTTCCCACCCATTTCCAAGATCTGACTCGTAAGAATAAAAACAGACCAAACGGCCTTCATAGATAATTCCAAGCCCTTGAGGCGGCTTTCCGGTGTGTTCGTGTATTTTAGGTAAGCCTTCATCAAAGTCAAACCTCTGATGATAGATAGGATGATCAAAAGGAATCTCTACAAAATCTGATTCGGGAAATACTTTTTTCATTTCGAGTCTGATGAATGGATCCAAGCCATAGTTGTCATCAATATGTAAAAAGCCTCCCGAAATAAGGTAATTGCGAAGGTTCGCTGCCTGAGTATTGGTGAAAACTACATTTCCATGCCCTGTCATATATAAGTACGGATATAGGAAAAGGTCCGGATCTGCTACCTCAACAACGTCTTCCGAAAGAGACAGATTTGTATTGATTGTTTTGTTACAAAACTCAATGAGGTTTGGAAGTGCAGTCTTATTTGCATACCAGTCTCCGCCTCCGTCATACTTAAGTTTGGCAATAGCAACTGCCTGGGCGCAAACAAAGCCGCTGATAAAAGTGAAAGCCAATAAACAATAAATTTTCATGATCTCAACACTTCTTTAATAACCTCAAGATTGATATTTTCAAAGTTATCAACGATCAGGTCGGCTTCCAGTTCTTCTTTTTTATGAGAAGTGGCCAGTGCAATAACTTTAGCACCTGCTGCCTTCCCTGCTTTAATACCGGAGATCGCATCCTCAAAAACGATGCAGTTTTCCGGGATGCGATTAGCCAGAGAAGCACATTTAAGATACACCTCAGGGTCTGGTTTTCCTTTAGTAACAGCCCGTTCATCTATCACACCTTTAAAGTAAGAGCGGATAGATAGCCCGTCCAGGGTGAAATCTACATTTTCTACCGGTGCCGAGGTTCCGATAACCATGGGTATCCCGTATGACTTAGCGGCTGCCAGAAAGTCCGTTAAGCCTTCCGTAGGGGCCAAATGCGAATAATAAAGTTCCCGATAAAGTGCTTCCTTTTCATAAGCAATCTGCCTTCCTTTTTCCGGTGAAATTTCCTTCCGGAAAAGAACCCCCATAATCCCCATGAAAGTTCTTCCGTTCATCTGCTTTCGATAAAAATCCTCTGTGATGCTGATTTCGTATTTCTCCGCCAGTTTTTGCCAGGATAGAAAGTGATACCGATGATTGTCCATAATTACGCCGTCCATATCAAAAAGCAGGCCTATGTCTTCAGTCTTCATTCAAAAATTGCCATTAATGGTTGACCGGTACAGACATCCGGCAGGGAAATATCAAGAAGCATGGAGAGGGTGGGGGCAATATCAGTAATAGCTACTTTTTCAACACTTTTACCCGGCTTAATCCCCTTTCCAAAAAATAATATTGGAATATGTGTATCGTAAGTATAACCTGAACCGTGGCTGGTACCTGCCTTGCCATAACCGGAGCCAATCAAATATCCGGGGATAAAACCAACTGCAATATCTCCCGACATTTTTTGATGATAGCCATTTTCAAACAGCTTTTTTACAGGGTCCGTAGCATTTCTCAGCAAGAGTTCATCCGCTGTATATGCATTTGCCACTCCGTCAAATGAAATGACAATATCTCTTAGTGCCCGTTTGAATTTATAGGGATCATAACCTTTCTCTTTGATCAGATCATGATCAAGAAAAATCTGGTTACTAGAAACGTCTTTGATCCATTTTTCCTTTCCGAATCTTTCGTTTAGCTTATCAGATAAATAAGTGGTCAGTTCAATCCGGTCGACATAACCTCCGACCATCTTCATATCTTGTAGGAACGAAGGTACTTCAATAGCTCCGTGGTCTGCTGTCAGGAAAACAAGATAGTCATCACCCAAACGTTGGTCTAAAAAATCCAGAAGCCTTTTTATCTCCATATCAAGTCTCAGATAGGTGTCTTCTAACTCAATTGAATTTGGACCGAATACATGTCCAACGTAATCTGTGGAAGAGAAAGAAACTGCCAGAAAATCCGTAATGTCGTCGTTTCCAAGGTCTTCTCCTTCAATGGATGAGATTGCCATGTCCATTACAAGAGAGTTTCCGTAAGGAGTTGTACTTATGATACCCACTCCATTTTCCTTCACGAGCTCACTTAATTTGTAAGGAAAAGCAGGAGCCTCTTGCCCTTTAAAAGTCTTTTCATAAGTGACATTATCTTTTGTGCTTTCTTTGTATGAGTCAATCGGCTTTAATGTTTCCCAGTCATTCCTGAGATACTCATTGACTTTTTTTTGTTTGTTGAACGATTTTACCCATGCAGGAAGTGTATCCATATAATAGTCGCTGGTCATAAAATTTCCGGTTTTGGCATCAAACCAGTAAGCTCCTGTGGGATGATGTCCGGCAGGCAGAATTGAACCCCTGTCTTTGATCGAAACGCCTATCACTTTTGATCTAAAGTTGGTCGTAAGCAGCAGTTCATCTGTGATAGTAGAGGCTTTCAGGTTTCCGGGGGACATTTTCCCTCTCTGCTCACTCCCTCCGACAGCATTTACCGAAGCATCGGCAACACAGTAAATACTTCTGTCATTTGTTTTGTTATACCAGATGTTACCGATGATGCCGTGATAAGAGGGTGTGCTCCCAGTGTATATTGAGGCATGACCCGGGCCTGTATGTGTCGGTACATAGTTATAATGCGCATTTTTAAACTGATAACCTTCATTCATCAGTCTTTTGAATCCTCCTTCTGCGAATTTGTTATTAAACCGGTACAAATAATCCTGCCGCATTTGATCCACCACAATCCCTACCACCAGCTTAGGCCGATCTCGGGAGACAGAAGCAGCCGATACGAAAATAAAAACAAGCGATAAAAGTCTTTTCATAAATAAGATAACAAATCTTTCGTAAAAGTAAGGCTTTAAAGTGATGATGACGTTATGATGTGTCCTTGTATATAAGACAGTTTTGCGAACTTTATGAGTTATTATGAACATTAAAAGACGGTCTCAAAACATACCAACTATGATGATGTGATTTATCCCGAACTCTACGCAATAATAAAGTATCGAACCGGCAAACCGGACGGTTTAATACCTTAAAAACTCATTTTGATCGAAGACTTCTTCCTTCCTCGGAGACCCCTCCGGCAAACCGCTAAACAATTCCGGGACAAAAATTTCTAAAAAAAACTAAAAAAATATAAAACTTGTATAACAATTCAAAAAAATGATATAACATTGCACTTCATACAAACTAAAATAATGAGTTATGAGTACACTAAACAGAAAAAAACTAAAAAACATCATGAACACAGAGAACATGTCACAAACGCTGTCAAAAGGGCTGTACGGGCTTAATTTAATGCCCCCCCCCCCCCTATAGTCTAATACTATCTTCAAAAAGTACCTTTCTAGTAATTTCCACACTCCTCCTTACACTCTTCGGGCAGGCGCAGACTGAGCCCAAACCCTTCATCACTACATGGCAGACAACCTCTGACAATGAAACCGTTACCATCCCTATAGTCAGCGGGGAAACCTACAACTACTCCGTAAAATGGGGGGATGGTTCAAATACCACACATACCGATGACAATCCACCCTCACATATGTATGCCACAGCAGACACCTACACCATTACCATCAGCGGTACGTTTCCACGGATCCGGTTGGCACAACTCATCAATGACACATTCACACCCACCCCTGCCGCAGGGCAGATACGTACCATTGAACAGTGGGGAGATCAGCCGTGGGCTTCCATGGCCTTAGCTTTTGCAGGATGCGATGACCTCACTATCAATGCCACGGATGCCCCCGACCTTTCGGGGGTGACGAATATGGAGCGAATGTTCCAGCAGGCTGACTTCAACGGGGACCTTAGCAAATGGGGCGTGAGCAATGTAGAGAATATGGAACGACTGTTTTTCGATTCTAACTTCAACGGGGACATCGGCGACTGGGACGTAAGAAATGTAACAACGATGCGGAGCCTGTTTAATCGGACTCCTTTCAACCAGGACATCAGCAACTGGAACACAAGCAGCGTGACAGAGATGAGGTTCATGTTCCGGGGCACGCCCTTCAACCAGAACATCAGCAATTGGAATGTGAGACATGTAGAGAATATGTCCCACATGTTCCGAGAGTCTGCTTTCAACCAAGACATCAGCAACTGGAACACAAGCAGCGTGACGGATATGCATCTCATGTTTTACAATAATTCTTCTTTTGACCAAGATATTGGTAGTTGGAAAACGAATAATGTGAAAGATATGTATGGCATGTTCTGGAGCGCTTCTGCCTTCAACCAAGACATCGGCGACTGGAACACGAGCAGCGTGACAAAAATGGAGGGCATGTTTTTAGAATCTGCTGCCTTCAACCAAGACCTCAGCGAATGGGACGTGAGCAACGTGACATCTATGTGGGCCATGTTTAGTGGGGCTGCTGCCTTCAACCAAGACCTCAGCGAATGGGACGTGAGCAACGTGACAAATATGTTCAGCATGTTTAGGGAGGCTGCTGCCTTCAACCAAGACATCGGCGACTGGAACACGAGCAGTGTGACGAATATGGAGGGCATGTTTTTAGGATCTGCCTTCAACCAAGACCTGAGCAATTGGAACACGAACAGCGTGACGAATATGAAGAACATGTTCCGGGGCACGCCCTTCAACCAAGACATTGGCAATTGGAACACGAGCAGTGTGACGAATATGGAGGGCATGTTTTTAGGATCTGCCTTCAACCAAGACATCGGCGAATGGAACACGAGCAGCGTGACGAATATGTCATACATATTTTGGGGTACGACCTTTAACCAAGACATTAGCAGATGGGACATCAGCAACCTATCTCAGAGTTTACCGGGGATAAGTAATTCGGGTGCAAGTTACATCCTTGATAGAAACCAGAGTTTCTCTGTTGAAAACTACGATAAACTGCTCATCGGGTGGAGCACGTTAGATGCAGGTGAGGCTCAAATTCCCTCCTCTCTGCGTAATGTTGCTTTTAGGCCGTTGTCCTACTCCTGTAGAGGCAAAATGGGAAGAGAGACGCTCACCGGGAAATATGGCTGGAGGATCTACGGTGATAATCTGATTAAACTGCTGCCGGACGCAGCAGTTCTGGAGACATTCACTACACAGTGTGGTGTGGTGAATGCCGATGACTTGATCGCCCCCACGGCTAATAACGAGTGTGACGGCACGGGAGCAACTATTACGGGGATGCACAATATTCCCGCCGATGTTTTTCCCCTTACGTCCGACACCGTTATCACGTGGACGTACACCGATAAAGGCAAAAGCATAGTACAAACACAGGAAGTAATCATAACAACAGCAGATACCACGTTCCCGGAACCCGCTTCCCTGTCCCCGCTAACCGTAGATTGCGGGGAGATCACTTCCGATACTGACCTGACCTTTCCCACCGCCACAGATAATTGTGACGGGAATATTACCGCCGCTCATAATATTGCTAACTTTCCCATCACGGCGGCCCAAACCATCACATGGACTTACACCGATGCTGCCGGCAATACTGCCGAGCAAACGCAGGATGTAGTCGTGAGTCTCAATGTGCTGGTGCCGGATGTAAATCCGCTGCCTCCCCTTCCCGCACGGTGTGAACTCACCTCTCTGACCGCCCCCACTGCCATGAATTGCTTGGGAGAGACCTTTACGGCTGTAGCTGATGCCTCTCTGCCGATCACGACCACCACCACCCTCACTTGGACTTACACCGACAATGAGGGCAATACCGCCACGCAAACGCAGGAAGTGATCGTAGATAACGCATCCCCAACGGTAGCAGCCTTGAATCCGATTATCGCAAGCTGTTCGCTTGCGAGGGAAGATGTAATCACACCTTCCACCACGGATAACTGCGATGACGGGAGGATCATTGCCACCACAGATGCCGCATTCCCTATCATGGAAAATACCACCATTACATGGACTTACCGCAATGCTGCCGGCAATACCGCCACACAAACACAGCAGGTAGTCGTGAACGATGTGCTGGTGCCGGATGCAAATCCGCTGCCTCCCCTTCCCGCACGGTGTGAACTCACCTCTCTGACCGCCCCCACTGCCATGAATTGCTCAAGAGAGACCTTCACGGCCGCAGCTGATGCCTCTCTGCCGATCACGACAACCACCACCCTCACTTGGACTTACACCGATGCTGCGGGCAATACCGCCACACAAACACAGGAAGTGACAATAGCAGACTGTCCTTTGAGTGCTTGGGAAGATGCGGTGGAAACAGTAGTGGTCTTCCCCAACCCTTCGGATCGTTACGTGGAGGTGCAGTCTCTCGTGGAAAGCCCTGTTCGCATACTGGGGCTCGACGGAAGGCTATTACTGGAAAGCACGACAAACACGAAAATAGATGCAGTCTCCCTGCAAAGCGGGCTGTATTTGGTACAACTGCCGGACGGGCATCTGTTGAAGTTGGTGAAGAAGTAAGTATAAAGAAAAGAAAGTAAAAGTTATGGAAAATACATTATATAAACTGCCTGAAAAGAAGGTACGAATACAATTCGGGATCAAATTTTTTCACAAATGGGTCTTACTTATCATCGTTGGCTTGGCTTTCGCTGCTTGTGGCAAAGATGATGACAACGGAGGAGCCCGGAGTAACGCGGCTCCTATGATAGAAAATCAGTCCTTTAACATAGCCGAAGATGCGCAAAAAAGCACCGAAGTAGGTACGGTGTCGGCGACGGATGCCGACGGTGACGACCTGACCTTTTCCATCGCTGACGGCAATACCGAAAATGCTTTTGCAATAAATACAAGTACCGGAATCATTACGGTGGCCGGAAGCCTGGACTTTGAGGCAGCTCGGACTTATACGCTTACCGTAAACGTCTCCGACGGAACGGCATCAAATGCAGCTAGTATAACCATCAATGTAGAAGATGTAAATGAAACGCCGGTTATTGCTGTTAATCAAACGTTTACCGTGAGGGAAAATGCTGCAAACAATACGGCAGTCGGCGAGGTAAAAGCTGCCGATGAGGAAAATGATGACCTGATGTTTTCCATCACTTCGGGAAACACTGGCAATGTTTTCGCAATAAATACAAGTACCGGAGTGATTACGGTGGCCGGAACATTGGACTATGAGACCACCCGGACTTATACCCTTGCGGTAAGCGTCACCGATGGAACCCTTTCAAGCACGGCGGACATCACCGTTAATGTTGCCAATGTAAATGACAATATGCCGGTGATTACTGCTCAGTCCTCTATTAGTATAGGAGAAAATACTCCAAATAATACGACAGTGGGGACAATGCAGGCGGCGGATGCAGACGGTGATGACCTGACCTTTGCTATCGCTTCGGGTAATGACGGCGATGCTTTTGCCATAGACCCAATGACCGGAGTGATTACGGTGGTCGGAACATTGGACTTTGAGACTACCCGGACTTACACGCTTACCTTAATCGTGTCCGATGGGATCGCATCAATTGTGACAGAGATAACGATAAGTATTACCGATGAGAATGATAAGCCGACTATTTCCGCTCAGGGCTTTAGTGTAGCGGAAGATGCCGGAACCAATACGGCAGTGGGGACGGTGCAGGCTAATGATTTGGAAGATGACGACCTGACCTTTTCCATCTCTGACGGCAATACCGACAATGCTTTTGCCATAGACCCAATGACCGGAGTGATTACGGTAGCCGGAACATTGGACTATGAGACTACCCGGACTTATATCCTTGCCATCAGCGTGTCTGACGGAAACCTCCCAAGCATGGCGGACATCACCATCAATATTACCAATGTGAATGACAATGCGCCGGTGATTACTGATCAGACCTTTAGTATACCGGAAAATGCCCCAAGCAATACGGCAGTGGGGACAGTACGGGCTGCGGATGTCGACAGTGACAACCTGACCTTTTCCATCGCTTCGGGCAATAACGGGGATGCTTTTCAGATAGCTGCAGGCACAGGAGCAATTACCGTGCAAACAACTGCGGCTCTGGACTATGAGACTATGGAAACTTATGTTCTGAGTGTGCGCGTGTCTGACGGAGAAATGGCAAGCACCGCAGCCATCACTATTAATATTACGAACTTAATTGACCGGCCTGTACGTGATGCCAATAAAGATATCAACCTAGCTGCGGGCAATGGTTCTCCTTATGGTATCTGGTCGGATAAAACCACAATGTGGGTATGTGATTTTACTCAACGTAAAATCTATGCCTACATGCTGGCAAACGGCACACGTGATGCCGGTAAGGACATCAACCTCGCTGCGGGGAACACGACAGCTAATGGCGTTTGGTCGGATGGCACGACGATGTATGTAAGTAATTTCGTAGGTACAGGCAGCAAAATCTATGCCTACAAGCTGGCAGACGGCAGACGTGATGCCGGTAAGGATATCAACCTAGCTGCGGGCAATGGTTCTCCTCGTAATATCTGGTCGGATGGTACGACGATGTATGTAGTAGATAGTTCTCAAAAAGTCTATGCCTACAAGCTGGCAGACGGCACACATGATGCCGATAAGGACATTAACCTTGCTTCGCACAATTTATCCCCTTCCGGTCTCTGGTCGGACGGCACAACGATGTGGGTAAGTGGATTATTCTTTAGTATAAAAATACATGCCTACAAGTTGTCAACAAAAACACGAGACGTGAGGAGAGATATCGATATCATTCAATCCGCAGGCAATGACCGACCTTGGGGCATCTGGTCGGACGGCACGACGATGTGGGTTACAGATGATGTGGATAACAAAATCTATGCGTACCGGCTGCCGAAGTGAAGGGGGATGTCAGAAAAAGCAGAGAAGGCATTTCAAGGTGTTCTGTTTTCCGGGCATTGTACACATTTTTTCAAAGTGTATTTATAAGAGCAGGACGCACCATATAGCAACAAAGAGCATAGGCCGGAAGGGAGGGAAAGTGAAAACACTATTTTAAGAGTCAACATTTTTCACCAACTTTACTTTTCAAAAAAGCTGTTTTAGCAGCAACTATTGAAAAAGAATAATTTTTCCATAGAGACGAAGGAACTAATAGCGATAGATTTCTTCTGTTCTGCCGGAGGGGTAACGTGCGGCTTCCGGCAAGCCGGTATCAATGTTCTTGGGGGCATAGATTAGGTCTTTGTCTTATACTATTAGTTGTACCGCTTTCCCTTGACCCTATCATTCATCGTCCCTCATATCCGGCAAATTAAACATGCTGGTAAAAAGATCTTTAAACTGCATACCTCTTTCTAACTGATGCCTGCTCAGCATACTGTATTCGGCTAATCCAAATAATGCAAATTCCATCAGGAAGTATTTGAACCCTTCGTGTGCAGTCTTTTGAAAGCTATCTACAAGCTTTTCAAGACCCGGTATCTTCTTCAGTTCTTTTTGATACTCTTTTTCGGAAGCATTGAATAAGATATCAACCATATTTCCTTTCTCGAACCATTCCTTGATCGTTGAATATGGATTCTCTCCTTCTTTCTTTCTCTCCTTTTCCGGGTCAGGGAAGTAATTGATGAACTGCGACCTAATAGCTTTACCAACCAGATTATTGGCTACAATTCCCGGTCCCTCCTGTTCACCTTCATAAACCAATTCCACTTTCCCGGTAATGGACGGAATCACTCCTATGAAGTCGGAAATCCTGACATTTGTCTTCTTGTCATCACTTATCAGTATCCTTCGCTCACAGGCACTTACTAAGTTTTCATACGCCGAAATTGTCAGTCTCGCACTTACTCCACTTTTTGCGTCCACATATTCACTATCTCGGGCTTCAATTGCAACCTGCTCAACGAGATTTTTAGCCAGGTCATACACCTCAACCGTTTCTTTTTGTGATTCCGTAAGCCGGGCTTCCTGTTCGGTAATTTTCTTCCCGATCTCAATGGATGAAGGATAATGTGTGATAATCTGACTATCAATTCTATCCTTAAGAGGGGTAACGATGGAACCTCTGTTGGTATAATCCTCCGGATTTGCAGTAAAAACAAACTGTACATCCAGTGGCATTCTTAACTTAAATCCTCTGATCTGAATATCGCCTTCTTGGAGTATATTAAAAAGAGCTACCTGAATCCTGGCCTGTAAATCGGGGAGTTCATTAATTACAAAAATTCCACGATGAGACCTTGGCACCAATCCAAAATGGATAACCCGTTCGTCTGAGTAAGGCAGTTTTAAGCTGGCGGCTTTAATAGGGTCTACGTCACCTATCAGATCAGCAATTGTCACGTCAGGAGTTGCTAACTTTTCCGTGTAACGCTCATCCTGATGCAGCCATGAAACCGGAGTTTGATCGCCGTGTTCGTTTATCCGATCCCTGGCAAATTTTGAAATTGGGTCTAAAGGATCATCATTGAGAGGTGCATCCCTGACCATTGGGATGTATTCATCTAACAGCCTCGTCATCATTCTCGCCATCCGTGTCTTTGCCTGCCCTCTAAGTCCCAAAAAATTGATGTTGTGCCGAGATAAGATGGCTCTTTCTAAATCGGGGATTACGGTATCCTCATATCCCCAAATGCCTTCAAATACATTTTTCCCTTCTTTTTTAATCCTGACAAGATTATCACGAAGTTCTTGTTTGATGGATTTAGGTATATAATTAACAGATTTCAGTTCTTCCAACGTACTGATCTTCAATTTTTGATCAGTGGATAACTCATTATATTGCATTAGAGATTTTTCCTTCTATTTCTTTTATAATCTTCAAAAATCAAGTCGCCTAATCCTTGCAAACTGCTGTAGTAAGCGTTACCACCATTTACTTCTGTGAATTCTCTCACAAATTGCTGTAAATATGGGTCAGAGGCTATCATAAATGTTGTGATGGGTATATTGATTCTACGGCACTGTGCTGCAAGATTTAATGTCTTGTTTAGGATTTTTGGGTCCAACCCAAAGCTATTTTTATAGTATTTGATCCCTTCTTTAAGGCACGTTGGCTTACCATCCGTGATCATGAATATTTGCTTGTTTTTGTTTTTCCTTCTTCGCAGCAAGTCCATTGCCAGTTCAAGTCCGGCGACCGTATTTGTATGATAAGGGCCAACGTTAAGATAAGGAAGATCCTTAACCTCAATCTGCCATGAATCATTTCCAAAAACAATCACATCGAGCGTGTCTTTTGTATATTTTCTTTTTATCAATTCCGCCAGTGCCATGGCCACCTTTTTGGCTGGAGTTATTCGGTCTTCACCATAGAGAATCATTGAATGACTAATATCGATCATTAGAACTGTGGAAGTTTGTGTTTTAAATTCTCTCTCCCTTATCTCAAGATCATTTTCAGTCAGATACAAGTCTCCCGGGCCATGATTTATTTGAGCGTTCCTTAAACTCTCGGTCATTTCAATTTGCTCTAATGAATCTCCGAATTGAAACTCGCGATAATCTGAGGTGATTTCGTCACCCAATCCGGTAGCATTGGTTCTATGATTTCCCTTTCCTGATTTTTTCAGCTTCCCAAAGATTTCTTCCAGTGCACTCTTTCTAATCTCTCCTTCACTCTTGGCAGTAATCTTTAGCTCACCTTTTTCATTTTTATCATCAACATATCCTTTATTTTTGAGATCATCTGTGAAATTACCAATTCCGTAATCCGATGTGGAAATGTTATATTTCCTATCAAGATTTGTCAACCAACTTAGCGCTTCATTCACGTTGCCAGACGTGATGACCATTAATTGGAGAAAAATATTGAGCAGATTGTCAAAAGTGCTTTGCTTTGGGTCTTGCTCCGGTATGAACTGTGTAAACCTGTATCCTACCATGTTAATGTTTAAACTAAAAAAGTGGAAGAATGATTTTCAACCGGAAAAAAATAGTAGAATCAAAAAAAGTATTTAACTTGTTTATTTATAAACAGTAATCAAATGCCTGGTCGCCAACCCATATTCGTAAAGCTAATTGCCAATGTTTTCTGGAGGATGAGGGATTTCTTGTTCAGAGTAATCCTGGAACCCGCGTCCCACGAAAAAAGAAAGGCCAAAGAAGCGAAAAAGGAAAAAGAGAAAAAGATTTAACTTTTCTTAGGCATTGTTCCGAATATCAGATCCCAAAGCGGTGAAGATACACCAAAAGCCTGATTTGGTGCTTTGTAATGATGTATTCCGTGATGAACCCACAAAATTTTCCAGAAATTTTTAGGAGGTTGGAATGCGTGTACCATGTAATGAATCCAGAGGTATGAAGCATATCCGATCAAAAAACCGGGGAGAAATCCAAAAACCAGATTACCCATCATCAACTTATATAAGAAGAAGAATCCGGTGGATAATAATAAACTTAAAGGTATAGGCATTGCCAGTCTGTCTTTATCCTTTGGATAATCGTGATGCACTCCGTGTATTGTGTAAGCAAATTTTTCAGATCTTTCTGTTTTCGGAGGCAAATGAAAAAGAAAACGATGCATGATGTACTCAACCAGAGTAAACACGATCAGCCCTGCTAAAAACAGTAATAGTGCCGATAGGGCTGTCAAGTAATTATTTTTAAACCCGTAAATCATCAGTCCGGATGAGATAATAGTAAAAAATACCAACGGAACTGCGATATGTGTTCGGGTCAGTTTTTCCAAAAGTTTGTTTTTAAACAGATATTTGGTTCCTTTAGTGTGTGGTCTGTGCTTTAATTCCATTTTTTAATTCAAATTCGCTTCAAAATTAGGACAAACTTAAAACGCTATAAAGTTTCTGTTAATAATTTTTTATATTCTTTGATAACTGATTGATAATAATCCTCGTATTTTGATAAGATTATATTAACATCAAATTCTTTTGCCCTTGCCCGGGCTCCTTGTTTAAACCTGTCCAGATTTTCACTATCCAGAATTTGAATTGCTTTTTTTACCATCCCATCAATATCTCCCACTTCACAAACGAAACCCGAGTGTCCGTCTTTATTCAACTCGGGCAAGCCTCCGGCATTGGTGGAGATTACAGGCACCTCGCAGGCCATTGCTTCTAAGGCCGCAAGCCCAAAGCTTTCTTTTTCAGAAGTCATCAAAAATAGATCACTGACTGAAAATACCTCTTCAACGGCTTCAAGCTTACCGAGGAAGCGAATGTCTTCAGTACATACTCCTCTTGCCTTGTCTTCCATTCGCTTTCTTTCAGGGCCGTCTCCAATTAAAAGAAGTTTGGAAGGAACCACTTTATTCATTTCGCAAAAAACATCCAGTACATCCTCTACTCTCTTTACTTTTCTAAAGTTAGAGGTATGAACAACCAGTTTTTCATCATTAGGACATATCGCCTTCTTGAAATGTTCCTTTGGCTGTTTCTTAAATCGTTCTGAATCAACAAAATTTGGGATTACTTCAATTGACCGATTGATTTTGAAGTGTTGATAGGTATCATTTTTCAGATCCTCTGAAACTGCTGTCACCCCATTTGATTCGTTAATAGAAAAGGTTACAGCCGGTTCGTTGGTGGCATCCTTCCCTACAATTGTAATATCCGTCCCGTGTAAGGTTGTAATAAATGGAATGTCGCATCCTTTGGTTCTTAGGATTTGCTGAGCCATGTAAGCTGCGGAAGCGTGTGGAACAGCATAATGAACATGAAGTAAATCCAGTTTTTCATTGATTACCACATCCACCATTTTTGAAGTGAGTGCTAATTCATACGGTGGATATTGAAATAGTGGATAGGACTTCACACTCACTTCGTGATAGTAAAGGTTAGGGTTAAAAAAATCTAATCTTGTCGGTTGCGAATAAGTGATGAAGTGTATTTCATGTCCTTTTTTGGAAAGTGCTTTACCAAGTTCTGTGGCAACCACCCCGCTTCCTCCATAGGTCGGATAACAAACAATTCCTACTTTAATCATTAAGACTCGTTTATAAAAAATTTTAACCGATAAGGCGGCCAATAAGTTTCATCCATTCAGTGAGTAATGGATTCGTAAATCGCATTATGCATTTCTCTCCTGATATTAAACCGGTTCAATCTCCAGTTGTTGGCATCCGGATAGATTCGATTTGAAAGGAATACAAAAATCAAATCTTTATCCGGATCGGCCCAAACCATTGTTCCGGTAAATCCTGTATGACCAAAACTTAAATCACTGGCATATTTGGATGCACTATCTTTTTCTCCATCTTTTTTATCCCATCCTAACCCACGTCTGTTCTTATCGAAATACCTTAAATTAAACCGGTTCAGGACACTTTCAGACAGGTATCTTTTCCCGCCGTATACACCTCCATTCATATACATACTCATCATTTTTGCTAAATCAACTGCATTTGAAAAAAGCCCTGCATGTCCTGCAACTCCTCTAAAAACAGCCGCATTGCGGTCATGTACCTCTCCCCAAACCTGGTAATTCCTGAATTGATTATCGTATTCTGTGGGAGCAACTGACGCACGAATTATCCCTCTTGTCAATGGATTAAAACCTAAATTTCTTAATCCCATCGGGTGATAGAATGTGCTATCCAAAAATTGATCAAATGGTTGCATCGTGACAGACTCTACAATCATGTGCAGTATCATGAACCCCAGATCACTGTAATTGTAGGAATCTATATTTTGGATCAGTTTCGATCGAACGATATAGCTCTTTAAAGTATCTAAAAGAATCGGGTCCGGTTCATAACCGTGAATTCTTCGATCCAGGGCTTCATCTCCGGCAGTTTTGTAGTAAAATGCGTCCAATCGATCCCCTTCCATCATCATACTCCAAAACGGAATGTATGACTTCAACCCTCCCTGATGAGCTAACAACTGCTTAATTGTTATTGAGGATTTATTTGATCCCACAAAAGATGAGAGATAATGACTGATTGTATCATCCAGATTTACTTTTCCCTGATCAATCAGGTAAGCAATTGCAGGTAGAGTGGCGACTACTTTTGTCAAAGAAGCTAAGTCATAAATGGTGTTTGGAAGCACTTCCCTGATGCTGTCATAACTGTAATACCCATACGATTTATTGAAAATCAGACTTTCGTTCTTTACAACAGCAACTTGTAATCCCGGAGTAGCAAAATTGGAAATAGCATACTTACTCAATGAATCTATTTTTTCTTCAAAAGAAGTGTCCAGTCCTTCCCAACTGCTTGTAGAATGAGTTAAAAAGTGATGATTAGCGATGGTACTACTAAGAGAATGGCGACCTTTTATCTCCATTCCTCCAAAGAGCATCTTGCAAAGGTCGATT
Organism: Ekhidna sp.; assembly: GCA_014323825.1. Lineage (GTDB taxonomy): Bacteria > Bacteroidota > Bacteroidia > Cytophagales > Cyclobacteriaceae > Ekhidna. The sequence goes on along the minus strand of JACONI010000063.1, from coordinate 18,032 downwards.
TCAAGACCTTCATAATAAGTCGGCAGTACGATCTGAGAAACGTATGGAAAGTCTACCACTTCATTAGCTATGAGAATATCACCTTCCTGAAAATCCTTATCTTCGAATCTGATATCAATAATTTTTTGAAGTCCCCGAACAGGAGTGTCATAGACTTCTGTGTAATTAGAAAGCCATTTTTTAAATACTTCATCCTCGCCCAGATAAACTACTGCCTCGGAAGCAATAGGAAATAAAGCCCCTGGATCAACAGCAATCGTCCCTTCTTTAACAAGAGCCATTTTTAGTCTGGGTGGCAGGTCATAAATCGGAATAAATTCAATGTTTCTGGCATTTCTCAGTGCCTTTACAAAACCATTCTCATCTCTTGCTCCACGTTTAGCACTCCATCTTTTTACTCTTTTGAAGTTATGGTTCTGACTAACCAGCCAGATAGTGGGATGTGAAAAATTCTGTTCGTTAAATTCCGATCTCAAATCCGGTATTTTGCGAGATAAGAAAGTTTTATTCAAAAAATAGAAAGGAGATTGCTGACAGGCTTTTTTTATCACCTCTTTCTCCAATTCCGGAAGACTTGTTGAATCAGGAAGAATCATATAATTAATTCCATGAGTCCTGCCGAAGTTCTCCAGAAAGGATAGATATTGATTTAAAGTGGAATCATTACCTAATGCCGCAATAGAAGTCAAATGCGGAAGCGAAAGACCATCTCCGGGAAGAGGATCAAATCGTTGGTCCAACTGTAGCGCAACATAATAGCTTTCGTCTTCCAGGAACTGTTGCACATAAAAATCCCACTTCTCAAAATAAATCGTTGATTTATTTCTGTGTGAACCATGTGGAGTCAATTGGTAAAAAGATGCACCATCAATCCATACTGCATTAGCAGGCTCTCTTTCCTTAGCAAAAGAGTAGAATATCAGCATAATTAAAATTGAGGCGGTGCCAGATCGCATAAAAAAGTTTAATTCGTCTTAAATTTGAACAATTTTTATTTGATGTCGTGTTTATGTACAACATTTATTCCAAATTGCAACAAATGCGATTTCTTTTCAGAATACCTAAACATCAGCAGTTTCACATTAAGCCTCGCTACTACGATCCGGTGAAAGAAGAGATAAAGGAAAGAACCGAACGTATAAAACTACGGATGGAGGGTAACGAGAATGGAGATTACCAACCTACAAGAATTGAGTTCAGACGAAAAACAAAATCAGTCTCCGGCACATCACTTCTTCAGTTAGGAATAGCAGCATTGCTTGGTGTCTTAACTATGAGCTGGCTGTATATAGGAAATGAAATATTCTATTATGCGGCCTGTATTGCTATTATGCTTTATCTTTTTTATCGACTCAAAAAATTAAATCATCGTAAATGAGTGATGTCATTCATTTATTGCCGGACAGTATCGCTAACCAGATCGCTGCCGGGGAAGTGGTTCAGCGACCGTCATCAGTAGTAAAAGAAATACTGGAAAACAGCATTGATGCAGGTGCTTCTAATATCAAGCTGATTATCAAAGATGCCGGGAAATCTTTGATCCAGGTAGTGGATGACGGAATAGGGATGAGTATGACCGATGCCCGATTGAGTTTTGAGCGCCATGCCACTTCAAAAATCAGCACCTCGGAGGATCTTTTTAAACTAAAAACACTTGGGTTTAGAGGGGAAGCAATGGCATCAATCGCTGCAGTTGCACAAGTGGAACTTAAAACGAAACAAAAGGCAGATGAACTTGGAACCCAAATTATCATTGAATCAAGCGAAATTAAATCGCAGGAACCCATTGCTACGACAAAGGGCACCACAATCTATGTTCGAAACCTATTTTACAATGTACCCGCAAGAAGAAACTTCCTGAAATCCAATCCTGTAGAACTAAAGCAAATTACCAGTGAATTTCAGCGGGTTGCACTGGCCAATCCCGAGGTGAGTTTTGTTTTTATCCAAAATGACGTTGAATCTTTCAATCTTGAAGGAGGAAAATTAAGCAGACGCATTGTGCAGTTATTCGGGAGAAACTATCAACAACAACTGATTCCCTGCGCCGAAGAGACAGACTTAGTAAAAATTACCGGATACATTGGGAAGCCGGAGCATTCAAAAAAGACACGAGGAGAGCAATTTTTCTTCATCAACAATCGATTTATCAAAAATACCTACCTTAACTATGCAGTGGTAAAAGCATACGAAGGAATGCTGAAAGAGGACTATTTTCCTTTCTATGTTGTGTTTATAGAAATTGACCCCATGCATGTGGATATCAACGTGCATCCTACGAAAACAGAAGTAAATTTTGAGGATGACCGAATGCTCTACGGAGTGATCAATGCAGGAGTAAGACAAGCCCTCGCCTCCTACAATGTGGCTCCTTCATTGGATTTTTCTTCAGATGTGAGCTTTACTCACCTGAATCTCCAACGGGAAAGCGATGCCGCGACTCTTGGGAGAGACCGAAATTATAGTCACTTCAAGAATCTCGAAAACACGCAGGAAAGGCTTGAAAAGTTAAACGAACTCTATGCTTCTGTTTCACAGGAAGAGATTACTTCAATACAAGAAGCAGAGAAAGAAAGAGTTACTGAAACGGTTTTTTCAAGTTCCATAAATGAGGATTCTCAGCCCGAAGAAAAGAAGCCCGCCTATCACCTGCATGATAAATACCTGCTTCGTCAGGTGAAGAGCGGAATGATGGCTCTTGACAAGACCGCGGCCTTAGAGCGCATACTTTTTGAGCAGTATCAGAAGTCAATAAAATCAAGCTCCGGGACTTCACAATCTTGTATGTTCCCTCAGCAGGTTCCACTCAACCCTTCTGATTTTTCGCTGGTACAGGAACTGAAAAATGAAATCAATCAGTTAGGTTTTGAGTTTGAAGAAGTAGGGAAATCCATGATTGTAATCCAGGGGATCCCTTCGGATTTGGCACCATGCAACGAAAAGGAAATATTTGAAGGTCTGATAGAGCAGTTTAAAAACAATGCTCAAAAATTGGACATACCAAAAGATGAAAGCCTGGTTAGGGCACTGGCAAAGCGTACTGCCGGAATTAAATGTAATACCCTTAAAGTAGAAGAGTTGGATCACCTGATGAATAAACTCTTTGCTTGTGAGCAGCCAAATTTTACTCCGGATGGAAATCCTACTTACGTTTTGGTTAGCTTAGAGCAAATAAACGGATGGTTTAAAAAATAGAACGTTAGAAGTGTTTAGAAGACTCACACCCGTAGCAAAAAACATCCTGATAATTAATGCAGCGATCTTTTTTTTAAGTTCACTTTTAAGACTGCCACTCTCTGAAATTTTTGGTCTCAGGGTCTTTTTTTCCTCTGAATTCGCACCCTATCAATTTCTTACCTATATGTGGCTGCATGGAGGAACCTGGCATTTGATTGGTAATATGATCGCCGTATTGGTGTTTGCTCCAATGTTGGAAATGGTCTGGGGGTCTAAAAAATTCATGATCTTCTATTTGGTTTGTGGAATAGGTGCCGGTTTGCTTTATGGAGTGGCAGATGTAGTTGAAAAGTATCCTTTTAAATCTAAAGCTGAATCTTACCTGAATGATCCTAATCCGAAAGACTTTTATGAATTGGTTTTAAAAGCAAAATCAATTGGTTTGACTAAAGCTTACATAGGTTTTCTCGGCGAGCTATCCGACAGTTATTACAAAAATGAGACTTATAAAAATCAAACGCTGGAAGAGGTTCAGGACATTTATGACTTGGTCATTACGAATGGAAATATGATAGGAGCCTCCGGAGCCGTCTTTGGAATTTTGTTTGCCTTTGCATTTCTTTTTCCAAACACTGAGCTTTTTTTGCTGTTTCCTCCGATACCCATTAAAGCCAAATATCTCGTTTTTTTCTATGCGATGTACGAGCTTTACGCTGAATTTACCCGTACTCCGGGAGATAACGTTGCGCACTTAGCGCATTTAAGTGGAATGTTAATTGCTTTTATTTTACTAAAAATCTGGAAAAAAGATACACGAAGATTCTATTAATACCATGAACAGAGGAATTTTAGATGACTTCAAGAACGCCTGGAATAAACCAAATAATGCAGTAGTACAGATCATCTTGTTGAATGTTACTATGTTTATATTTACAGGTATTCTCCTAATCATTGGCTTTGGAGAATATATACGTTCCTGGTTGGGAATGCCTTCACATTTTGCCAGCTTAATTACTAAACCCTGGACACTCGTTACGCATGCTTTTGTTCATGAAGGATTTTTTCACATTCTTTTTAATATGCTTTGGTTCTATTGGTTTGGCCGAATTATTCAGGAATTTTTAGGAAGCGATAAGGTGATTGCAGTTTTTACGATGGGTATTCTGGGAGGTATTCTTGCCTTTTTAGGAGCCTATAATATTATTCCTCAGTTCAATGAAGTAGCACGGACAGCGACAATCGTTGGTGCCAGTGCGGGGGTTACTGCGGCAGTGATTGGTGCGGCGGTTTACTTTCCCAATTACACTATGTTTTTGATGTTCATTGGTCCTGTAAAAATAAAATATATCGCCTTAGTTTCCGTCTTTCTTAGCCTCATTGGAACCAGAGGCACAATCAATCCCGGAGGAGAATTTGCTCATCTTGGAGGAGCTTTAATGGGCTGGCTGTATATGAGTCAACTGAAGCAGGGAAATGACATTGGAGGATGGGTAACTTCTTCTATTAACTTTGTTAAAAGCCTG
>JACONI010000063.1:6536-13312 GCA_014323825.1 Ekhidna sp. | reverse complement strand
AAAAGCCTGTTTAAGCCACAACCCAAGATTAAAGTAACCCATCGTGCCGGAAACAGAAGACCTTCTCAGAAAGCTGCCGGAAAAAAGAAATCATCAGGAAGTTCCACTCTCCAATCAGAGATTGATACAATCCTTGATAAAATTTCAGAGAAGGGCTACGAAAGCTTGACAAAAGATGAGAAGCAGAAACTTTTCAACGCTAGTAAGAAATAGTTCAAACCTGATTTAGCATGGAATTCTTCCTCTCCATCTCCGTAAAACCATTTTATAAGGCTTTACGGAGAATCTTTACGGATACCCCTCATACATACAAAGGCAGACACAGACATTGGATTTCGGTTCTTTTACTATCTTCATCCGGTGCAGTGGATCGATAGAATTAATCTCATCATTGGAAAGGCCGTCTCATGGCTCACATTCATTCTTGTTTTGGTGATCATACTTGATGTGTCACTTCGCTATGTCTTTAGTATAACATCTGCGGCTTCCTTCGAAGTGGAATGGCATCTTTTTGCAATCATTTTTTTACTTGGAGCCGCTTATACTTTGCAAGAAGACAGGCATGTGAGGGTGGATGTGTTCTATGACAAATATTCCAAAAAAGCAAAAGCATGGATAAACCTGTTAGGCACTTTGTTACTGCTGATTCCATTTTGTGCTATTATATTTTCAGAATCTCTCTATTTTGTTAAAAATTCATACGATTTGAGTGAAACAAGTCCTCAGCCCGGAGGACTTCAAAATAGATGGATCATCAAATCTATGATACCCTTGGGATTTTTTCTGCTAATGCTTGGAGGAGTTTCAATGGTACTCCGATCTATCAAAATACTGAAGCAAAAATGACGGAATATCTTCCACTTATACTATTCGGCGTAGTTTTTATAGCTATTTTATTGGGGTACCCGGTGGCCTTTACTTTAGGAGGGATTGCTGTGTTAGTTGGAGTCTTCATTTTTGACACGGACTTCTTTTATCTCCTATCTCTCAGGATTTATGGCATCATGCAGAACTTCGTTTTGCTGGCTGTCCCTCTTTTCATCTTCATGGGGATCATGCTTGAGAAATCAGGTATTGCGGAGCGATTGCTTCACACCATGAGCATGCTTTTCGGGAAGTTCAGAGGAGGACTGGCCATCGCTGTAGTAATCGTTGGAGCGATGCTCGCAGCTTCAACCGGAATCGTAGGAGCAACTGTAGTGACGATGGGGTTAATCAGTCTGCCCACCATGCTGAAAAGCGGGTATGGACCCGCAATAAGTACGGGAGTGATCGCTTCATCCGGAACTTTAGGGCAGATTATTCCTCCTTCCATAGTGCTTGTACTCTTAGGCAGCGTACTCAACGTCTCTGTGGGCAGCCTTTTTCTGGCAGCAATCGGTCCCGGGATTTGCCTTGTAACAGGATATCTGGTTTACATCATCGTTTACGGACAACTATCTCCGCAGCGAATCCCTAAAATATCAAAAGAGCAGTTTCAGGAGTTCAAAAATGAAGGCTCTTCCGGAGAGATTCTAAAGTCATTTATATTTCCTTTCCTTTTAATTCTGCTTGTCCCCGGATCCATTTTCGTCGGGATCGCTTCACCCACAGAGGCCGCAGGAGTCGGAGCTTTCGGAGCTGTAATGCTCACAGGTCTCAGTAAGAAATTGCATTTAAAAATACTCAGAGAAGTGACGCAGGAGACCACCAAGCTTACTTCTATGATCTTCATGATACTTATTGGTGCTACTGCATTCTCATTAGTATTCAGAGCATTGGAGGGTGACAAATTGCTGCTTAACCTTATTGCAGAGGCTCAGCTGGATGCGACCCGCTTTCTCCTCCTCGTGATGATCATTGTTTTTGTGTGCGGATTCTTTATTGATTTTATTGAGATCATTTTTATTATCGTTCCTGTGGTAGCTCCAATTTTTGTTTCACTGGGAGTAGACCTTGTCTGGATTGGGGTGCTCTTAGCACTTAACCTTCAAACCTCTTTCCTTACACCACCTTTTGGCTTTGCACTTTTTTATTTGAAAGGAACAGCACCCCCCGAAGTAAAAACAAAGCATTTATATCAGGGCATTATTCCTTTTGTAATCATTCAACTTGCTTTTTTAGGACTCCTGATACTCTTTCCGAATTTGGTTTATTTGGTCAAATAAAATCATCTTATAAGCGCTGCAAACAACGCTTTGCTCATTTGCCTACCTTGGGGAATACTCTTTCCCTGTTGAGACAATAGCGGTCAAAAATAAAATGGAAATACAGACGACAGTTATTTCTTTATAATGTATGGAGTTTGTGAAAATTATAAATTAAGTTTACAACTTACATAACAATAGGTTTAAATGTAGATTGATTTAAAAGCAGAGCCCCTCATATTCGCAGGTTTTAGTTTTGTTTAATAGCGAGAGGGGCTTTTTTTCGCCAGCCCTCTTTCACAGAGGAAAGCCCGTACTTCCAAATCAAAAAAATTATATATATTTATATTCTAAAAATTAAGAAACGTGAAAAAAACGTTATATGTACGCTTAGGGGCTGTGCGGGTACAATTTAATCCCCTCCTTCAATTTTTTTTCAAAAATTGTTTTGTTTTTTAGCTTATGCCTTATTTAGCTATCTTGCTAAAAGTAACAACATATAGCAGCGTGTACAGTTTGGATAGTCATTCACTCACACGCCCTTTGCATGGATTAACTGGTATTTTTAAGCGGCAAGCTAAGTAAAAAAGGCTGGTATTGTGCTTGCTCCGTGTATTTCGTATAGTATGAACATTCCATTCTTTGATAAAAGTGAGATAGCCGGACTACTGGATTATCCTACATTGATTAAGAGTTTAGATGAGGCGTTCAGGGCTGATACGATGGTGATACCGCCGAGGTATCATCATGATTATCAGGGTTACGGCATCCGGGCTGTCATCTACTTTATTGCTTATGCCCGGCTGGGAAGAGAGAGGCAAACTAGGCATCAAAATTGTGACCGTCTCACCGGATAATCACCAATGCAGCTGCCTGCTATTCATGGTCTCTATATGCTCTTTGATGCGGCTACAGGCATCCCACAAATGTTTTTAGATGCCCAAGAGCTGACCGTCAGGCGCACTGCGGCGGCTTCTGCCCTGGCATCCAAATATCTCTCCGGAGAAAATAGTGGGACATTACTAATGATAGGAACCGGTGCTTTAGCCCCTCATCTGATCCTTGCCCATGCCTCCGTTCGGCCTATTAAGAAAGTCATCATTTGGGGTAGAAATCCGTTGAAAGCTAAGTCGCTGGCTAATGATATGCGACAGGAAAAGTTTGAAGTGATGGCAGCCTCCAATCTTACGGATAATCTTTGCCAAGCAGATATAATCAGCAGCGCAACCTTGAGTAGCACACCGCTTATATATAGGTGAAGAAATTAATGAAGGGCAACATATAGATCTTGTAGGGTCTTACAAAAAAGACATGAGAGAGGCTGACAATGAAGCGATAAGTAAATCAATGATCTATGTGGACATTCAGGCAGCTATGGAGGAGTCCGGAGATTTATTTATTCCTTTACAAGAAAAGTGATCACTCCGAGTGATATAGAGGCCGATTTATTCAAACTTTGTAAAGGTCGGGAGTTAGCCAGAACGTCTGCTACGGCTGTTACCCTGTTTAAATCCGTTGGTTATGCACTCGAAGATTTAGTTGCAGCCCGGCAGATATGGGAAACGTATGAAAAGAATTGAATAAAAAAATCATTTTGACTCCTACAGCCATATGAAATTTAGCACCAACAGCTACCATGCTCCTCGGGATTGGATGCGCATCCAATCCATTGACATGCACACCGGGGGAGAACCTCTGCGAGTGATCCTGGATGGATTTCCTGCATTGAAAGGTAAAAATGTGCTTGAACTTCGAAGATATGCTAAAGCACATTATGACCATCTTCGCACTGCTTTAATGTTTGAGCCCAGAGGACACGCCGACATGTACGGATGTATTATTGTCTCCAGTGAAGTGGCTGATTTTGGAGTAATCTTCCTGCACAATGAAGGATACAGCACGATGTGTGGTCACGCCACCATAGCCATTACCAAACTTGCCGTCGAAGCCGGCTGGGTGAAGGTCGAGGAGCCGGAAACGTCCATAAAAATAGAAGCTCCATGTGGTGTATTGACAGCATGTGCCCGGGTTAAGAATGGTGTGGCTCATCATATCAGATTTCTTAACGTTCCTTCTTTTGTTGTAGCACTGGATGAACAAACAGAGGTGCCCGGAATCGGCAAAGTCACTTATGATCTGGCTTATGGCGGTGCATTTTATGCGTATGTTGATGCGGGAAAGTTAGGATTATCCTGCACTCCTGACCACTATCAACAATTGATTTCAACAGGGATGAAGATTAAGCGATCGGTTATAAAATCAAGCAATAAGATTCACCACCCTTCTGAAGAAGACCTTAGCTTTCTCTATGGAACAATATTTATCGGAGGACCCGTATCCGAAGGTGTGAACAGCAGAAATGTATGTGTATTTGCTGAAGGGGAAGTGGACAGAAGCCCTACCGGATCGGGAGTCTCGGGGAGAGTGGCCATACATCACCGCCGAAATGAATTAGCAGTAGGAGAATCTATGCGCATTGAAAGTATTTTGGGTTCAACGTTCGATTGTAAGATTATCAAAACGGAAAAGTACGGGTCTTATCAGGCAGTGATTCCCGAGGTTTCGGGAGAAGCGCATTATACGGGTAAGAATGAGTTTTGGATTGACCCGAACGATCCGTTCAATAAAGGGTTTATCTTCCGATAGTGATGCCGGTGAAGTGTGATAAAGTGCTGTGCTTATTCACAACGTGCAATCTTATTTTCGCTTATAAATTACAAAATCAAAGTTAAAAGCGCGCCGAATTGAGGGCTGCGTGATGAATAATTTCTTCATGAGTGATAATAAGAAACCTTGAAGGTTTAAATAACAACCACCATAAAGCGTAGAAGCAATCTACGCTTAGATTTAGGGTTTCATGGTTTCTCGAAAATAGTTTTGAATTTAGCAGTGAAAATTAACTTTTGGGAAGTTTGAAACTTCCCAAAAGTTTCTTAGCAGGGTCTTGCTCTTTTTCACCACTTTACGTTTGAATAAAAAGAATGACCATTGCATGGTATTACAAAACGTTGTTAGGTAACAATACCTGATTTTGCTTTCTATTTTCAAAGAAATTAGTACGAATGTTTTCCTTCTTTTGGAACTTTTCAACTGTTTTTGCCATTAAAAATACAAATGAAGAGAAAAATGGAAAAAACTGCTAAAGTTGTAAACATCTACACCGAATCAAATCCTAACCCTAATTCCCTGAAGTTTGTGGCTAATTTTATGTTGATGCCTGAAGGAGTCAGCAGGGATTATCCTTCTATTTCTGACACGGAAAATGCTCCGCTGGCTAAGGCTTTGTTCGAAAATTTCGCTTTCATAAAAGGTGTCTTTTACATGAGCAATTTCATCACCATAATAAAAGATGAGACGATAGATTGGTTTGAGATTAAATCTCAGGTCCAACAATTCATTAAGGAATGGCTTCAGGCAGAGAAATCACTTCTTAACGAAGAAATCACTGATAATATTGATGCTGGACTGACAGGCCATGACACGGAAGCCAAGATTAAAGGAGTATTGGAAGAATACATCAAACCTGCTGTAGAAATGGACGGGGGAGCAATTAAACTAGCTTCTTACAACGAAGGCGTAGTGACTGTAACACTTCAGGGTTCTTGCAGTGGCTGTCCTTCATCAACCATTACACTTAAAAATGGAATTGAGAACCTGCTGAAGAGGATGATTCCGGAGGTAAGAGAAGTGGTTGCTGAAGAAGGTTAATCCTTTTTCCTGATCAATTGCTTTTGAAAGTCCTGAATCTCTTGAATGGAGATGTTAGGCTCATTTATGAGGGTTGTATCGGTTCCGATTTCTATTGCTTTGGCTTTCCAGTCAAACTTTGTATGCTTAATTGACTTTAGAGGAATACCTTCTTCAAGCAGCGTAAAAGCAACAATCTGAATATCTTCCGGAGGAACATCGTCTCCATAGTAAATTATATTACTGCCAAGTCCGGCCGTTTCAGTAGCTTCTTTCTCATGGATGTAATAAGACATTTCAATCAGTTTGTAAACTTTGTTTAAGTCTTTTTTATGCCGATAATATCGGACCACAATATCTTTTCTGAGTTGATTTTCAGGAAGTTGAGCAAGTAAAGAAGACAGGTAATTATTTTTTAAACTTTCAAGTGTAATATTAGGTGTATCTTTAAATTTTCTTCCTCGTTTGTTTGTATCTTCAACCTTTTTTTTACGTATACTGCCGACCTTGTCTGCTTTCTTCTTTTTGTTCAAGTTACCGGGAGTACCTGAATAAGCCTTAGATTTTTCATAAGATTTTATTGCACTCTCTTCTTTTTTGTTCTTTTTGGGTTGTTCTGAATCAAAGACTATTACTTGTAAAATCTTTGCGAGCCCCACAAGAACTATTAACATGATAACGTACTTAACACCGTTTGGCATCTATGATTGAGTTTTAGATGTGAATTTACCTATAAAAACCTAAGTTCAATGTAATATATATGATTGTTTTTATATTTCGTATGTATGTAAGGTGATTGAAAGGTTCAGACACCTCTGATTCTCGATCAAATACAACAATTATTATCAAGTTTTGATTTATACATAAAAATGCAAAGAGCCCTAACTCATAGAGTTGAGGCTTTTTGCTTTAATCCATTCATCATTTTATATAACCACTCGTCACAAAATGCTTGTAAATGAG
>JACONI010000063.1:0-6516 GCA_014323825.1 Ekhidna sp. | reverse complement strand
TTTGCAATATATTAATAATTATAAATCTAAATTTTTATCTTATGATGTTATTTAAACGTAATATTTTGTGCCTTGTAGGTGCTTATTTGCTTTGTTCTTCTGCTTTGGCAGGAGATATTTTGACACTGAATAATGAAATGATCTTTGAGGGAAAAATTGTAAAGATCAAAGATTGCGCAGTTGTTTTCAAATCGAAAGGGGAAAAGTATGTCGTTCCGGCAAATGATATTTTTTCACTACAATTTGAAGACTTTGAAGATCCCGTTTATATTAACTATTTGAAAAAGGAGGATGGAGAACAGGATAATAAGTGTCTCAATGCTTCTTTGGATGCTAAGAATCATGGACGAGGAGGTATACACTTTTTATTAGGTTTTTTTACTGGTCCTTTGGGAATGATCGGAACTGCTCTTCTTGCCAACCCAAGCCCTTATAATGGGGCTCGCACGGCTGAGTTGTCAGAAAATAAAGAAGACTTTGATGACCCAGAGTATTTGAGATGTTATAAGAAAAAGGTAAAAGGAAGATACATTGGTAAACAGGCTTTAGGACTGGGAACTTTTGTTGCTATCCCTTTTATGATCTTTTTCGTACTTCTTTAACTGTATAGTTTATATTAATGAAAAAGTTATTACTAATTATTTGTTTAATAGCAACTTTTGCTATTTCTGCTAATGCTCAATTTCACATTGAACTTGGTATGAATGGAAACTCCCCACAAGGGGATTTTGGTGATGTCTACCAACTCGGGATAGGTTCTTATGTTGAGCCTAAATACGCTATAAGTGAGAATCTTGATCTTGGTTTACTAATTGGAAGGAATGTTTTCGGGGGAGTAGATGATGACATTAAAGCAGCCTCATCCCTTAATATTCTTCCCACAGGAACTTATCGGTTTTCGACTAACAATGTGACCCCGTATGTTGGGGCTGGGTTAGGACTGTATTTTTTCGATTTTGGTTCTGTTCTTGGTGAAGAAAGCACTAGCACAGAATTTGGATTCGCCCCGAGAGCTGGAGTTTATATCGGGAGGTTGAATCTTGGTGTTGCATATAATGTTGTAAAAGATCTTAACTTCCTTCAATACAACTTAGGAATAAGGATTTTAAGCAGGGATTAAATTCATTGAGCGAAAAACCAATGAAAAGGGATATCAACGGTATCCCTTTTTTTATGTCTCACGGGCTATGGACCCCCGCTCTAGGCATAGTTTGTAACTACACCTTTGTATCTTTCAGCTCTATTAGCCTTAATAGCTTTATCAAACGCAGATTAAAAAAAGCCCTCGCTATAAGAATCAAGGGCTTTCTTTCTCAAAAAACCGAACTTCTATTTTTCTTTTGTATTCAAATCAATAACAACTGGAGTTGCGATAAAAATGGAGGAGTAGGTGCCCACTATGACCCCAACCAAAAGAGCGAAAGAGAAGCCCTGCAACACGGCTCCGCCAAACAAGAATAATACAATAACTACTATTAAGGTGGTCGCTGAAGTGATAAATGTCCTGCTTATGGTGCTATTGAGTGACTCATTGAAAACGCTGACTAGTTCAGACCCTGTCTTGATGCCCATGTTTTCCCGGATTCTGTCAAAGACTACCACTGTATCATTGATAGAATATCCAATGATAGTCAAAATTGCAGCAACGAACACCTGATCTGCCTCAAATGAAATACCGAACAGATTCGCAATAGCAAAAGCCGAAAGCACAAATAAAGTATCATGGAATAGTGCAATGATTGCTCCGAGTCCGAATTGCCATTTTCTAAATCTGAAAACGATATATACGAAAATACAGATCAGTGCAATGATTGCTGATTTATAGGAGGATTTTTTAATGTCATCGGCAATGGTTGCCCCTACTTTAGATGAACTTGAGATAGAAAATTCTCCGGAGGCGATTTCAGATCCTTCTTCAACATATTTCAATCCCTGAGATTCCTCCAAACCTTTTATGAGTTCATCTCTCACTAAGCGGTCAGCTTCGTCTGTTTCATCATCTATTTTATAACTGGTTGTTATTTTGAGAATATTTTCAGCTCCAAAGGTCTTTACTTCAGAACCCGCATTTTCAAAATAATTTCCTAAAGCGGTTTTAACTTTAGAAGGTGCAATTGGTTCATTGAGTGATACTATGTAAGATCGACCTCCTTTGAAGTCCACTCCAAGGGTAATTCCTTTAGTAAACATAGCAACAATACCTATTGTGATAAATACCAGGCTGAATAAATACGCCAGCTTTCGTTTGTTTAAAAACCTGATGTTAAGCCCTGTTAAAGCATTTTTTGAAAAAGCATTGGCAAATGACAGCTTTGATCTTTCTCCTTTTTTGGAGAAAGCCTCTACTATCACTCTGGTAATAAAAACAGCACTAAAGAAAGAACATACAATACCAATCATTAATGTCACCGCGAAGCCTTTTACCGGCCCCTGCCCTAAAGCGAATAAAATCACACCTACGATTAGTGTCGTAACGTTCGCATCAAAAATTGACCAGTAAGCTTTAGAGTAACCGGATGAGATCGCTGATTTTAAACCGGCACCGTTTCTTAATTCTTCTTTTATTCTTTCAAAAATCAGCACATTTGCGTCAATCGCCATACCAATGGTTAATACAATACCGGCAATACCCGGTAAGGTCAGAGAAGTCCCGAAATTGGCCAGGATACCTATGATGAAAAAGACATTAAAAAACAAAGCCAGATTGGCAATTAACCCCCCTTTAGCGTAATAAATGACCATAAATACAATTACAATGATTAAACCAATCAGGATGGAATTCAAGCCTTGCTGTCGGGCCACTTTACCCAATGTCGGACCAACTACGACATCCTCCACAATCGTAGTTGGTGCCGGTAGAGAACCGGCTTTTAGAATATTAGAAAGGTCTTTAGCTTCTTCAACAGTCTCAAAACCACCGGAAATGGAAGAACTTCCATTGGGAATTTCACCTCTTACATACGGTGCCGAGAAAACATAGTTATCAAGGACAATTGCAATACGTTTCCCTATGTTTTCTCTTGTCATTTTAGCCCATACTCTTGATCCGGCGGAGTTCATTTGCATGGTCACTTCGGGCTCAGCCCTTTCATTAAGTGTAGTAGTTGCATTAGAGATTGTTTCACCGGTCAATGATGCATTACCTGACCTGTTTGTTTTAATGGGATAAAGCTCTAAAAGATCGGGGCCGGTCAAGTCTTCTCCTTTATCTTTTGACTTTACATCCCAGAGGAATATCATATCATTTGGAAGGAGTGCCTGAACATCTTCTCTTTCTAAAATTCTATTTATTCTGGCAGTATCTTTAACATCATAAAGTAACCCGCCATACTGAGGGTTCTGAGCCATCAAATCAAATAAATCAGACTGCCTCGTATCCACCAGTGAATCAAGTTCATAATCCTGGTCATTACCCAATGAGTCTGTGGAAAGAGAGTCAGATGACTGATCTGCTGCTAATCCGTCACCTAACAAAGCTGTGATGTCATCTTTTGGTGCTCTATCCTCCTCGGTTCCTTCAAAATTTTTGGATTTCTCCTTCATTTCTTCAACAAGCATGGAGTTGATAGAAAGAAGAACAGGCTCTACTTGTGGTAGTTGATGTACTTCCCAAAATTCCAGCTTTGCAACTCCCTGTAATAGTTTTCTGACTCTTTGCGGATTATCTACTCCCGGTAATTCTATTTGAATACGACCTGTACCCCGTAGTCTTTGGATATTTGGTTGTGAAGTACCAAATCTATCAATTCTGGTTCTTAGGATGTTAAAAGATCTTTCAATCGAACTTTCAATTTCGGCATTGATAATGTCAAGCACTTCAGCATCAGTACTTTGAAGACTGATTCTACCTCTATTTGCCGCAGTAGCAAATATTTGAGCCAGCTCTTTTCCGGGAGCCTCTGACTTAAATTCTCCGTAAAATTCACTAACAAAATTTAATTGCGTGCCTTTCACATTTACTTTAGCCCGATCAAGTGCTTTGAGAAAGTCCGGATCTAAGCTATTTCCACTAAGGCCTTTTATAACATCTATTGGAGATACTTCCAATGTAACGTGCATACCGCCTTGTAGGTCTAAGCCAAGATTAAGCTCGGTTTCTTTGATTTCTTTGTAAGTGTACTCAATGCCCAATAAGTTATATACCGGCTCATTCCAAATGGAATCCAGGTAACGCTGCCTTTCGATTACATTTGTTGTTCCACTTTCATCATTTACGACTTCAGTTGCCTGTTTTTGAATGTTTTGGGAGATGAATGTAAATGACAGGTAATAGATGCAGAGTAATGAAATCAGTATCGTAAGAAAAATAATAAATCCTTTGTTTTTCATAATTAGCTGTATAATTAATAGGTGTCCCTATGAGTTTATTTTAAATTGAATTATTTTAAGAGATTAAATGAAGAATGAAGGGGAATGTCTTTGAGGCTATGGGGCATTAGGGGATATGATTTTCCCCAAAAGTACTCTTAGTGCCTTTCCAAAAGGAATTGAGACATTGAGTAAAGAATCTTTGCTCTTATTATTACTTTCTATTACTAACTCTTCTAGTAAAAAAAATAGATGGTTGAGGGTATTTTGGGTGGGCGGAGATGGGACAGCATCTGAGAGTTTTATTTGTTGCTGACCCTCATCATCATTTGTTTGTTCTTTTTTATCCGTTTTTCCGGGGTTTCCAATTGTGAATAAGGTGGAATGCGATAGAACAAAGGCACTAATGAGCAAGCCGGTTACGAGCCGGACTGATACGTTTGATATTGTTCTTTGCTTTTTCAAATTGGTAGCAAAAGTAGCAAAATCATTTATTTAACGTGAGTTCGGTGTAATTATCTTCTTCCAAAAGGTAATATTAGTTGTTTAGTATCACAAAAATTCATTTTGAGAGATGGCTTTTCCTCGGAAAAGTTATCCGATACTTTGTGGTTGTGGACGCGCCGGTTAGGGCAAACTCTTAGTGGGGTGCTGTCAATAAAACTGATACCTGTGCAATCCCCCGTAGCCCTCCGCTTGAGGTAAATAGCTAAAGGCACAAGGCTGTCTCTTTGCCATTCTACCCTTCGGTTATCGCTTACCAAGTTCGGGAAATAAAATGAGAGATGACGGACTACATAACCGGTATAAAAGGTGTTGAAGTTGCTATATCTTGAAAAATGAAATAAAACCTGAATAGTCATCATCTCGGATAAATGTAATTTAGAAGATCTTCTACGCTTTTTGCTGCCCAGCAGCCTTTTTTGATAGACGGGCTGAAATCGTCAGTAGCCTGGAAAATTTCGATACTTGATATTATGGGTAGATTTTTAGTTCATTGATTGATATTCAAAATGTTAATATACTAAATCTACCTTTTTTGCAAAAGAAATTACACTTGCTTACACCGAACTCACATTATTTTATTGCTTCACAAACTTCAACAAACGCCCGTCCGGCAGTTGTACAAGGTACAGGCCGCTGTACAGGGAGGCGGCATCTATCTTTACGTTTGTAGTGCTCTTCAGCACTAACTCTCCGCCTACGCTCAGAATGCGGATAGGGCTTTCCACCGGAGACTGCACTTCTACGTAACGCCCCGAAGGGTTGGGGAAGATTACTGCTTCCACTGCATCGCTCGCCGCACTCAGCACACATGGAGTAATCATCACCTCCTGCGTTTGTGTAGCGGTATTGCCTGCCTCATCGGTGAAGGTCCACGTGATGGTGATTTCAGAGGTGATGGGGAAATCGGTGATATTGTGCGATCCCTTGATGGAGCCATCGCAATTGTCCGTAGCGGTGGGTGCTTCCATGTTCAGGTCATCTCCGGAGGTGATCTCGCCGCAATCTACGGTAAGTGCCTCCAAATCCATACCAAGCATGGGGTCGGTGGTATCTTGTATGGTCAAGTCCTGCGTTTGTGTAGCGGTATTGCCTGCCTCATCGGTGAAGGTCCACGTGATGGTGATTTCAGAGGTGATGGGGAAATCGGTGATATTGTGCGAGCCCATGATGGAACCATCGCAATTGTCCGTAGCGGTGGGTGCTTTCAGGTTCAGGTCATCTCCGGAGGTGATCTCGCCGCAATCTACGGTAAGTGCCTCCAAATCCATACCAGGCAGGGGGTCGGTGTTGTCTTCTATGGTCACGTCCTGCGTTTGCTCGGATGTATTGCCTGCCTCATCGGTATATACCCACGTGATGGTGGTGGTGCCTGCCTGAATGGGAAAGGGAGTGCCGGTTTTGAGGGCTACGGTGACCGTCCCTTTACAGTTGTCTGCGGGGGCATCAGGTTTTTCCAGCTCTTCCAAAGCACCGATCGGACATTGTGCGGTAACCTCCGGTAAAGTCCCCGTAACTTCCGGGGCCTCGGTGTCCCCTATAGTCACGGTCTGCGTTTGTGCAGCGGTGTTGTCTACCTCATCGGTGAAGGTCCACGTGATGGTGATTTCAGAGGTGATGGGGAAATCGGTGATATTGTGCGAGCCCTTGATGGAGCCATCGCAATTGTCCGTAGCGGTGGGTGCTTTCAGGTTCAGGTCATCT
>JACONI010000062.1 GCA_014323825.1 Ekhidna sp. | reverse complement strand
AGAATAAACATTTGCGTCATATCTGTCACGCTACTGATGTCCCAACTGCTGAGATCTCCGTTGAAGGAAGCCCCTACGAACATGGCCGACATATCCGTCACGTTTGAAAGGTCCGTGGTGCCTGCCCCATCGTCAATGGAGAGGTTATCGCATCCCGTAAAAGCATCGCTCATGGAAGTCCACTGAATATCACCCCACTGTTTGACGGAACGTATCTGCCCCGCCGCAGTAGTCGCTACGAAAGCTAGAGAGCTTTCATTAGTTTCCCCGAATCGTATACGTGGGAACGTTCCGCTAATGGTAATGGTGTAGGTGTTTGCCGTGGCATAGGTATGTGAGGGAGGAGTGGCATTGTTATGTGTGGTATTCGCTGATCCATCTCCCCATTTTACGGTATAGTTGTAGGTCTCTCCATTGACGGTAGGGATGGTAATGGTTTCGTTGACCTCAGTTGTTTCCCATGTGGTGCTGAAGGGTTTGGGTTCAGGTTCGGTCTGCGCCCGTCCGAAGCCTGCGAGTAGGAGTATAGTAATGACAAGAAAGGTACTTTTTGGAGATAAGATTATACTATAGGGGGGGGGGCATTAAATTAAGCCCGTACAGCCCTTTTAGTAGCGTGTGTGACGTGTTCTCTGTGTTCATGATGTCTTTTGATCTTTTTTTATTTAACGTGCTCATAACTCATTATTTTAGTTCTTAATGAAATCGTAAAACACGAAGTTATATTATTTTTTTGATTTGTATTATAAAATCTTAATTTTTTTGTTTTTTTCGACAGGGGAAAGTCCCGTGGCGGGAATGTTACTTAATCATATGTATATGGCCTCCTGTCCTAATCATTGTTTTTAGTTAAACCTTCAAGGTTGCTCTAATATCATTCATCAACAAGGGTTCCTTTTCTTCACCAAAACACGTCTGCGCCAATCAGCGAAATCTGCGGGAGAGTAGAGAGCCTGTCGCATGGGTCTTGGGCAAACGTAATGAAAAGACCGTCAGGGCGTTACGGGATAAAATAGAGCAGTTTATTGACGGGTAATTGGAAAAGTTTTAAGCGGGTATTTAGGTGCACCAATCACCTAATAGGCAAGGCGGGCACTAAGGGCATTGAAGGGAACAACTGTCGATTAAGGCACCGGATAAGACGATCCTTTAGACGGACTTGGTTGTTTTTCAAAAAAGATGGAAAATCACATCAAAGCTTTTGAATTAGCCTTTTATTACATCAATTATGGGCATATTTAAGATCTCATACTTTGTAGTACACCTCCAACTTTTCCGAGAAAAAGCCGGCTCTCAAAATGAAGTTTTATGATACTAAACAACTAATATTACCCTTTGGAAGAAGATAATTACACTGAACTCTCGTTAAATTAGAGAAATGATTGATTATGTTCAATTAGAAAGATCGGAACCACTTAAATATTCCGAATCAGATCTTCGAACAGAAGAAATGATTATCAATGTCGGGCCGCAGCACCCGGCGACTCATGGTGTTTTAAGATTAGAAGTGGTAACAGACGGAGAGTTAGTCGTGGATGTAGTACCGCATCTCGGTTATCTGCATCGTTGCTTTGAAAAGCATGCCGAGGCTTTGGCTTATAATCAGATTATTCCTTACACCGACAGGATGGATTACGTAGCGGCCATGAATAATGAGTGGGCTTTTGTGATGGGCGTAGAGAAGATGCTGAGAATTGACAGCGACATCCCGAAAAGAATTGAGTATATACGAGTATTAGTTTCAGAGCTTAACCGTATTGCTTCACATTTTGTAGCTCTCGGTACCTACGGACTGGATATCGGTGCATTCACTCCCTTTCTTTGGATGATGCGTGATCGAGAGCATATTTTGAGAATGCTGGAGTGGGCCAGCGGCGCAAGAATGCTTTACAATTACATTTGGGTAGGCGGATTGTTTTATGACCTGCCGGTCGGATTTGAAGAGCAAGCCAAAGAATTTGTGACTTACCTAAAGCCTAAACTGAAAGAAGTTGAGACAATTCTGGTATCAAATAAAATATTTGTTGAGCGCACAGCTAATGTTGGGATATTGGATCGTGACTTAGCCGTTAACTATGGTGTCACAGGACCCGTTTTAAGAGGATCCGGACTAAGGTTTGATCTAAGAAAAGTGGATGGTTATAGTGTGTATCCTGAATTAGATTTTGAAGTACCGGTCGGGGAGGGATTGAAGGGTACAATCGGGGATTGTTGGGATAGAACCTGGGTGAGGTACCGGGAGTGCTGGGAATCGGTCAGGATCATAGAAAAATGCGTAGAAAAGTTACTTGGAGAGCATAAGCGGACCAAAGCGTTTGATCCCCGAGCTTTAGTACCAAAAAAAATAAGACCGAAAGCACAAGACTTATATGTTCGGGCAGAAAATCCGAAAGGAGAGTTAGGTTTCTTTTTTAGGACAGATGGCCGGTTAGATCGACCCTTCCGATGTAAAGCACGAGGCCCTAGTTTTTCTAACCTCTCTGTGCTATCCGAAATAAGTAAAGGCTGCCTGATGGGTGATCTCTTTGCAATCGTTGGATCCTTGGATTTTGTCATGGGAGAAGTTGACCGATGATAAAAGTCTTTTCCAATGAGCAAATCCGTAAAGCGGATGAATATACAATAAAAAATGAGCCTGTTCTTTCTTATGATTTGATGGAGCAGGCAAGTAAGGCATTTGTTGAAAAATTTTTAGCTCTATTCCCCGAAAAGAAAAAAGTCCGCATCTTTAGTGGTGTAGGAAACAACGGAGGGGATGGACTTGCCATCGGGCGAATTTTAAAAGAGAACGAGTGGGAAGTATTTAATTATGTAGTGGGCAGCCTTCAAAGAGGAACGAAAGATTTTAAGCAAAACCTCGATCGGTCGGACTTTTATGCTGTCATCAATGCTGTAGATGACTTACCGGCTATTGATGAAGATGAGATCATTATTGATGCTTTATTTGGATCAGGGTTGTCTAGACCGGTTGAAGGCATCCATAAGAAAGTGATTGATTACTTAAATCGGCAGGAAGTTGTAAAAGTATCCGTTGATATCCCCTCCGGGTTGTATAGCGATAAACCTGTTGATAAAGGATCTACAGTGTTTAGAGCGCATTACACCATCAGTTTTCAGCTTCCAAAGCTTGCTTTTTTGATTCCGGAAAATCATGCGTTTGTTGGTATTTGGTATATTGTTGATATTGGGCTAAGTAAGCGTTTTATAAAAAATGAATCCGCTCACTTTTATCTTACAGAGGAGAAAGATTTAAAAGACTTTGTTCCCAAGCGTTCTCGGTTTACTTATAAGACGAAGGTAGGAACGTTGCTTTTGGTGGCGGGGAGCAAAGGAAAGATCGGAGCTTCGGTTTTAGCAGCCCGGGCAGCTTTTAGAACAGGTGCCGGGCTTGTCAATATTTGCAGTCCTGCGTGTGGTATCCTGATACTCCAGATAAGTGTTCCGGAGGCAATAGTCATTGACGGAGTGGGGAAAAATTATGTGACAAAAATTCCGGCAGGAGAAGATACGATTGTAATTGGCCCCGGCTTAGGAACGAATGCAAAAACAATAGCCGCATTTGAGCATCTCCTGAAGGAATGCAAAAGACCGATAGTAATTGATGCTGATGGAATAAATATGGTAGCTAAGAGACGGGCTCTTCTTAAATTAATCCCAAAGCATTCAATTCTTACTCCTCATCCGGGAGAGTTCATACGACTGGTCGGAAATTGGAAGAATGATTTTCATAAACTCGAATTACTCAGTTCATTTTGTAAAGGACAAAAATTGAATGTGGTTTTGAAGGGTGCTTTTTCTGCTGTGTGCAACACAAAAGGAGTAGTTTATTTTAACCCCTCAGGCAATCCGGTATTGGCGACTGCCGGAAGTGGTGATGTTTTAACCGGGATTATCGGTGCGTTTCTGGCAAACGGGCTGGAACCCTTTGAAGCCTTACGTCTTGGGGTCTATGTACATGGATCAAGTGGAGATGTGCTTAAAGAAAACAAAGCCGGGTTAGGAATGATGGCATCTGATATTATAGAAAGGATCCCTGATGCACTAAAAAAATTATCCCCCAAAATAGGTATTTAGATAAATCTATTAAATTCTTCAATAAGTTAAAAAATGCCTTAAAAATGGAGTAAGGGCTATTTTATGAAAGTCCTTTATGGGGTGGAGTACCTTAACGTTAATTAATTTCTAATATTTCTTTTATTAGTGAAACTATTTTAGAATATTTGCGTAATATTGCATATAAGACAATGCGCAGTAAATTCATCATATTATTATCGTTCGCCGGTTTGCTAAATTTCTCCGCAACTGCTCAGCCCTCTTTGAATCAGGAAGAAAAAATTAATATTTATCCTAATCCGGCGGTGGATTTCTTAATGGTTCAGATTGATGGCGATGTCGCTGATATAAAATTTGAGCTTAACTCTATAATTGGTAATAAAGTTGTTATTAAATTGGAAGAGATGGGAGATGGTAAATATAAGATTCCGGTTAAAAATCTTGCTATCGGTTATTATTTTCTTATTATCAAAGATGAAAAGAAACGCTTTAAAAAAGCGTTTAAATTTTTAAAGCATTAGCTCTTCGGGTGCTGTTTTTACATTCTTGATTCTATTTTTGTGTAGTACTTTTCAAAAAGCGTTTCATATTTGGAGGCATTTTCTTTATCCCCATCTGCTCTGTAAGCTCTTGATATCTCATTTAAAACGAATAATTTCCCTCGTATTTCGTGGTCATTTAAACTTCCGGCCGACAGATACACATCTAGCCATTCACCTGCCCATTTAGATACATTTTCAGCGATATGATTTGCCAGTTCTACTTCCTCAACTGTCCCTAAGTCAGTAGAAGTACCTGTTTTGTAAGAAGCAATCTCTAATAACAAGCTTATTTGCTGTGCACTAAACTCATCGTATGGGATGGATTTATCCGGCATTACTTCAAGACATTTCTTTAATACATCTGAGGCCCTCTCGTATTGTGCCTCATCTATGAGGTTCCGAGCCAGAGTGTTAAAAGTAGATCTGGAATTAAGGGCAAACCCGAGATAGTCCGGAGAGTAATAAATTGATGGATTATCCAGGTTGGTCCAGGTAAATTTATTCATTACATTTTCATACATGACTTCTGTATTTACCGGGTATCCAATCCTTCTGTCCGGGTTTCTTGCCGGCACAACCCGATAAGCCATCCCCTCCTGTACTATGTAATCTTTCATGTCCAGTTTAAGCTGTGAAATAGAGGTATTATTCAGATAAATTGGCCGCTCCCAGTTATTAGTTACCAGGAGATCAAGAAATGCCAGGTCTCCTTTGATTAAAGATCGACCTTTTATTTTGAGAATCATTTGATCCCCAATATTTTCGTGCATATCCTCCGGGATGATCTCTTTTGCTTTTGCGGTATCTACGTTCAGGAACAAAGTAGATGATGGAATAAAGTTGTATTTAGTCCAGTCATTGGCCTGAATTTGAAGTTGAGGGTTTTCCTGCTTTAACCAACTCAGGAAAAGTGACGCACTGATGGCTTTGTCCTTTAGTTCATCTCTTTCAAAAACAGGTAAATAATCATTCAACCCTCCCTGTCGATAATGCTTCATCTCCAGGCTATATGGTAACGGAGCAGATTCATAAGCACTTCGGGCAGTTTGTTCAATATACCAGTCGGTATTGTAGTAGCTCAATACAACTACCCTTATATCTCTTCTGAATCCTTCCACCTCCTGAGCATACCAAAGCGGGAAGGTGTCATTGTCTCCTCCTGTGAAAATAATCGCATTGGGTGCACATGAAGAAAGATAATTCTTAGCTGAATCTACGGAAAAGTAACGATCCGATCTGTCGTGATCATCCCATGTTTGGCTTGCAATCAAAACGGGCACACCGAGACAAAGAACAGATGCGATAATTGCGGCTGTTTTTTTCTGCTTCACAGCTTTGCTGAGCATATCAAACACGGCTAAAACTCCGAACCCTATCCAAATAGTGAATACATAGAAAGAGCCTGCGTAGATATAGTCTCTTTCTCTAGGCTCAATCGGAGGGGTGTTCAGGTAAAGCACAATTGCAATTCCTGACATAAAGAAAAGGAGTGCCGTCGCTGAGAATAGCTTTATATCCTTCTTGTACTGCACTAACATCCCAAGCAGTCCTAAAAGAAGGGGGAGGCCATAGAAGATGTTACGACCTTTATTGCCTGCCAGGACTTCCGGTACTTTTTGGAAAGCATCAAAGACTCCTACAAAACCTGCTCCTTGAATATCACTTTCCCGACCGGCAAAATTCCACATAAAATACCTGAAATACTGATGACCTAGCTGATGGGTGATCAGATAGTAAAAGTTTTCACCCCAGCCGGGCTTTTCCCCCTCTTTCAGACCGGTAACTTCCCGATACTTTTTTATGTGATTGGGGTCTGAACTGTACATACGGGGAAGAATAGTCGTGTGTTCGGAGTCAAATACTTGAGCTACCTTATAGTCTTTAACTACATATTTATCCTCACCTCTCATGTAGATAGGAGCCCCTTTCTTATTTTCTATTAGCCCTGCCGTATAATAAGGGCCTTTAAAGAGCGGTCTGCTGCCGTATTGCTCTCTTTTTAAATAGGAAACAAAAGACATGATCTCCTCAGGATTATTTTCATCTATGGGAGGATTATAGGCACTTCTGATAGGGATCATCATGTATGAAGAATATCCTATGATGATAAATATCAAACTCAGGAGTGCAGTATTGAGAACGTATTTGTTCTTCTTTATTGAATAGATCAATCCGTATGCAATCAATCCGATAAATGCAATTGCAAAAAAGATAACTCCGGAGCCGAATGGCAATCCCAGACCATTCACAAAAAACACCTCAAACTTTCCTGCTACTGACGGCAGGCCGGGAATAATTCCCTCTAAGATAATTAATAGTGCTGCCGTTGAAGCGAGAAGTGTGTAAATGATTCCCTTTCGGGTAGTTTTTTCAAATTTTTTAAAGTAGATGATTAAGCCAAGGACAGGAAGTGCAACCAGATTGAGAAGGTGGACCCCAATTGAAAGTCCCATCATGTATGCAATGAGTATCAGCCAACGAGCCTGCTGATCCTCCTCTTTGAGATTTTCCCATTTTAGAATGGCCCAAAAGACAAAACCCGTAAAAAAAGCAGACATAGCATAAACCTCTGCCTCTACCGCTGAAAACCAGAAGGAATCGGAGAAGGTACAGGCCAATGCTCCCGTCATACCTGCTCCCATGACCATGATGGTCTGTGGGATGCTAATAGACTCTTCACCTGTTTTTAAAATTCTTTTGCAAAGATGGGTAATGATCCAGAAGATAAACATCACGAAGAAAGCACTTGATACGACACTAAGCATGTTCACATGGTAAGCAATACGGGTGAGGTCATCTCCCCCAAGCAGTGAAAACATTCTGCCTGTCAAGAGGAAAAAAGGAGCCCCGGGAGGGTGCGGTACCTGTAATTTGGAAGAGCACGCAATAAACTCTCCGGCATCCCAATAGCTGGCGGTTGGTTCTACGGTAAGAATATAGGTAATTAATGCAATGAAGAAGGCAGTCCACCCTCCGATGATATTTACTTTTTGATAACTCATTGTCAATTGAATAGAGGGCGAAAATAGCAACTAAGCTAAGAAAATCAGTCATTCGCACTTTATTATCCGCATACAAACAGGTTGTAAAACAATTTGATGATGAAGAAGGCATGATTTTTAACATTTTTTATCAATAGACGGGCAAATGAAAACCTGCCCATACAGGGCAAACAGAAGCGTGATATATACCGTAAAATGATAATAATCCGGAAGTTAACGGAATAAAAACCATCCTTCAGCGCATGGCTGCCTGTACTTGCTTAACCGATCTGTCGTTTAGATTTGAGTGATGATAAGCATGAAGGTCAAAAGTATCTTTTGGGTACTCCTAATCTTGGTTTCCGGGAAAATTCAGGGGCAGTGGACTCGGGACTTCCCGGACGGAGATACTGCGAAATACAGTTTACTCATCAATCCGTTTATCCGGATTGAATCGACGGAGGCAATTGATGCGATGTACAATTTTGAGTTTGAGAAGGCCCATAGCCATTTTCATTATTTACAACTTCAATATCCCTGGCACCCGCTCCCCTATTTGCTGAAAGGGCTTAATTACTGGTGGCAGATCGTGCCGGATTATAATAATACCTCCTGTGATGAGGCGTTTTTGGCTTATATGGATACCACTAGGCTCCTCGCAAAAAATATCCGTGATAAGTACAATGAAATTGAAGGGGCCTTCTTTCTCGCCGCCGCTTATGCTTTTGAAGGAAGATTACATTCGGAAAGACGCAATTACCGTAAGGCGGCATTGGCCAGTGGAAAATCGTTAAAATACCTTAAAGACTGTAGAGGGCATGAAACCTACAGCCCCGAACTGCTTTTCGGTGATGCACTTTTTAATTATTACGCAGAATGGATACGTGATGAATACCCTTTGCTTCGTCCTCTCATGGCTTTCTTTCCGAAAGGAGACAAAAAATTAGGCATTCGGCAATTGCTCGACGTGACGAGGAATGCCTTTTACTCCCGAACGGAAGCCCGGTTCTACCTGATGAGAATACTCTCATCAGGGGAAGATAAAAACTTACGGGAAGCACTGAGAGTAGGGAAAATTCTTCATCAAAATTACCCGGATAACCCTTATTTTCACCGCTACTATGCACGATTACTTTACCAGTCCGGAAAGTACACCGATGCACGGAATAAATCATTGGAAATCCTACAGAGAATCAATAGTGGCATGACAGGGTATGAAGCAAATAGCGGGAGGTATGCTTGTTTTTTCCTGGGGCATTATTCTGAAGTAAGCAGAAACTATGAGGAGGCAAAGAAGTATTATAAAATGGGATTGAAATACGCTGAGGAGGCCAAGGCCACAAAAAAGGGCTATTACTTTTATTCATTACTTCACTTAGGTAAAATTGCAAAAAAAGAAGGACATAAGGAGGTGGCCAGAGAATACTTTAAGAGAGTAAAAAAGGCTGCAAGAAGAAGCCACTTAACCCATAAGCAAGCTAGAGAGGAATTAAAGAAGATTTAAAAATTAAATTTGAACTCGACAATAGTTCCGTCAAAGCAACCTTGAAGGTTTAACTAACGACAGGGTAAATGAACTTTTGGAAAGTTTCAACCTTTCCAAAAGCTGCTTAGCAAGGTTTTGCGCTTTTTCACCATTTTACGTTTTAAATAAAAACAACGATTAGGACAGGGGGCCATATACGTAGGATTAAGTAACAACCCCACACACAGGACTTTCCCCCGCCAAAAAAATCAAAAAAAATCAAGATTTATACAACAAGTTAAAATGTTTGTATATCTTTGCATTTTTAACACATAAAATATAATGAGTTATGAGCACGTTAAATAAAAAAAGATCAAAAGACATCATGAATACGAAGAACACGTCACACACGCTGCCGAAAGGGCTGTACAAACATAATTTAATGCCCCCCCCCCCCCCCGTTTATCACTAAAATATGCCTTCCTTGTAATTTTGATGCTATTCATCACATTCTTCGGGCAGGCGCAGACCGACCCGAAACCCTTCATCACCACATGGGAGACCAAAACTCCTAACGAAACCATTATCATACCTATAGCAGGAGGAGGTTACAGCTACACCGTAAACTGGGGGGAAGACGAACCTGCCGATAACAACACCTACACCGGAGCTGCCTCCCATGACTATGCTGATGCAGGAACACACATCGTCACCATCAGTGGCACATTTCCACGTATCTTCTTTCAAGGGAACCGCACTTCAGCGGGGCAGATACGATCCGTCCAACAATGGGGTGATATAGCATTTATTTCCATGTTCTAT
The DNA here is from genome assembly GCA_014323825.1 of Ekhidna sp. Taxonomy (GTDB): domain Bacteria; phylum Bacteroidota; class Bacteroidia; order Cytophagales; family Cyclobacteriaceae; genus Ekhidna. Next base: position 396 of record JACONI010000062.1, on the reverse strand, counting down.
GCTTTCAGGCGTTGTAGCAATCTCTCCATTGCCGAGGAGGCAGGTGTCCCGAACCTTTCGGGCGTAACAGATATGTTCGGCATGTTCCAGGAATCCTCCTTCAACGGAGACCTCAGCAAATGGGACATCAGCAAGGTGACGAATATGGAGAGCATGTTCCAGAGCTCTGACTTCAACGGAGACCTTAGCAAATGGGACATCAGCAGCGTGACGAATATAACTAACATGTTTAATAATAATACCTCCATGTCTTCGGAAAACTACGATAAGCTCCTCATCGGATGGAGCACATTAGACACAAATGCGGGCGAGACTAAAATCCCTGAAAACATCACTTTCAGTGCACCGGGTGAGTACTCCTGTGCCGGTGCAGGAGCAAGGAATAAACTCCGCAGT
>JACONI010000061.1:3184-5073 GCA_014323825.1 Ekhidna sp. | reverse complement strand
GCCTGCCTCATCGGTGAAGGTCCACGTGATGGTGATTTCAGAGGTGATGGGGAAATCGGTGATATTGTGCGATCCCTTGATGGAACCATCGCAATTGTCCGTAGCGGTGGGTGCTTTCAGGTTCAGGTCATCTCCGGAGGTGATCTCGCCGCAATCTACGGTAAGTGCCTCCAAATCCATACCAGGCAGGGGGTCGGTGTTGTCTTCTATGGTCACGTCCTGCGTTTGCTCGGATGTATTGCCTGCCTCATCGGTATATACCCACGTGATGGTGGTGGTGCCTGCCTGAATGGGAAAGGGAGTGCCGGTTTTGAGGGCTACGGTGACCGTCCCTTTACAGTTGTCTGCGGGGGCATCAGGTTTTTCCAGCTCTTCCAAAGCACCGATCGGACATTGTGCGGTAACCTCCGGTAAAGTCCCCGTAACTTCCGGGGCCTCGGTGTCCCCTATAGTCACGGTCTGCGTTTGTGCAGCGGTGTTGTCTACCTCATCGGTGAAGGTCCACGTGATGGTGATTTCAGAGGTGATGGGGAAATCGGTGATATTGTGCGAGCCCTTGATGGAGCCATCGCAATTGTCCGTAGCGGTGGGTGCTTTCAGGTTCAGGTCATCTCCGGAGGTGATCTCGCCGCAATCTACGGTAAGTGCTTTCAGGGTCATTGCATCAGGTGTGGGATCGATGGCATCAGCCCGTTTGCTGTCTCCTGTGATAGACCAAGAGTAATCCTTGATGAGTTTGCTCCTAGCAGCCTCGCTTGCGCAAGTGTAATGATCCGGTGCAGCGAAAATGATACCATTGGGGATTTTAGTCTCGCCCGCCTCCATGTCTAAGGTGCTCCACCCAATGAGGAGCTTATCGTAGTTTTCGGAAGACATGGAGGAATTGCCTAAAAACATGTTACTCATATTTGTCACCTTGCTGATGTCCCATTTGCTGAGGTCTCCGTTGAAGTCAGAGCTCTGGAACATGATACTCATATTTGTCACCTTGCTTACGTCCCATTTGCTGAGGTCTCCGTTGAAGGAGGAACTGTTAAACATGCCATTCATATTCGTCACCTTGCTTACGTTCCATTCGCTGAGGTCTCCGTTGAAGGAAGAATTGCTAAATATGGAACTCATATTCGTCACCTTGCTTACGTTCCATCTGCTAATGTCTTGATTGAAGGACGACTGCCGGAACATGCTCCACATACTCTTCACATTGCTTGTGTTCCATTCGCTAATGTCTTGATTGAAGGACGACTGCCAGAACATAAACAGCATATCTGTCACCTTGCTCACGTCCCATTCGCTGATGTCTCCGTTAAAGTCAGAACCGCTGAAGATGAACCCCATACTCGTCACCTTGCTCACGTCCCAATCACTGAGGTCTCCGCTGACGGAAGCATTAGTAAACATGTTTGTCATATCCGTCACGTTGGAAAGATTCGGTATGCCTGCCTCCTCGGCAATGGTGAGGTTGTTACAAAAACTGAAAGCTCTATTCATGGAAGTCCATTGGTTATCTCCCCACTGTTTGACGGAACGTATCTGCCCCGCCGCAGTGAGTGCTGTAAAAAATCCGGATTCATTGGTTTCTCCAAATCGGGTACGTGGGAAGGTTCCGGTGATGGTGACGGTGTAGGTGTCTGCCGTAGTATAGGAATGGGAAGCATCTCCGTTGTAAGTGTTGTTATCCGTTTTGCCGTCACCCCATTTTACGGAGTAGTTGTAGGTTTCTCCGCTCACGGTAGAGATGGTAATGGTTTCGTTAGGAGTTTTCGTCTCCCATGTGGTAATGAAGGGTTTGGGTTCAGGTTTGGTCTGTGCCTGTCCGTAGAATGTGATGAATAGCATCAAAATTACAAGGAAGGCATATTTTAGTGATAAACGGGGGGGGGGGGGGC
>JACONI010000061.1:0-3164 GCA_014323825.1 Ekhidna sp. | reverse complement strand
GCCTGCCCGAAGAATGTGATGAATAGCATCAAAATTACAAGGAAGGCATATTTTAGTGATAAACGGGGGGGGGGGGGCATTAAATTAAGCCTGTACAGCCCTTTCGGCAGCGTGTGTGACGTGTTCTTTCTATCCGTAATGTTTTTTGATCTTTTTTTATCTAACGTGCTCATAACTCATTATTTTAGTTTTTGAAAATGCAAAGGTATATAAGTTTTTTGATTTATCATGCAAGTTTTGTAATTGGTATTGCTAAAATGTAGTAGATTATCAATAAAAAAGCATGGATACAAAGATTCCCCACTGTCCCAAATGTCATGCTAAAGACGATGTTAGAAATGGAAAGAGTGATGGAAAACAACGCTATAGATGCAAGCATGCCCATACATTTTACGATTCCCAAATTAGGCAAAGGAATAGATCTTTACGATGTTCAATTGTGTTTGAGGCTTTATTTGGAAGGATTGGGGTTTAGAAGCATAGAGGGTATGGTAGGCGAGAGCCATGTGAGCGTTATCAATTGGGTGAAGAAATAGGGAAAAGAGTTGAAGGCTTTAAGGCTCTGCGAACGAGAAAGCCAAGCGGTGGAGGAAGATGAATTACCCCTTGCCCGTCCGGTTTGTGGTGAAAGCAAGGAGGAAGATCAGCACCCTGACAGGGAACTTTTGGGAAACCGACTAACCTGAGTTCAGCATCCTTCGGTGGTAATTAATCTGTCCCAAATGATAGTTGAGATGTCCATGCAAGTGGACTATGAAGTAAAACGTGGTCATCTCATATCCCAACACCTGTAGTGGATATTTATCTTTATAAACATGATTCTCAACATCCCTAAAGAAGATCGAAACCGACTCCATTGCTTGCGCTATTTCGTTCAAAATCTTACTCTTTTTGACTTTCCCTTCAAATTCAAATTTTCTGTTTCTTTGGTATCCGTCTTTTAATAAAACAGCCCCAATGAAATGCCTCAAATTTCCACAAATATGAAGTGCCAGGTTTCCTGCTGCATTATTTATTTCTCCCTTCTTCAGCCAAAGTTTCTCCTCATCCTTGTACGCTTCAATCTCTTGTTTTAATAAGTTAAGGTCTCTCAGGAGTAACACTGAGAAGTCTTTTGAAAAATCCATTTTATTTAAACTTTACTTTTATTGAATAATTATTTCCCGATGCTTCTAAAAACGGATTCTTTTCAGCGGCAAAGCCGGACGGTAAAAAAGAATCATAGCTGTGACAGAAGTTCTTTTGCTTCACTTTTGATTGCTTCGGTTTCAGGGTAATTAAGTGCCTTTTTTAAAACCACCTCAGCCTCTTCCGCCTCTTCTGCGGCAAGCAGAATTCTTCCAAGTCCCAAATATCCAAAACCCTTAAAAAATTCTCCATGCTCAGAAATTTGTTCGCCAAAGGTAAGTCCTTTTCTATATGCAATTTCAGCCTTCAGGTGATTTCCATTTACAACTTCCTCATAATACCCGAGAAATACATGTCCGGCCAGTTTGTAATAGTCATTTTCATGATTCATCAGATCGTTAATCATCTTTATCGGGGCAATGTTAAAGTCCTTTGGGTTTGCCAGTGATTCTAAATATTTTGCTTTAGCATAATAGTTATTCGGGTACAACAAGCACAATCTTGAAAGGTATTGCTGCGCTTTTTCGGGCTTATATTCATACCTGAGATAAATATAACTTAAATAGACGTGAGTTTCAACCTTTGTTAAAAAAGTAACCTCCGCTGCCCTCTCCAGCTGTTTCAGTCCCAGCTCCTTATCTCCACTTCTAAAGAACCACAGTAATGGCTTATAGATGGGATACTTCTCCGGATATTTCTCTCTAAAATAATTGTAAAGGCCGGTTGTAAATAAAAACTCCGGATATTTTTCGGTCAAGTCAAATCCCTGCTTTAAAAGGCTATAAGCCCTGCCTGCTTCCCTCACGGCCTTCATCGTGTAATCCTTATCAGCATAATACTCGGCCAAAAGACCATAAGCTGACATTGCAAAAAAAATCATTTCGGGATCTTTAAGCCTAGGGTCTTTCTGCCGAGCCAGGAATACCGTTGAATCCAGTTGTCTCTCAATCACAGAAAAAACCTCATCCGATATAGTTGGTATGTGTGCCCATATCAACGCTATTGCCTTCATTAAAGGAACAGCAGGATGAGTGGGTATATAGGTTTTTAAACTATCCGCATAGTAAAGTGCTGAATCAAGATGAGCATTGTAAACATGATCTGCTCCTTTTTTTGTAAGTTTTTGTACGAGCCCTTCATCAAAAACCTGACTGAGATTTAAAAGAGGCATCAAAAAGAAGGATATGATTAAGAGTGGTTTCAAGTAAAATGATAAGAATGAATGTCTCCGTTCGGGAGTGGAAAAAGTCCCTCTCTTTCCGGGCAAAGACTCTGATATTTGTGATATTTTACCATGTAAAGGTATTAAAAAAGATCATATCATCTTTATGATTTTCAAAACCCTTAAGGTTTAAATCACCACGACAGCACGTAGCAGTCCTCTCCGCTTTGGCGAATCCTTCACTTTTAATACCTGCGGAACAGACAAAAAAAACCGCTAGATGGAAAAAAATAACCCCGAAACGCGCTGCAAGAACCTCTGCGCCCATCAGCGCAGTCTGCGGGAGACGAATAGAAAGATGAATCCACAAACCCCACCCGAAGAGGAGTTTACCATAAAAATCCTTTCCATCCTAAAATCAAATAAATCCTGTTCAAGACAACTACCACAACATCGCAGTAACCTTCAAGGTTTTTCAACACCTTGGAGGTTTAACCAACAAGACGACAGCACCACAGCAACCTCCAAGGTTTCCCAACACCTTGGAGGTTTAACCAACAAGACGACAGCACCACAAAAAAACCTTCAAGGTTTCCCAACACCTTGAAGGTTTAACCAACGAGACGATAGCACCACAAAAATCTAAGGTTTCCCAACACCTTGGAGGTTTAACTAACGAGACGACAGCACCACAGAAAAAACCTCCAAGGTTTCTCAACACCTTGGAGGTTTAACTAACGAGACAATATCACCACAAAACCCTCCAAGGTTTCCCAACACCTTGAAGGTTTAACTAACGAGACAATATCACCACAGCAACCTCCAAGGTTTCCCAACACCTTGGAGGTTTAACTAACGAGACGACAGCACCGCA